>NZ_PDIG01000022.1:0-27219 GCF_004745185.1 Escherichia sp. E2661
CAGAGCGTGCGATTGACAAGCCGTTCCTGCTGCCGATCGAAGACGTATTCTCCATCTCCGGTCGTGGTACCGTTGTTACCGGTCGTGTAGAACGCGGTATCATCAAAGTTGGTGAAGAAGTTGAAATCGTTGGTATCAAAGAGACTCAGAAGTCTACCTGTACTGGCGTTGAAATGTTCCGCAAACTGCTGGACGAAGGCCGTGCTGGTGAGAACGTAGGTGTTCTGCTGCGTGGTATCAAACGTGAAGAAATCGAACGTGGTCAGGTACTGGCTAAGCCGGGCACCATCAAGCCGCACACCAAGTTCGAATCTGAAGTGTACATTCTGTCCAAAGATGAAGGCGGCCGTCATACTCCGTTCTTCAAAGGCTACCGTCCGCAGTTCTACTTCCGTACTACTGACGTGACTGGTACCATCGAACTGCCGGAAGGCGTAGAGATGGTAATGCCGGGCGACAACATCAAAATGGTTGTTACCCTGATCCACCCGATCGCGATGGACGACGGTCTGCGTTTCGCAATCCGTGAAGGCGGCCGTACCGTTGGTGCGGGCGTTGTTGCTAAAGTTCTGAGCTAATTACGCGTTAATTAGTTTCGAATTAAAAAGGGCGCTTAGGCGCCCTTTTTGCTGCCCGTAATTTGAGTTCGAAATATTTAGTCGTAATTTCGCTCGCTGAACTGTGGCGCAAATAAAACTGTGCTATTGTAATCATAACTATTCTCATTTACACTTTGCGCAGAATTTGAACGGGAGTAATCATGTACGTTTGTTTGTGTAATGGTGTAAGTGACAAAAAAAATTCGCCAGGTAGTTCGTCAGTTTCATCCTCAGTCTTTCCAACAATTACGCAAGTTTATTCCTGTGGGAAATCAATGTGGTAAGTGCATTCGCGCCGCGCGCGAAGTGATGCAGGACGAGTTGATGCAGATGCCAGAATTTAAAGAGATTGCCTGAAGCTCACGCTTATTTTTTGACATCCCGCTAGCCCCATCTACGCTCTAATAGTGGAAGCGGAGGGACTATAAAATGAAAGGTGATGTTAAAATCATAAATTATCTCAATAAACTATTGGGAAATGAGCTTGTCGCGATCAACCAGTATTTTCTTCATGCCCGTATGTTTAAAAACTGGGGTCTGATGCGCCTTAATGATGTCGAATACCATGAATCTATCGATGAGATGAAGCACGCCGATAAATATATCGAGCGTATTTTGTTCTTAGAAGGGATCCCTAACTTACAGGATTTAGGCAAGCTAGGGATCGGTGAAGATGTCGAAGAGATGCTGCAATCCGACCTGCGATTAGAGCTGGAAGGTGCGAAGGATCTTCGTGAGGCTATCGCTTATGCCGACAGCGTTCATGACTATGTTAGCCGCGATATGATGATCGAAATCCTTGCTGATGAAGAAGGTCATATCGACTGGCTCGAAACTGAACTGGATCTCATCGGTAAAATCGGCCTGCAAAATTATCTGCAATCACAAATTAAAGTTAAAGATTAATAGCCTGACAGCAGACTATCCCAGCCTACAATGAAACCCGCAGCTGCCAGAAATGGCCCAAAAGGCAGCGGGTTTTTTAATGATTCTTTTCCTCTCATGAGCAGACCAATAACTACGGCTCCACAAGCGAATGAGGCGGCAAGGAAAACCAGCCGTGGCAAGAAGGCCCATGTATGCCAGGCGCCAAGGGCGGCGAGAAACTTCACATCACCATAGCCTAATCCTTCTTTATGACGCAGTATGCGATATCCCCAGTAAATGACAGCGAATGTGCCGTAACCAATAATCGCCCCCCACTAACGCATCGGCTAAACCGTCAGGATGACAAACCTGATAGAACAAAAGACCTGACCAGAGTAGCGGGCAGGTAAACCTGTCAGGTAACAAGCCATGCTTTGCATCCCAGAAAAACAGCAGGACTGATAAGCAAACGTACAAAATCAGAAAGGGAAGGGTAGCGACCATAAAACATCCTCTGTAATTGGAGTATCACCATCGAATAACTCCGGATACTCAGCAACAGCGAAATCGCTGGTTTGTTAACCAGGTTCCGGTGAAAAACGCTATCTTCACGACCTTACAAATTTCGTGGAATGCAGCTCGCAATCTGTGCGTTGCGATTAATTTCTACCCGATGCTTGCGTCAATCTCAGATTTGCGTATAATGCGCGGGCTTGTCGTAGTTGACAGCAGGTTCAATCTGAACCTCAGTTAGCCGAATTTGGCTACCTAACAATGCTCCCAATCGGGGGGCTACGTAAGAACGGTTACACTCTCCCATCAATCGTAATGGGTCTGAGGAGTAATCATTTTCGTTTATAAAATAATTGGAGCTCTGGTCTCATGCAGAACCAAAGAATCCGTATCCGCCTGAAAGCGTTTGATCATCGTCTGATCGATCAAGCAACCGCGGAAATCGTCGAGACTGCCAAGCGCACTGGTGCGCAGGTCCGTGGTCCGATCCCGCTGCCGACACGCAAAGAGCGCTTCACTGTTCTGATCTCTCCGCACGTCAACAAAGACGCGCGCGATCAGTACGAAATCCGTACTCACTTGCGTCTGGTTGACATCGTTGAGCCAACCGAGAAAACCGTTGATGCTCTGATGCGTCTGGATCTGGCTGCCGGTGTAGACGTGCAGATCAGCCTGGGTTAATCAGGTCATTGAGCGATTGAGAGGTTGAAACAATGATTGGTTTAGTCGGTAAAAAAGTGGGTATGACCCGTATCTTCACAGAAGACGGCGTTTCTATCCCAGTAACCGTAATCGAAGTTGAAGCAAACCGCGTTACTCAGGTTAAAGACCTGGCTAACGATGGCTACCGTGCTATTCAGGTAACCACCGGTGCTAAAAAAGCTAACCGTGTGACCAAGCCTGAAGCTGGCCACTTCGCTAAAGCTGGCGTAGAAGCTGGCCGTGGTCTGTGGGAATTCCGCCTGGCTGAAGGCGAAGAGTTCACTGTAGGTCAGAGCATTAGCGTTGAACTGTTTGCTGACGTTAAAAAAGTTGACGTAACTGGCACCTCTAAAGGTAAAGGTTTCGCAGGTACCGTTAAGCGCTGGAACTTCCGTACCCAGGACGCAACCCACGGTAACTCCTTGTCTCACCGCGTTCCGGGTTCTATCGGTCAGAACCAGACTCCGGGCAAAGTGTTCAAAGGCAAGAAAATGGCAGGTCAGATGGGTAACGAACGTGTAACCGTTCAGAGCCTTGACGTAGTACGCGTTGACGCTGAGCGCAACCTGCTGCTGGTTAAAGGTGCTGTCCCGGGTGCAACCGGTAGCGACCTGATCGTTAAACCAGCTGTGAAGGCGTAAGGAGATAGCAATGGAATTAGTATTGAAAGACGCGCAGAGCGCGCTGACTGTTTCCGAAACTACCTTCGGTCGTGATTTCAACGAAGCGCTGGTTCACCAGGTTGTTGTTGCTTATGCAGCCGGTGCTCGTCAGGGTACTCGTGCTCAGAAGACTCGTGCTGAAGTAACTGGTTCCGGTAAAAAACCGTGGCGCCAGAAAGGCACCGGCCGTGCGCGTTCTGGTTCTATCAAGAGCCCGATTTGGCGTTCTGGTGGCGTGACCTTCGCTGCTCGTCCGCAGGACCACAGTCAAAAAGTTAACAAGAAGATGTACCGCGGCGCGCTGAAAAGCATCCTGTCCGAACTGGTACGTCAGGATCGTCTGATCGTTGTCGAGAAGTTCTCTGTAGAAGCACCGAAAACCAAGCTGCTGGCACAGAAACTGAAAGACATGGCTCTGGAAGATGTGCTGATCATCACCGGTGAGCTGGACGAGAACCTGTTCCTGGCTGCGCGCAACCTGCACAAGGTTGACGTACGCGATGCAACTGGTATCGACCCGGTTAGCCTGATCGCCTTCGACAAAGTCGTAATGACTGCTGATGCTGTTAAGCAAGTTGAGGAGATGCTGGCATGATTCGTGAAGAACGTCTGCTGAAGGTGCTGCGTGCACCGCACGTTTCTGAAAAAGCGTCTACTGCGATGGAAAAATCCAACACCATCGTACTCAAAGTTGCTAAAGACGCGACCAAAGCAGAAATCAAAGCTGCTGTGCAGAAACTGTTTGAAGTCGAAGTCGAAGTCGTTAACACCCTGGTAGTTAAAGGGAAAGTTAAACGTCACGGACAGCGTATCGGTCGTCGTAGCGACTGGAAAAAAGCTTACGTCACCCTGAAAGAAGGCCAGAATCTGGACTTCGTTGGCGGCGCTGAGTAAGTCGGAGGAGTAATACAATGGCAGTTGTTAAATGTAAACCGACATCTCCGGGTCGTCGCCACGTTGTTAAAGTGGTTAACCCTGAGCTGCACAAGGGCAAACCTTTTGCTCCGTTGCTGGAAAAAAACAGCAAATCCGGTGGTCGTAACAACAATGGCCGTATCACCACTCGTCATATCGGTGGTGGCCACAAGCAGGCTTACCGTATTGTTGATTTCAAACGCAACAAAGACGGTATCCCGGCAGTTGTTGAACGTCTTGAGTACGATCCGAACCGTTCCGCGAACATCGCGCTGGTTCTGTACAAAGACGGTGAGCGCCGTTACATCCTGGCCCCTAAAGGCCTGAAAGCTGGCGACCAGATTCAGTCTGGCGTTGATGCTGCAATCAAACCAGGTAACACCCTGCCGATGCGCAACATCCCGGTTGGTTCTACTGTTCACAACGTAGAAATGAAACCAGGTAAAGGCGGTCAGCTGGCACGTTCCGCTGGTACTTACGTTCAGATCGTTGCTCGTGATGGTGCTTATGTCACCCTGCGTCTGCGTTCTGGTGAAATGCGTAAAGTAGAAGCAGACTGCCGTGCAACTCTGGGCGAAGTTGGCAATGCTGAGCATATGCTGCGCGTTCTGGGTAAAGCAGGTGCTGCACGCTGGCGTGGTGTTCGTCCGACCGTTCGCGGTACCGCGATGAACCCGGTAGACCACCCACATGGTGGTGGTGAAGGTCGTAACTTTGGTAAGCACCCGGTAACTCCGTGGGGCGTTCAGACCAAAGGTAAGAAGACCCGCAGCAACAAGCGTACTGATAAATTCATCGTACGTCGCCGTAGCAAATAATTTTAGAGGATAAGCCATGCCACGTTCTCTCAAGAAAGGTCCTTTTATTGACCTGCACTTGCTGAAGAAGGTAGAGAAAGCGGTGGAAAGCGGAGACAAGAAGCCCCTGCGCACTTGGTCCCGTCGTTCAACGATCTTTCCTAACATGATCGGTTTGACCATCGCTGTCCATAATGGTCGTCAGCACGTTCCGGTATTTGTAACCGACGAAATGGTCGGCCACAAACTGGGTGAATTCGCACCGACTCGTACTTATCGCGGCCACGCTGCTGATAAAAAAGCGAAAAAGAAATAAGGTAGGAGGAAGAGATGGAAACTATCGCTAAACATCGCCATGCTCGTTCTTCTGCTCAGAAGGTTCGCCTTGTTGCTGACCTGATTCGCGGTAAGAAAGTGTCGCAGGCTCTGGATATTTTGACCTACACCAACAAGAAAGCGGCTGTACTGGTCAAGAAAGTTCTGGAATCTGCCATTGCTAACGCTGAACACAACGATGGCGCTGACATTGACGATCTGAAAGTTACGAAAATTTTCGTAGACGAAGGCCCGAGCATGAAGCGCATTATGCCGCGTGCAAAAGGTCGTGCAGATCGCATCCTGAAGCGCACCAGCCACATCACTGTGGTTGTGTCCGATCGCTGAGACTCTGGAGACTAGCAATGGGTCAGAAAGTACATCCTAATGGTATTCGCCTGGGTATTGTAAAACCATGGAACTCTACCTGGTTTGCGAACACCAAAGAATTCGCTGACAACCTGGACAGCGATTTTAAAGTACGTCAGTACCTGACAAAGGAACTGGCTAAAGCGTCCGTATCTCGTATCGTTATCGAGCGTCCGGCTAAGAGCATTCGTGTAACCATTCACACTGCTCGCCCGGGTATCGTTATCGGTAAAAAAGGTGAAGACGTAGAAAAACTGCGTAAGGTCGTAGCGGACATCGCTGGCGTTCCTGCACAGATCAACATCGCCGAAGTTCGTAAGCCTGAACTGGACGCAAAACTGGTTGCTGACAGCATCACTTCTCAGCTGGAACGTCGCGTTATGTTCCGTCGTGCTATGAAGCGTGCTGTACAGAACGCAATGCGTCTGGGCGCTAAAGGTATTAAAGTTGAAGTTAGCGGCCGTCTGGGCGGCGCGGAAATCGCACGTACCGAATGGTACCGCGAAGGTCGCGTACCGCTGCACACTCTGCGTGCTGACATCGACTACAACACCTCTGAAGCGCACACCACTTACGGTGTAATCGGCGTTAAAGTGTGGATCTTCAAAGGCGAGATCCTGGGTGGTATGGCTGCTGTTGAACAACCGGAAAAACCGGCTGCTCAGCCTAAAAAGCAGCAGCGTAAAGGCCGTAAATAAGGAGCGTCGCTGATGTTACAACCAAAGCGTACAAAATTCCGTAAAATGCACAAAGGCCGTAACCGCGGTCTGGCGCAGGGTACGGATGTTAGCTTCGGCAGCTTCGGTCTGAAAGCTGTTGGCCGTGGTCGTCTGACTGCACGTCAGATCGAAGCAGCACGTCGTGCTATGACCCGTGCAGTTAAGCGTCAAGGTAAGATCTGGATCCGTGTGTTCCCGGACAAACCGATCACTGAAAAGCCGCTGGCAGTGCGTATGGGTAAAGGTAAAGGTAACGTGGAGTATTGGGTTGCCTTGATTCAGCCGGGTAAAGTCCTGTATGAAATGGACGGTGTTCCGGAAGAGCTGGCCCGTGAAGCATTCAAGCTGGCAGCAGCGAAACTGCCGATTAAAACCACCTTTGTAACTAAGACGGTGATGTAATGAAAGCAAAAGAGCTGCGTGAGAAGAGCGTTGAAGAGCTGAACACCGAGCTGCTGAACCTGCTGCGTGAGCAGTTCAACCTGCGTATGCAGGCTGCAAGTGGCCAGCTGCAACAGTCTCACCTGTTGAAGCAAGTGCGTCGCGATGTCGCACGCGTTAAGACTTTACTGAACGAGAAGGCGGGTGCGTAATGACCGATAAAATCCGTACTCTGCAAGGTCGCGTTGTTAGCGACAAAATGGAGAAATCCATTGTTGTTGCTATCGAACGTTTTGTGAAACACCCGATCTACGGTAAATTCATCAAGCGTACGACCAAACTGCACGTACATGACGAGAACAACGAATGCGGTATCGGTGACGTGGTTGAAATCCGCGAATGCCGTCCGCTGTCCAAGACTAAATCCTGGACGCTGGTTCGCGTTGTAGAGAAAGCGGTTCTGTAATACAGTACACTCTCTCGATACGAATAAACGGCTCAGAAATGAGCCGTTTATTTTTTCTACCCATATCCTTGAAGCGGTGTTATAATGCCGCGCCCTCGATATGGGGATTTTTAACGACCTGATTTTCGGGTCTCAGTAGTAGTTGACATTAGCGGAGCACTAAAATGATCCAAGAACAGACTATGCTGAACGTCGCCGACAACTCCGGTGCACGTCGCGTAATGTGTATCAAGGTTCTGGGTGGCTCGCACCGTCGCTACGCAGGCGTAGGCGACATCATCAAGATCACCATCAAAGAAGCAATTCCGCGTGGTAAGGTCAAAAAAGGTGATGTGCTGAAGGCGGTAGTGGTGCGCACCAAGAAGGGTGTTCGTCGCCCGGACGGTTCTGTCATTCGCTTCGATGGTAATGCTTGTGTTCTTCTGAACAACAACAGCGAGCAGCCTATCGGTACGCGTATTTTTGGGCCGGTAACTCGTGAGCTTCGTAGTGAGAAGTTCATGAAAATTATCTCTCTGGCACCAGAAGTACTCTAAGGAGCGAATCATGGCAGCGAAAATCCGTCGTGATGACGAAGTTATCGTGTTAACCGGTAAAGATAAAGGTAAACGCGGTAAAGTTAAGAATGTCCTGTCTTCCGGCAAGGTCATTGTTGAAGGTATCAACCTGGTTAAGAAACATCAGAAGCCGGTTCCGGCCCTGAACCAACCGGGTGGCATCGTTGAAAAAGAAGCCGCTATTCAGGTTTCCAACGTAGCAATCTTCAATGCGGCAACCGGCAAGGCTGACCGTGTAGGCTTTAGATTCGAAGACGGCAAAAAAGTCCGTTTCTTCAAGTCTAACAGCGAAACTATCAAGTAATTTGGAGTAGTACGATGGCGAAACTGCATGATTACTACAAAGACGAAGTAGTTAAAAAACTCATGACTGAGTTTAACTACAATTCTGTCATGCAAGTCCCTCGGGTCGAGAAGATCACCCTGAACATGGGTGTTGGTGAAGCGATCGCTGACAAAAAACTGCTGGATAACGCAGCAGCAGACCTGGCAGCAATCTCCGGTCAAAAACCGCTGATCACCAAAGCACGCAAATCTGTTGCAGGCTTCAAAATCCGTCAGGGCTATCCGATCGGCTGTAAAGTAACTCTGCGTGGCGAGCGCATGTGGGAGTTCTTTGAGCGCCTGATCACTATTGCTGTACCGCGTATCCGTGACTTCCGTGGCTTGTCCGCTAAGTCTTTCGACGGTCGTGGTAACTACAGCATGGGTGTCCGTGAGCAGATCATCTTCCCAGAAATCGACTACGATAAAGTCGACCGCGTTCGTGGTTTGGATATTACCATTACCACTACTGCGAAATCTGACGAAGAAGGCCGTGCTCTGCTGGCTGCCTTTGACTTCCCGTTCCGCAAGTAAGGTAGGGTTACTAAATGGCTAAGCAATCAATGAAAGCACGCGAAGTAAAACGCGTAGCTTTAGCTGATAAATACTTCGCGAAACGCGCTGAACTGAAAGCGATCATCTCTGATGTGAACGCTTCCGACGAAGATCGTTGGAATGCTGTTCTCAAGCTGCAGACTCTGCCGCGTGATTCCAGCCCGTCTCGTCAGCGTAACCGCTGCCGTCAAACAGGTCGTCCGCATGGTTTCCTGCGGAAGTTCGGGTTGAGCCGTATTAAGGTCCGTGAAGCCGCTATGCGCGGTGAATCCCGGGTCTGAAAAAGGCTAGCTGGTAATTGTCACCAATTGAATCACGGGAGTAAAGACAGATGAGCATGCAAGATCCGATCGCGGATATGCTGACCCGTATCCGTAACGGTCAGGCCGCGAACAAAGCTGCGGTCACCATGCCTTCCTCCAAGCTGAAAGTGGCAATCGCCAACGTGCTGAAGGAAGAAGGTTTTATTGAAGATTTTAAAGTTGAAGGCGACACCAAGCCTGAACTGGAACTTACTCTGAAGTATTTCCAGGGCAAAGCTGTTGTAGAAAGCATTCAGCGTGTCAGCCGCCCAGGTCTGCGCATCTATAAACGTAAAGATGAGCTGCCGAAAGTTATGGCGGGTCTGGGTATCGCAGTTGTTTCTACCTCTAAAGGTGTTATGACTGATCGTGCAGCGCGCCAGGCTGGTCTTGGTGGCGAAATTATCTGCTACGTAGCCTAATCGGAGGAAAAAATGTCTCGTGTTGCTAAAGCACCGGTCGTTGTTCCTGCCGGCGTTGATGTAAAAATCAACGGTCAGGTTATTACGATCAAAGGTAAAAACGGCGAGCTGACTCGTACTCTCAACGATGCTGTTGAAGTTAAACATGCAGATAATACCCTGACCTTCGGTCCGCGTGATGGTTACGCAGACGGTTGGGCTCAGGCTGGTACCGCGCGTGCCCTGCTGAACTCAATGGTTATCGGTGTTACCGAAGGCTTCACTAAGAAGCTGCAGCTGGTTGGTGTAGGTTACCGTGCAGCGGTTAAAGGCAATGTGATTAACCTGTCTCTGGGTTTCTCTCATCCTGTTGACCATCAGCTGCCTGCGGGTATCACTGCTGAATGTCCGACTCAGACTGAAATCGTGCTGAAAGGCGCTGATAAGCAGATGATCGGCCAGGTTGCAGCGGATCTGCGCGCCTACCGTCGTCCTGAGCCTTACAAAGGCAAGGGTGTTCGTTACGCCGACGAAGTCGTGCGTACCAAAGAGGCTAAGAAGAAGTAAGGTAACACTATGGATAAGAAATCTGCTCGTATCCGTCGTGCGACCCGCGCACGCCGCAAGCTCCAGGAGCTGGGCGCAACTCGCCTGGTGGTACATCGTACCCCGCGTCACATTTACGCACAGGTAATTGCACCGAACGGTTCTGAAGTTCTGGTAGCTGCTTCTACTGTAGAAAAAGCTATCGCTGAACAACTGAAGTACACCGGTAACAAAGACGCGGCTGCAGCTGTGGGTAAAGCTGTCGCTGAACGCGCTCTGGAAAAAGGCATCAAAGATGTATCCTTTGACCGTTCCGGGTTCCAATATCATGGTCGTGTCCAGGCACTGGCAGATGCTGCCCGTGAAGCTGGCCTTCAGTTCTAAGGTAGAGGTGTAAGATGGCTCACATCGAAAAACAAGCTGGCGAACTGCAGGAAAAGCTGATCGCGGTAAACCGCGTATCTAAAACCGTTAAAGGTGGTCGTATTTTCTCCTTCACAGCTCTGACTGTAGTTGGCGATGGTAACGGTCGCGTTGGTTTTGGTTACGGTAAAGCGCGTGAAGTTCCAGCAGCGATCCAGAAAGCGATGGAAAAAGCCCGTCGCAATATGATTAACGTCGCGCTGAATAACGGCACTCTGCAACACCCTGTTAAAGGTGTTCATACGGGTTCTCGCGTATTCATGCAGCCGGCTTCCGAAGGTACCGGTATCATCGCCGGTGGTGCAATGCGCGCCGTTCTGGAAGTCGCTGGGGTTCATAACGTTCTGGCTAAAGCGTATGGTTCCACCAACCCGATTAACGTGGTTCGTGCAACTATCGATGGCCTGGAAAATATGAATTCTCCAGAAATGGTCGCTGCCAAGCGTGGTAAATCCGTTGAAGAAATTCTGGGGAAATAAACCATGGCAAAGACTATTAAAATTACTCAAACCCGCAGTGCAATCGGTCGTCTGCCGAAACACAAGGCAACGCTGCTTGGCCTGGGTCTGCGTCGTATTGGTCACACCGTAGAGCGCGAGGATACTCCTGCTATTCGCGGTATGATCAACGCGGTTTCCTTCATGGTTAAAGTTGAGGAGTAAGAGATGCGTTTAAATACTCTGTCTCCGGCCGAAGGCTCCAAAAAGGCGGGTAAACGCCTGGGTCGTGGTATCGGTTCTGGCCTCGGTAAAACCGGTGGTCGTGGTCACAAAGGTCAGAAATCTCGTTCTGGCGGTGGCGTACGTCGCGGTTTCGAGGGTGGTCAGATGCCTCTGTACCGTCGTCTGCCGAAATTCGGCTTCACTTCTCGTAAAGCAGCGATTACAGCCGAAGTTCGTCTGTCTGACCTGGCTAAAGTAGAAGGCGGTGTTGTAGACCTGAACACGCTGAAAGCGGCTAACATTATCGGTATCCAGATCGAGTTCGCGAAAGTGATCTTGGCTGGCGAAGTAACTACTCCGGTAACTGTTCGTGGCCTGCGTGTTACTAAAGGCGCTCGTGCTGCTATCGAAGCTGCTGGCGGTAAAATCGAGGAATAAGTAGCAGATGGCTAAACAACCGGGATTAGATTTTCAAAGTGCCAAAGGTGGCTTAGGCGAGCTGAAACGCAGACTGCTGTTTGTTATCGGTGCGCTGATTGTGTTCCGTATTGGCTCTTTTATTCCGATCCCTGGTATTGATGCCGCTGTACTTGCCAAACTGCTTGAGCAACAGCGAGGCACCATCATTGAGATGTTTAACATGTTCTCTGGTGGTGCTCTCAGCCGTGCTTCTATCTTTGCTCTGGGGATCATGCCGTATATTTCGGCGTCGATCATTATCCAGCTGCTGACGGTGGTTCACCCAACGTTGGCAGAAATTAAGAAAGAAGGGGAGTCTGGTCGTCGTAAGATCAGCCAGTACACCCGTTACGGTACTCTGGTGCTGGCAATATTCCAGTCGATCGGTATTGCTACCGGTCTGCCGAATATGCCTGGTATGCAAGGCCTGGTTATTAACCCGGGCTTTGCATTCTACTTCACCGCTGTTGTAAGTCTGGTCACAGGAACGATGTTCCTGATGTGGTTGGGCGAACAGATCACTGAACGAGGTATCGGCAACGGTATTTCAATCATTATCTTCGCCGGTATTGTCGCGGGACTCCCGCCAGCCATTGCCCATACTATCGAGCAAGCGCGTCAAGGCGACCTGCACTTCCTCGTGTTGCTGTTGGTTGCAGTATTAGTATTTGCAGTGACGTTCTTTGTTGTATTTGTTGAGCGTGGTCAACGCCGCATTGTGGTAAACTACGCAAAACGTCAGCAAGGTCGTCGTGTCTATGCTGCACAGAGCACACATTTACCGCTGAAAGTGAATATGGCGGGGGTAATCCCGGCAATCTTCGCTTCCAGTATTATTCTGTTCCCGGCTACCATCGCGTCATGGTTCGGGGGCGGTACTGGTTGGAACTGGCTGACAACAATTTCGCTGTATTTGCAGCCTGGGCAACCGCTTTATGTGTTACTCTATGCGTCTGCAATCATCTTCTTCTGTTTCTTCTACACGGCGTTGGTTTTCAACCCGCGTGAAACAGCAGATAACCTGAAGAAGTCCGGTGCATTTGTACCAGGAATTCGTCCGGGAGAGCAAACGGCGAAGTATATCGATAAAGTAATGACCCGCCTGACCCTGGTTGGTGCGCTGTACATTACCTTTATCTGCCTGATCCCGGAGTTCATGCGTGATGCAATGAAAGTACCGTTCTACTTCGGTGGGACCTCACTGCTTATCGTTGTTGTCGTGATTATGGACTTTATGGCTCAAGTGCAAACTCTGATGATGTCCAGTCAGTATGAGTCTGCATTGAAGAAGGCGAACCTGAAAGGCTACGGCCGATAATTGGTCGCCCGAGAAGTTACGGAGAGTAAAAATGAAAGTTCGTGCTTCCGTCAAGAAATTATGCCGTAACTGCAAAATCGTTAAGCGTGATGGTGTCATCCGTGTGATTTGCAGTGCCGAGCCGAAGCATAAACAGCGCCAAGGCTGATTTATTCGCATATTTTTCTTGCAAAGTTGGGTTGAGCTGGCTAGATTAGCCAGCCAATCTTTTGTATGTCTGTGCGTTTCCATTTGAGTATCCTGAAAACGGGCTTTTCAGCATGGAACGTACATATTAAATAGTAGGAGTGCATAGTGGCCCGTATAGCAGGCATTAACATTCCTGATCATAAGCATGCCGTAATCGCATTAACTTCGATTTATGGCGTCGGCAAGACCCGTTCTAAAGCCATCCTGGCTGCAGCGGGTATCGCTGAAGATGTTAAGATCAGTGAGCTGTCTGAAGGACAAATCGACACGCTGCGTGACGAAGTTGCCAAATTTGTCGTTGAAGGTGATCTGCGCCGTGAAATCAGCATGAGCATCAAGCGCCTGATGGATCTTGGTTGCTATCGCGGTTTGCGTCATCGTCGTGGTCTACCGGTTCGCGGTCAGCGTACCAAGACCAACGCACGTACCCGTAAGGGTCCGCGCAAACCGATCAAGAAATAATCGGGGTGATTGAATAATGGCAAAGGCACCAATTCGTGCACGTAAACGTGTAAGAAAACAAGTCTCTGACGGCGTGGCTCATATCCATGCTTCTTTCAACAACACCATCGTGACTATCACTGATCGTCAGGGTAACGCGTTGGGTTGGGCAACAGCCGGTGGTTCCGGTTTCCGTGGTTCTCGCAAATCCACTCCGTTTGCAGCTCAGGTTGCAGCAGAGCGTTGCGCTGACGCCGTGAAAGAATACGGTATCAAGAATCTGGAAGTTATGGTTAAAGGTCCGGGTCCAGGCCGCGAATCTACTATTCGTGCTCTGAACGCCGCAGGTTTCCGCATCACTAACATTACTGATGTGACTCCGATCCCTCATAACGGTTGTCGTCCGCCGAAAAAAACGTCGCGTATAACGCTTCGTTTTCCAGGTTTGTTGGAGAAAGAAAATGGCAAGATATTTGGGTCCTAAGCTCAAGCTGAGCCGTCGTGAGGGCACCGACTTATTCCTTAAGTCTGGCGTTCGCGCGATCGATACCAAGTGTAAAATTGAACAAGCTCCTGGCCAGCACGGTGCGCGTAAACCGCGTCTGTCTGACTATGGTGTGCAGTTGCGTGAAAAGCAAAAAGTTCGCCGTATCTATGGTGTGCTGGAGCGTCAGTTCCGTAACTACTACAAAGAAGCAGCACGTCTGAAAGGCAACACCGGTGAAAACCTGTTGGCTCTGCTGGAAGGTCGTCTGGACAACGTTGTATACCGTATGGGCTTCGGTGCCACTCGTGCAGAAGCACGTCAGCTGGTTAGCCATAAAGCAATTATGGTAAACGGTCGTGTTGTTAACATCGCTTCTTATCAGGTTAGTCCGAATGACGTTGTAAGCATTCGTGAGAAAGCGAAGAAGCAGTCTCGCGTGAAAGCCGCTCTGGAGCTGGCTGAGCAGCGTGAAAAGCCAACCTGGCTGGAAGTTGATGCTGGCAAGATGGAAGGTACGTTTAAGCGTAAGCCGGAGCGTTCTGATCTGTCTGCGGACATTAACGAACACCTGATCGTCGAGCTTTACTCCAAGTAAAGCTTAGTACCAAAGAGAGGACACAATGCAGGGTTCTGTGACAGAGTTTCTAAAACCGCGCCTGGTTGATATCGAGCAAGTGAGTTCGACGCACGCCAAGGTGACCCTTGAGCCTTTAGAGCGTGGCTTTGGCCATACTCTGGGTAACGCACTGCGCCGTATTCTGCTCTCATCGATGCCGGGTTGCGCGGTGACCGAGGTTGAGATTGATGGTGTACTACATGAGTACAGCACCAAAGAAGGCGTTCAGGAAGATATCCTGGAAATCCTGCTCAACCTGAAAGGGCTGGCGGTGAGAGTTCAGGGCAAAGATGAAGTTATTCTTACCTTGAATAAATCTGGCATTGGCCCTGTGACTGCAGCCGATATCACCCACGACGGTGATGTCGAAATCGTCAAGCCGCAGCACGTGATCTGCCACCTGACCGATGAGAACGCGTCTATTAGCATGCGTATCAAAGTTCAGCGCGGTCGTGGTTATGTGCCGGCTTCTACCCGAATTCATTCGGAAGAAGATGAGCGCCCAATCGGCCGTCTGCTGGTCGACGCATGCTACAGCCCTGTAGAGCGTATTGCCTACAATGTTGAAGCAGCGCGTGTAGAACAGCGTACCGACCTGGACAAGCTGGTCATCGAAATGGAAACCAACGGCACAATCGATCCTGAAGAGGCGATTCGTCGTGCGGCAACCATTCTGGCTGAACAACTGGAAGCTTTCGTTGACTTACGTGATGTACGTCAGCCGGAAGTGAAAGAAGAGAAACCAGAGTTCGATCCGATCCTGCTGCGCCCTGTTGACGATCTGGAATTGACTGTCCGCTCTGCTAACTGCCTTAAAGCAGAAGCTATCCACTATATCGGTGATCTGGTACAACGTACCGAGGTTGAGCTCCTTAAAACGCCTAACCTTGGTAAAAAATCTCTTACTGAGATTAAAGACGTGCTGGCTTCCCGTGGACTGTCTCTGGGTATGCGCCTGGAAAACTGGCCACCGGCAAGCATCGCTGACGAGTAACCGGATCACAGGTTAAGGTTTTACTGAGAAGGATAAGGTCATGCGCCATCGTAAGAGTGGTCGTCAACTGAACCGCAACAGCAGCCATCGCCAGGCTATGTTCCGCAATATGGCAGGTTCACTGGTTCGTCATGAAATCATCAAGACGACTCTGCCTAAAGCGAAAGAGCTGCGCCGCGTAGTTGAGCCGCTGATTACTCTTGCCAAGACTGATAGCGTTGCTAATCGTCGTCTGGCATTCGCCCGTACTCGTGATAACGAGATCGTGGCAAAACTGTTTAACGAACTGGGCCCGCGTTTCGCGAGCCGTGCCGGTGGTTACACTCGTATTCTGAAGTGTGGCTTCCGTGCAGGCGACAACGCGCCGATGGCTTACATCGAGCTGGTTGATCGTTCAGAGAAAGCAGAAGCTGCTGCAGAGTAATCTGAAGCAACGTAAAAAAACCCGCCCCGGCGGGTTTTTTTATATCTGTAGTATCCCCACTTATCTACAATAGCTGTACTCTTTTTGTTCATCCCCTGGAGTATTTATGTGGTTACTTGACCAGTGGGCAGAGCGCCATATTACTGAAGCACAGGCTAAAGGTGAGTTTGAAAA
Source organism: Escherichia sp. E2661 (assembly GCF_004745185.1). Classification (NCBI taxonomy): domain Bacteria; kingdom Pseudomonadati; phylum Pseudomonadota; class Gammaproteobacteria; order Enterobacterales; family Enterobacteriaceae; genus Escherichia; species Escherichia sp. E2661. Next base: position 16,178 of record NZ_PDIG01000022.1, read on the forward strand.
TCTCCCAGGCAGTGGTGAACCATTAATCCTGGAAGATGACACACACGTGCCGCCGGAACTGCGTGCGGGCTATCGCTTGTTAAAGAATTCCGGCTGTTTACCGCCAGAACTTGAGCAGCGGAAGGAAGCAATTCAGCTTTTGGATATTCTCAGAGGCATTCGTCAGGATGATCCGAAATATCAAGAGGTTAGCCGCCAGTTATCTTTACTGGAGTTAAAACTGCGGCAAGCAGGTTTGAGCACTGAATTTTTACGTGGCGAATATGCAGATAAGCTTCTGAATAAAATTAATGACAACTGAGAGATAATTTATGTATCGCATTGGTGAGTTGGCAAAACTGGCAGAAGTTACGCCCGACACAATACGTTATTACGAAAAACAGCAGATGATGGATCATGAAGTTCGTACGGTAGGAGGCTTTCGTCTGTATACCGAAAGCGATCTCCAACGGTTGAAATTTATTCGGCATGCCAGACAACTTGGTTTCAGTCTGGAGTCGATCCGTGAGTTGCTGTCGATCCGTATCGATCCTGAACATCATACTTGTCAGGAATCAAAAGGTATTGTGCAGGAAAGATTACAGGAAGTGGAAGCGCGGATAGCCGAGTTGCAGAACATGCAGCGTTCCTTGCAACGTCTTAACGATGCCTGTTGTGGTAGCGCCCATAGCAGCGTTTATTGCTCTATCCTTGAAGCTCTTGAACAAGGAGCCAGCGGTGTCAAAGCAGGTTGTTGATTTTTTGCACTGACGGGATTACACTCGCGCCGTTAAATAACCAACTGGAGTTTTTATGAGCCGATATCAGCATACGAAAGGGCAGATAAAGGATAATGCGATTGAAGCATTACTACATGACCCTTTGTTCAGACAGCGTGTAGAAAAAAATAAAAAAGGGAAAGGCAGTTATATGCGAAAAGGAAAACATGGCAATCGGGGTAACTGGGAGGCCAGTGGCAAGAAAGTAAATCACTTTTTTACCACTGGCCTTCTGCTTTCAGGCGCTTGTTAAGATCGGTTATTTTGCTCTTTCAGCAAATCACGAATCTCTGTCAGTAATACTTCTTCTTTAGTTGGTGCAGGTGCTGCTGCAGGTTCTTCTTTCTTACGATTCAGTTTGTTGATTAGCTTAATCGCCATAAAGATGGCAAAGGCCACAATCAGAAAATCAAAGACGTTTTGAATGAAGACACCGTAATGCATCACAACAGCAGGGATATCCCCCTGCGCATCGCGTAGCGTGACAGCAAACTGTTTAAAATCGATCCCGCCAATTAATAAGCCCAAAGGTGGCATGATGATATCGGCAACCAGCGAAGAGACGATCTTCCCGAATGCCGCACCGATAATGACACCCACCGCCAAATCCACCACGTTCCCGCGCATCGCAAATTCGCGAAATTCTTTAATAATGCTCATGTTATTCTCCCTATGAAGCCGACAACCATAAGTCTAACAAATGTTAAGCTATTTTCCTGCCAGGAATGAATTTAATTAATCCTTGATATTCAAAGGGAAATAATAAGGCGTCATTAGACGCCTTATTAATTACAAAAAGAAAGGACTTGGCTGGAAGAGTCTTTCGACGTCGGTAATAAACTTTTTATCTGTGAGGAACATAATTACGTGATCGCCTTGCTCAATGCGCAGATTGTCATTGGCAATCATCACGTCGTTTCCACGTACCACCGCTCCAATAATCGTTCCCGGCGGTAGCTTGATTTCATCAATGACTCTGCCGACAACGCGCGAGGTGCTTTCATCACCGTGAGCAACGGCTTCAATAGCTTCTGCTACGCCGCGGCGCAATGAGGAAACACCAACAATATCTGCTTTTCGCACATGACTAAGCAACGCAGAAATAGTTGCTTGTTGTGGTGAAATCGCAATATCGATCACGCTCCCCTGAACCAGATCCACATAAGCGCGACGCTGGATCAATACCATCACCTTTTTCGCACCCATACGTTTGGCGAGCATGGCTGACATGATATTGGCCTCGTCATCGTTGGTGACGGCAATAAACAGATCAACTTGATCGATATGTTCTTCGGCCAGCAGTTCTTGATCCGACGCATCACCAAAAAAGACGATCGTATTCTGCAACTTTTCCGCCAGTTCGGCAGCGCGCTGCTGATTACGTTCGATGAGTTTGACGCTGTAATCTTTTTCCAGACGACGCGCCAGCCCTGCACCGATATTACCGCCACCAACCAGCATGATCCGCTTATACGGTTTTTCCAGTCGCTGTAATTCACTCATCACCGCGCGTATATGCTGCGAGGCGGCAATAAAGAACACTTCATCACCGGCTTCAACAATGGTCGAACCTTGCGGACGAATGGGGCGATCGTGGCGGAAAATTGCTGCCACACGAGTATCGATATGTGGCATATGTTCGCGCATGGTCGAAAGTGCATTACCAATCAGCGGGCCGCCATAATAGGCTTTAACCACAGCGAGGCTGACTTTACCCTCAGCGAAGTTCACCACCTGCAATGCGCCGGGATACTCAATCAGTCGGTAAATATTATCGATAACCAACTGCTCTGGTGCGATCAGATGATCAATCGGTACAGCATCTGAATGAAATAGCTTATCGGCATCGCGCACGTAGTCTGGTGAGCGGATACGAGCGATGCGATTAGGGGTGTTGAAAAGTGAGTAGGCTACCTGGCAGGCAACCATATTGGTTTCATCTGAACTGGTTACAGCAACCAGCATATCGGCGTCGTCGGCACCAGCCTCCCGCAATACGCGTGGATGAGAGCCATGCCCCTGCACGACTCGCAGGTCAAATTTATCCTGCAAGGTCCGCAGACGCTCACCGTTGGTATCGACAACAGTAATATCGTTGTTCTCGCCAACCAGGTTTTCCGCCAGTGTGCCGCCAACCTGACCGGCACCCAGAATGATAATTTTCATCAGTCGCGACCCGTTATGTCATCACTTTTTGATTAGCTTAGCGTAAAAGAAGCCGTCGCCCTCTTCGGCACCAGGCAGATTTTGCTTACCCGGTTGTTCTGGTGTTCCGGTGTCGCAAAGTTCGGCATCAGCGGTACGTTGCAAAAAGGCTTTAACCTGCAGGCTATTCTCTTCCGGTAACACCGAACAGGTGGCATAGACCAGGGTTCCACCGGATTTTAAATGCGGCCAAATGGCGTCGAGAATTTCAGACTGCAGTTGCGCGAGTTCCGGGATATCGCGATCACGACGTAACCACTTGATATCCGGATGACGACGAATCACACCCGTTGCTGAACAAGGCGCATCTAATAAAATGCGAATCAAACTGTTGCTCGCCACACCATTGGGAAGGGTAGCGGCCATCACCTTGTTTCACGGTCGCCTTCATACCAAGGCGTTTTAAATTGTCGTAAACGCGAGAGAGGCGCTGTTCGTCAATATCAACCGCAAGAACCTGCGCTTCTGGTGCCACCTCAAGGATATGCGTTGTTTTACCGCCTGGGGCGGCACAAAGATCCAGAATGTGTTCACCGTTTTGTGGCGCAAGCCAGGTCATGCAACCTTGTGCTGATGCATCCTGAACGGTAACCCATCCGTCTTCAAAACCGGGTAGCGCATGAACAGGTGCAGGTGTTTCTAGCCGTACAGCATCAGGGTAATCCGCATGCGGGAAACCTTTCATTCCTGCTTCATCCAGCAATGCAAGCCAGTTGTCGCGGGAATGATGCGTACGATTAATGCGCAGCCACATTGGCGGACGCTGGTTATTGGCTTCGACGATGGATTGCCACTGCTCTGGATACGCTTTTTGCAGACGCTTCAGCAACCAGGAAGGATGCAGATAACGTGCATCACTGGTATTAAACTCGGCTAATAACTCTTCTTGCTGACGCTGGAACTGGCGTAACACGCCGTTAATCAGCCCCTTAAGTTGCGGGCGCTTAATTGCGACAGCGCCTTCAACCGTTTCAGCCAGCGCAGCATGAGGTGGAATGCGGGTATAAAGCAGTTGATACAAACCAACCATAATCAGGTAATGCACAGTGCGCTGTTTGCCGGTCATCGGACGGGCCATTAACTTATTAATCAGCCAGTCTAACTGCGAAAGCGTACGCAGTACGCCAAAGCACAACTCTTGAAGAAGTGCTTTGTCTTTATCAGAAACTTTTTGCTGGAGCGGTGGCAGAATGTTGCTTAATGATTGCCCTTGCTCGACGACTTGTTCAACGGCCTGGGCCGCCATGCTACGTAAATTACGTTGTTTTTTCATAAGTATAAAAATGCCCGGCAAGACCGGGCTTAGAAGAGTGGACTATCAGGCCAGACGGTTGCCCGGAACAAACCATTCCCGACGAGAATTCAGGAGGTCTTGCGCGCTCATCGCTTTCTTACCCGCAGGTTGTAACGAGAGCAGGTTCAGGATGCCATCACCAGTCGCAACCTGAATGCCTTGTTTATTGGCTTCAAGGATCGTTCCTGGTGCAGCGTTGGTTGCCGTATCAATGACCGACGCTTTCCAGACTTTAACCAGTTGTCCTTCAATTTCCAGCCAGCTCATTGGCCATGGGTTGAAAGCGCGAATGCAGTGTTCAAGCTGCGCTGCCGAAAGTGACCAGTCAATACGCGCTTCTTCTTTACTCAACTTTTCGGCGTAAGTAACAAGAGTTTCGTCCTGAACTTCTGGTTTCGCCGTGCCGTCTGCCAGTTGTTTCAATGTGGCGATAAGCCCTTGTGGGCCAAGCTCTGCCAGTTTGTCATATAACGTGCCGCTGGTATCTTCTGCGGTAATCGGGCAGGAGAGTTTATAGAGCATGTCGCCCGTGTCTAAACCGACATCCATTTGCATAATGGTCACGCCGGTTTCTGTATCGCCCGCCCACAGCGAACGTTGGATTGGCGCGGCGCCGCGCCAGCGTGGCAGCAGTGAACCATGAACGTTGATACAGCCAAGACGCGGCATCTCCAGCACTGCTTTAGGCAGAATTAAGCCATAGGCGACGACGACCATAACATCAGCGTGCAGATCGGCGACCAGTTGCTGGTTTTCTTGTGGACGCAGGGAAACAGGCTGAAAAACCGGTAACCCTTTCTCTTCTGCCAGCACTTTAACCGGGCTGGGCATTAGTTTTTTACCGCGACCTGCCGGTCGGTCCGGTTGGGTGAACACGCCGACAACGTTATGTCCAGAAGACAACAGCGCGTCAAGATGACGCGCTGCAAAGTCAGGTGTTCCCGCAAAAATAATACGTAGTGATTCTGACACGTTAGTTCTTATCCTTAAGCCCGGGCTTTCAGACGATCCAGTTTTTCAACTTTCTGACGAATACGTTGTTGTTTCAGCGGTGACAGGTAATCCATGAACAGTTTACCGACCAGGTGATCCATCTCATGCTGAATGCATATGGCTAACAGACCATCTGCTTCCAGTTCAAATGGTTTACCATCGCGGTCCAGGGCGCGAATTTTCACTTTCTCTGCGCGCGGCACTAAAGCACGCTGTTCAGGGATCGACAGGCAACCTTCTTCAATGCCTGTTTCGCCGCTTTTTTCTAAAAGCTCCGGATTGATTAACACCAGCCGTTCGTCACGGTTTTCCGAAACATCAATAACAATGATACGTTGATGGATATCAACCTGGGTTGCCGCCAGGCCAATACCTTCTTCTGCGTACATTGTCTCGAACATATCATCGACGATACGCTGAATTTCTGCATTCACTTCTTCTACCGGTTTAGCAACTTTGCGAAGCCGCTCGTCCGGAATATGTAACACTTGCAAAACTGACATAAATCTCCAGAGATGTGTTCAGGAGTTAGAAAGATTATTTCTTCTATTCTAGACAAATCCCCCTCTGATTGACAGCATCACTGACCAATCGCAAAGATTGCTAAGGCTGCTTATGGCAGGGAGATAAGGATGGTCGATACAGAAATTTGGCTGCGTTTAATGAGCATCGGCAGCTTGTACGGCGATGATATGGTCCGTATAGCTGACTGGCTGGCAGAACAGCCAAATATTGATGCGGTTGTATTGCAGCAAACAGGGCTTACATTGCGGCAGGCACAGCGCTTTCTTTCATTTCCGCGAAAGAGTATCGAAAGCTCACTTTGTTGGTTGGAGCAACCCAACCATCATTTAATCCCTGCGGACAGCGAATTTTATCCTCCTCAACTTATTGCAACGGCTGATTATCCAGGTGCACTATTTGTTGCTGGTGATCTACAGGCGCTGCAATCATTTCAGTTGGCCGTAGTGGGAAGCCGGGCGCATTCATGGTATGGCGAACGGTGGGGGCGGCTGTTATGTGAGGCGCTGGCGGCGCGAGGCGTGACAATTACCAGTGGGCTGGCGCGCGGAATCGATGGTGTAGCGCATAAAGCGGCCTTGCAGGTAAATGGCGTCAGTGTTGCTGTGCTGGGGAATGGGCTCAATACAATTCATCCGCGTCGCCATGCCCGACTGGCGACCAGTCTGCTTGAACATGGTGGGGCTCTTGTCTCGGAATTTCCCCTTGATACCCCTCCTCTTGCTTACAATTTCCCGCGAAGAAATCGCATTATCAGTGGTCTAAGTAAAGGTGTACTGGTGGTGGAAGCGGCTTTGCGCAGTGGTTCACTGGTGACAGCGCGTTGTGCGCTTGAGCAGGGACGTGAAGTCTTTGCTTTGCCCGGTCCATTAGGGAGTCCCGGAAGTGAAGGCCCCCACTGGCTTATAAAACAAGGTGCGATTCTTGTGACGGAACCGGAAGAAATTCTGGAAAATTTGCAATATGGATTGCACTGGTTGCCAGATGCCCCTGAAAAATCATTTTATTCATCAGATCAGGAAGACGTGGCATTGCCATTTCCTGAGCTCCTGGCTAACGTAGGAGATGAGGTAACACCTGTTGACGTCGTCGCTGAACGTGCCGGCCAACCTGTGCCAGAGGTAGTTACTCAACTACTTGAACTGGAGTTAGCAGGATGGATCGCAGCTGTACCCGGCGGCTATGTCCGATTGAGGAGGGCATGCCATGTTCGACGTACTAATGTATTTGTTTGAAACCTATATTCACACTGAAGCTGAGTTGCGTGTGGATCAAGACAAACTTGAACAGGATCTTACCGACGCAGGTTTTGAGCGAGAAGATATCTACAATGCCCTGCTATGGCTGGAAAAACTTGCTGATTATCAGGAAGGGCTGGCAGAACCGATGCAACTGGCCTCGGATCCTCTCTCCATGCGTATTTATACACCGGAAGAGTGTGAACGACTGGATGCCAGCTGCCGTGGGTTTCTGCTTTTCCTTGAGCAGATTCAGGTGCTAAACCTTGAAACTCGTGAAATGGTGATAGAGCGAGTGCTTGCGCTGGATAACGCAGAGTTCGAACTGGATGATCTGAAATGGGTGATCCTGATGGTGTTGTTCAACATCCCGGGCTGCGAAAATGCGTACCAGCAAATGGAAGAATTACTCTTTGAAGTGAATGAAGGTATGCTGCATTAATCATTTCTTTAATTCAGCATAAGTTGTTATGGCGAAATCAGCACTGTTCACGGTGCGTAATAATGAGTCCTGCCCAAAGTGCGGGGCTGAACTGGTTATTCGATCCGGGAAACACGGTCCGTTTCTTGGGTGCTCACAGTATCCGGCGTGTGACTACGTCCGTCCTCTGAAATCTTCAGCGGATGGGCATATCGTCAAAGTTCTGGAGGGGCAGGTTTGCCCTGCATGTGGCGCAAATCTGGTATTACGCCAGGGACGCTTTGGTATGTTTATTGGTTGCAGTAACTACCCTGAATGCGAACATACCGAACTTATCGATAAACCGGACGAAACAGCAATTACCTGTCCTCAATGTCGGACGGGCCATCTGGTCCAGCGCCGCTCCCGTTATGGCAAAACATTTCACTCCTGTGATCGCTACCCTGAGTGTCAATTTGCTATTAACTTCAAACCAATAGCCGGAGAGTGCCCTGAGTGTCATTATCCGCTACTCATCGAAAAGAAAACCGCGCAGGGTGTAAAACACTTTTGTGCCAGTAAACAATGTGGAAAGCCGGTTTCGGCGGAATAATAACGTGAATAATAACCTGCAAGGAGACGCTATCGCAGCTGCGATAGATGTCCTCAATGAAGAACGTGTCATCGCCTATCCAACGGAAGCCGTTTTCGGTGTCGGGTGCGATCCTGATAGCGAAACAGCAGTGATGCGGCTGTTGGATTTAAAACAGCGTCCGGTTGATAAGGGGCTGATTTTAATCGCGGCAAATTACGAGCAGCTTAAACCCTATATTGATGACAGCATGCTGACTGAGGCGCAGCGTGAAACCATTTTTTCTCGCTGGCCTGGTCCTGTCACTTTTGTCTTTCCCGCGCCTGCGACAACACCGCGATGGTTGACGGGCCGCTTTGATTCGCTTGCTGTACGAGTCACCGACCATCCGTTGGTGGTTGCTTTGTGCCAGGCTTATGGTAAACCGCTGGTTTCTACCAGTGCCAACTTGAGTGGATTGCCACCTTGTCGAACAGTAGACGAAGTTCGCGCACAATTTGGCGCGGCGTTCCCGGTTGTGCCTGGTGAAACGGGGGGGCGTTTAAATCCTTCAGAAATCCGCGATGCCCTGACGGGTGAACTGTTTCGACAGGGGTAACATAATGGTAACCTATGCTGTTTTTGGTAATCCGATAGCCCACAGCAAATCGCCATTCATTCATCAGCAATTTGCTCAGCAACTGAATATTGAACATCCCTATGGCCGCGTGTTGGCACCCATCAATGATTTCATCAACACGCTAAACGCTTTCTTTCGTGCTGGTGGTAAAGGTGCGAATGTGACGGTGCCTTTTAAAGAAGAGGCTTTTGCCAGAGCGGATGAGCTTACTGAACGGGCAGCGTTGGCTGGTGCTGTTAATACCCTCAAGCGGTTAGAAGATGGACGCCTGCTGGGTGACAATACCGATGGTATAGGCTTGTTAAGCGATCTGGAACGTCTGTCTTTTATTCGCTCCGGTTTACGTATTCTGCTTATCGGCGCTGGTGGGGCATCTCGTGGGGTATTACTGCCGCTTCTCTCTCTGGACTGTGCGGTGACAATCACTAACCGAACGGTTTCTCGCGCGGAAGAGTTGGCTAAATTGTTTGCGCACACTGGAAGTGTTCAGGCGTTGGGTATGGACGAACTGGAAGGCCACGAGTTCGATCTTATTATTAACGCGACATCCAGTGGCATTAGTGGAGATGTTCCGGCGATCCCGGCATCGCTCGTCCATTCAGGTATTTGTTGTTATGACATGTTCTACCAGAAGGGAAAAACGCCCTTTCTGGCATGGTGTGAACAGCAAGGCTCAAAACGTAATGCGGATGGATTGGGGATGTTAGTGGCGCAGGCGGCTCATGCCTTCCTTCTCTGGCACGGTGTTCTGCCTGACGTAGAACCAGTTATAAAGCAATTGCAGGAGGAGTTGTCCGCGTGAATCAGGCCATCCAGTTTCCAGACAGGGAAGAGTGGAACGAGAGTAAAAAATGCGTTTGTTTTCCAGCTCTTGTAAATGGTATGCAGCTCACTTGCGCTATTACTGGAGAGAGTCTGGCGAACCGCTTTGCAGGAGATACGCCAGAACAGTGGTTAGCGAATTTTCGTCAGCATCGCTGGGACCTGGAGGAAGAAGCGGAAAACTTAATTCAGGAACAAAGTGAAGATGATCAAGGTTGGGTCTGGTTACCCTGATCCAGATATTCGTCCTTCCATTTCACGTAATTATTTGCGGAATAGCGTAACCCAGCCTTCTCTTCATCACTTAACGGGCGGATCTGTTTGACGGGGCTACCGAGATACAGATATCCGCTCTCCAGCCGTTTACTTTGTGGGACCAGGCTACCCGCACCAATCATTACATCATCTTCTACTATTGCGCCATCAAGTAAAATTGAGCCCATCCCAACCAAAACTCGATTGCCAATGGTGCAGCCGTGGAGCATCACTTTATGTCCAACCGTAACGTCTTCACCGACGATCAACGGATTGCCTTGTGGATTAGCCGTTGATTTATGGGTCACGTGTAAGACGCTACCATCCTGAATATTAGTGCGGGCACCGATTTGTACATAATTCACATCGCCACGAATCACAACGAGCGGCCAGATCCCCACATCATCAGCCAGGCGGGCGTCACCAATAACCACACTACTACTGTCGATCATTACGCGCTGACCGATTTGTGGAAAAAGATCGCGGTATGGGCGTAAAACATCAGACATACTTACCTCAACAATAAATGATTTACTAATGACTTTGGGTGCATTATTGGCCTTGTGCAAGTCTTTTAGTATGCAAAAAAGCACCGTTTTGTGTGTGAATGCAGCAAAAAGGGTGAAAAAACAACAAACAGAAAAAAAGATCAAAAAAGTACTTGTGCAAAAAAATTGGGATCCCTATAATGCGCCTCCGTTGAGACGACAACGTGAAACACTTCACAAGATGGTCGTAACACCAAAGAGAAAAATCCTGAAATTCAGGGTTGACTCTGAAAGAGGAAAGCGTAATATACGCCACCTCGCGACAGTGAGCTGAAAGCCGCGTCGCAACTGCTCTTTAACAATTTATCAGACAATCTGTGTGGGCACTCGAAGATACGGATTCTTAACGTCGAAAGACGATAAATGAATACCAAGTCTCAAGAGTGAACACGTAATTCATTACGAAGTTTAATTCTTTGAGCATCAAACTTTTAAATTGAAGAGTTTGATCATGGCTCAGATTGAACGCTGGCGGCAGGCCTAACACATGCAAGTCGAACGGTAACAGGAATCAGCTTGCTGATTCGCTGACGAGTGGCGGACGGGTGAGTAATGTCTGGGAAACTGCCTGATGGAGGGGGATAACTACTGGAAACGGTAGCTAATACCGCATAACGTCGCAAGACCAAAGAGGGGGACCTTCGGGCCTCTTGCCATCGGATGTGCCCAGATGGGATTAGCTAGTAGGTGGGGTAACGGCTCACCTAGGCGACCGATCCCTAGGCTGGTCGTGAGAGGATCGACCAGCCACACTGGAACTGAGACACGGTCCAGACTCCTACGGGAGGCAGCAGTG
>NZ_PDIG01000023.1:0-25258 GCF_004745185.1 Escherichia sp. E2661
ATGCGATGCGTCTTATCAGGCCAACGAGCCGGAACATAACCGTAGGCCGGATAAGGCGTTCACGCCGCATCCGGCAGCCGTTGCCTGATGCGACGCTGTGCGTCTTATCAGGCCTACAAACCGGAACATAACCGCAGGTCGGATAAGGCGTTTACGCCGCATCCGGCAGCCGTAAAAAATCCTCTACCGAAGTAACTAACGAGTAACAAAAACGATGAGTCTGAACCTGGTAAGTGAACAATTGCTAGCGGCGAACGGCCTGAAACATCAGGATTTGTTCGCGATTCTCGGTCAACTGGCCGAACGTCGCCTCGATTACGGCGATCTCTATTTTCAGTCGAGCTATCACGAATCCTGGGTTTTAGAAGACCGCATTATCAAAGATGGTTCTTACAACATCGATCAGGGCGTTGGCGTGCGTGCAGTCAGCGGTGAAAAAACCGGTTTTGCTTACGCCGACCAAATCAGCCTGCTGGCCCTGGAACAGAGCGCACAAGCGGCGCGTACCATTGTCCGTGACAGTGGCGATGGCAAAGTACAGACGTTGGGCGCGGTAGAGCATAGCCCGCTGTATACCTCGCTTGATCCGCTGCAAAGCATGAGTCGCGAGGAGAAACTGGATATTTTACGTCGCGTCGATAAAGTTGCCCGTGAAGCCGACAAACGCGTACAGGAAGTGACTGCCAGCCTCAGTGGCGTCTATGAATTAATTCTGGTTGCGGCCACCGACGGCACCCTGGCGGCAGATGTGCGTCCACTGGTGCGCCTCTCAGTAAGCGTTCTGGTCGAAGAAGACGGTAAACGCGAACGCGGTGCCAGCGGCGGCGGCGGTCGTTTTGGTTATGAATTTTTCCTTGCCGATCTCGACGGTGAAGTCCGTGCGGATGCATGGGCGAAAGAAGCAGTGCGTATGGCGCTGGTCAATCTTTCTGCCGTTGCCGCGCCTGCGGGCACCATGCCGGTAGTACTTGGCGCAGGTTGGCCGGGCGTGCTGTTACATGAAGCGGTAGGCCACGGTCTGGAAGGCGACTTCAACCGCCGTGGCACTTCGGTCTTTAGTGGCCAGGTCGGCGAACTGGTAGCATCTGAACTGTGTACGGTCGTGGATGATGGCACGATGGTTGATCGCCGTGGTTCGGTGGCGATTGATGACGAAGGTACGCCGGGTCAGTACAACGTGCTGATTGAAAATGGGATCCTGAAAGGTTACATGCAGGATAAACTCAACGCTCGCTTAATGGGTATGGCACCGACCGGTAATGGTCGTCGTGAATCCTATGCTCACCTGCCCATGCCGCGTATGACCAACACCTACATGCTGCCGGGTAAATCGACGCCGCAGGAAATCATTGAATCCGTCGAGTATGGCATCTATGCGCCGAACTTCGGCGGCGGTCAGGTGGATATCACCTCCGGCAAATTTGTCTTCTCCACCTCAGAAGCGTATCTGATTGAAAACGGCAAAGTGACGAAACCGGTGAAAGGCGCAACGCTGATTGGTTCCGGTATCGAAACCATGCAGCAAATTTCGATGGTGGGCAACGACCTGAAACTGGATAACGGCGTGGGTGTCTGTGGTAAAGAAGGGCAGAGCTTGCCAGTTGGCGTGGGCCAGCCGACGCTTAAAGTCGACAACCTGACCGTTGGCGGTACCGCGTAATCTATTCAGGCCGGTAAGCGTCGCATCAGGCATTGGTTGCCGGATGCGGCGTAAACGCTTTATTCGGCCTACGCACATGAATTACTTCTCTTTCCCGCGCCCGTGCATCTCCTGAAACAACTTACCGACCTCGACAAAATAATCCGTCAGTGAGTTGATAACCACCTGCACCTTCAGTGGCAGCTTATCTTTTTCGGTATACAGTGCATAAACCGGGCGCGGATCCGACTGATAACGCGGCAGCAGGATCTCCAGCTCCCCACGGTTGATCTCATTGATCACCCACATCAGTGGTACATACGCGATCCCAGCGCCTGCCGTTAACCAGCGCACCAGCGTCATTGGATCGTTAGTGACAAACCGTCCTTGTGGGATGAGGCGAGTCGAGATCCCTTCTGGCGCGATCAGTTCAAATTCATTGTCCGGACGCACGCTGTACTCAAGCCATGAATGGCTACTTAGATCGGCGGGTTTTTCCGGTACGCCATACTGTGTGAGATAGCTTTTAGCGGCGCACACCACCATCGGCATCGCCCCCAGACGGCGGGAAAATAGGCTGGAATCCTGCAACGCGCCGACGCGGATCACGACATCCAGGCCGTCGGCAATCAGGTCGGGTGCAGGAATTCCGGTAACCAGATTGACGCTTAAACCAGGGTACTCTTTCAACATTTTTGCCGTCAGCCCAGCGAGAACATTTTGAGCCATAGTTGAAGAACAGCCAATGCGCAGCGTCCCGATAGGCGTGTTATTGAAGGCGTACAGTTGCTCATGGACATCCTGCACTTCATGGAGCATCCGACGGCAGCCCTGGTAGTAAATTCTACCTGCTTCGGTCAGGCCAATGCTGCGTGTGCTGCGGTTTAACAACTTTACCTGCAACTCATCTTCCAGTTTAGACACCGTCTGACTGATGGATGAAACGCTCATTTGAAGCTGTCTGGCGGCGGCGGTAAACGAACCAAATTCAACCACTTTGGCGAAAACCGACATGCGTTTTAGTCGTTCCATTATTCACTCTGACTTAAAAGTGATTTAGATCACATAATATAGATAACAGCATAACAGTTACGCTAATATATTAAATATCAATCTACAGCAATGTTGCTCTCGCCCGGCTTTCTATGCCCTTCTCTGCGGCGACAGATGCTGAAAATAATAACACCTGCTCTCTCTATACAACCAAGGTCAACATGAGTCTGTTTCCCGTTATCGTGGTGTTTGGGCTGTCCTTCCCACCGATATTTTTCGAATTGCTTTTATCACTGGCGATTTTCTGGCTGGTGCGCCGGGTCCTTGTGCCAACAGGTATCTACGACTTCGTCTGGCATCCGGCGCTGTTCAACACCGCGCTCTATTGCTGTTTGTTTTATTTGATATCGCGACTGTTCGTTTGAGGTTGAAGTGAAAACGCTAATAAGAAAATTCTCCCGTACGGCCATCACGGTCGTATTAGTCATTCTGGCCTTCATCGCAATTTTTAATGCCTGGGTCTATTACACCGAATCTCCGTGGACGCGTGACGCGCGCTTTAGCGCCGATGTGGTCGCGATTGCGCCGGATGTCTCCGGACTCATCACCCAAGTGAATGTTCATGATAACCAGCTGGTGAAAAAAGGACAGGTACTGTTCACCATCGACCAGCCACGCTACCAAAAGGCCCTCGAAGAAGCGGAAGCTGATGTTGCCTATTATCAGGTACTGGCGCAGGAAAAACGTCAGGAAGCTGGACGTCGCAACCGTCTCGGCATACAGGCGATGTCTCGCGAAGAGATAGACCAGGCCAATAACGTGCTGCAAACGGTCCTGCATCAGTTAGCGAAAGCTCAGGCAACCCGCGATCTGGCAAAACTGGATCTTGAACGTACCGTGATCCGCGCGCCAGCAGATGGCTGGGTGACCAACCTCAACGTCTATACCGGTGAATTTATTACGCGTGGTTCCACGGCTGTAGCGTTGGTGAAACAGAACTCCTTCTATGTGCTGGCCTATATGGAAGAAACCAAGCTGGAAGGGGTACGTTCTGGGTATCGCGCAGAAATCACGCCGCTTGGTAGCAATAAAGTGCTGAAAGGGACTGTCGATAGTGTTGCCGCTGGGGTCACTAACGCCAGCAGTACGCGTGACGACAAAGGGATGGCGACCATCGATTCCAACCTTGAATGGGTGCGTCTGGCGCAACGTGTCCCGGTACGTATTCGTCTCGACAACCAGCAAGATAACATCTGGCCTGCGGGGACTACCGCTACTGTGGTGGTTACGGGTAAACAAGATCGCGATGAAAGCCAGGATTCGTTCTTCCGTAAAATGGCCCATCGCCTGCGTGAGTTTGGTTAATCACGATGGGTATTTTCTCCATTGCTAACCAACATATTCGCTTCGCGGTAAAACTGGCGACCGCCATTGTGCTGGCGCTGTTTGTTGGCTTTCATTTTCAGCTTGAAACACCACGCTGGGCTGTTCTGACTGCGGCGATTGTTGCCGCCGGTCCTGCCTTTGCCGCCGGTGGCGAACCGTACTCTGGCGCCATCCGCTATCGCGGCTTTTTGCGCATCATCGGTACATTTATCGGTTGTATTGCCGGGTTGGTGATCATTATTGCGATGATCCGTGCGCCATTGTTGATGAT
This sequence comes from Escherichia sp. E2661, assembly GCF_004745185.1. Lineage (NCBI taxonomy): Bacteria > Pseudomonadati > Pseudomonadota > Gammaproteobacteria > Enterobacterales > Enterobacteriaceae > Escherichia > Escherichia sp. E2661. Next base: position 4,290 of record NZ_PDIG01000023.1, read on the forward strand.
TCTGGTGTGTTGTATCTGGGCCGGTTTTTGTACCTGGCTCTCCTCGCTGGTACGAGTAGAGAACTCCTATGCGTGGGGGCTTGCCGGTTATACAGCGCTGATCATTGTGATCACCATTCAGCCAGAACCGCTGCTGACGCCGCAGTTTGCCGTTGAACGTTGTAGTGAAATCGTCATTGGTATTGTGTGTGCTATTGTGGCGGATCTGCTCTTTTCTCCACGATCGATCAAACAAGAAGTGGATCGAGAGCTGGAAAGTTTGCTGGTGGCGCAATATCAACTCATGCAATTATGCATCAAACATGGTGATGGCGAGATTGTTGATAAGGCCTGGGGCGACCTGGTTCGCCGCACCACGGCGCTGCAAGGGATGCGTAGCAATCTGAACATGGAATCTTCCCGCTGGGCGCGTGCCAATCGGCGTTTAAAAGCGATCAACACGCTGTCGCTGACGCTGGTAACCCAGTCCTGCGAAACTTATCTCATTCAGAACTCGCGCCCGGAGTTGATCACTGAAACCTTCCGCGAATTTTTTGACACGCCGGTAGAAACTGCACAGGACGTCCATAAGCAGCTAAAACGCCTGCGGCGAGTGATTGCCTGGACCGGGGAACGTGAAACACCCATCACTATTTATAGCTGGGTTGCGGCGGCAACGCGTTATCAGTTGCTTAAGCGAGGCGTTATCAGTAACACCAAAATTAACGCCACTGAAGAAGAGATCCTGCAAGGCGAGCCGGAAGTAAAAGTAGAATCCGCCGAGCGTCATCATGCAATGGTCAACTTCTGGCGTACCACGCTGTCCTGCATGCTGGGGACTTTGTTCTGGCTGTGGACCGGATGGACCTCCGGCAGTGGCGCAATGGTGATGATTGCCGTCGTAACGTCGCTGGCAATGCGTTTACCTAATCCACGCATGGTGGCGATCGACTTTATCTACGGCACGGTAGCGGCGCTACCGTTAGGACTGCTCTATTTTTTGGTGATTATCCCCAATACCCAACAGAGTATGTTGCTGCTGTGCCTTAGCCTGGCGGTGCTGGGATTTTTCCTTGGTATTGAAGTGCAGAAACGGCGGTTGGGATCGATGGGCGCGCTGGCCAGTACGATTAATATTATCGTGTTGGATAACCCGATGACCTTTCAGTTCAGTCAGTTTCTCGATAGCGCGTTGGGGCAAATCGTGGGCTGTGTGCTGGCGTTCATCGTCATTCTACTGGTGCGGGATAAATCGCGCGACAGGACAGGACGCGTGCTGCTTAATCAGTTTGTTTCTGCCGCTGTTTCCGCGATGACCACCAATGTCGCCCGGCGTAAAGAGAACCATCTGCCAGCGCTTTATCAGCAGTTGTTTTTGCTGATGAATAAATTTCCCGGCGATTTGCCGAAGTTTCGCCTGGCGTTAACGATGATTATCGCTCACCAGCGATTGCGTGATGCGCCGATACCCGTGAATGATGATTTATCGGCATTTCACCGACAAATGCGCCGCACAGCGGACCACGTGATTTCTGCCCGCAGCGATGACAAACGCCGTCGTTACTTCGGTCAGTTGCTGGAAGAACTGGATATCTACCAGGAAAAACTACGCATCTGGCAAGCGCCGCCGCAGGTCACGGAACCGGTGCATCGGCTTACCGGTATGCTGCATAAATACCAGCACGCGCTAACCGATAATTAAGTCAAAGCCGACGCCAAAAGGTGTCGGTCGAGATTGCTGACATACTCCAAATTGTCTGATGCGCTACGCTTATCAGGCCTATATTGAATTTGCACCCCCTGGTAGGCCGAATAAGGCGTTCACGCCGCATCCGGCATGAACAAAGTGCACTTTGTCAGTAATCAGAAACCGATGCCAAAAGCGTCGGTTTTTTCATGTCTATACTTAGCGATGAACGGCAGAACTCGCCGCGAAACGTGACGGTGGCAACAGATGAATATCTATAGCTTTGATTTTGATGAGATTGAGAGTCAGGAGGACTTTTATCGCGACTTTCGCCAAACCTTTGGTCTGGCGAAAGATAAAGTGCGCGATCTCGACTCACTGTGGGATGTATTAATGAACGATGTTCTGCCGCTACCGCTGGAGATCGAATTTGTTCATCTGGGAGAAAAAACGCGTCGGCGTTTTGGCGCGTTAATATTGCTGTTTGATGAGGCGGAGGAAGAGCTGGAAGGGCATTTGCGTTTTAATGTTCGTCACTAGCGCAAAAAAGCCCCCAAACCGGGGGCAATGTCGTCGGACAAGACGATGAGGGTTTATTTGTACAGTTCAGCTGTGGCGTGCCAGGTATCGCCGCTACGCGCTTCGGTAATCTGGTAAGCAGTCGCGCCTTTCTCTTCCGCTTTTTTGTTCAGCATTTCACGCATATCCATTGGAGAAGATGCTACACCGCTGACGGACACGGTGCCGATGGCTTCACGATTCTGTGCTTGTGCAGCATCAATGGAATCGGCAGCGAAAGCACCGAAAGAGAGAACAGAGAGCACACTTAATGCAGCAACAGTGGTTTTGATTTTCATGATTTTTACCTCGACATAATCTTTTAGCTGGGCCTTTGTTTCGTGACCCATATCACAAAATTAAGTATACACTAATTATTGAGCTAATTAATACCACGCTAACTGTTTCTATTGAGGGAGAATTGTTAAAAAGATTAATTTTTATAACAAAAGTGAATTAAAAATACGGGCATTTAGTAAAAATGACATTTATTTCAATAAGATATGTGTTTTTGCAAAATGTGCGTTTTTTTCTCTGTGTATTCGTTGTGTGAATGTTTTGTCGCTATAAAACGCACTATTCGTTAAATGAATGGCAGGGGAAAGCAGGGCGATGAATGGAGAATGCATTATTTTCCCCGCCGCCAGAAGCGACGGGGCAGAGATTAAAGCTCCTGGTCGAACAGCTCTAAAATCGCTTCGTACAGGTCTTTGACGGTGAAACCTTTAGCAGGGGTGGTAAAGATGGTGTCATCACCTGCGATGGTGCCAAGAATACCTTCTGCTTTGCCCAGAGAGTCCAGCAGACGCGCAATCAACTGCGCCGCGCCAGGACTGGTATGTATTACAACAACAGCGTCGTTGTAGTCGATATCCAGCACCAGATTCTTCAACGGACTGGAGGTGGTTGGTACGCCCAGTTCAGCTGGCAGGCAGTAAACCATTTCCATCTTTGCATTGCGGGTACGTACAGCACCAAATTTGGTCAACATCCGCGAGACTTTAGACTGATTAATATTGTCAAAGCCTTGCTCCTGCAATGCGGCGACGATTTCGCCCTGGGAGCTAAATTTCTCTTCTTTAAGTAACGCTTTAAACGCTTTAACTAATTCTTCTTGCTTAGACGAGCTTCGCATAAGTCACCCGATATGGTGGTTGATACAACATTATTGTGCATACAGATGAATTTTTATGCAAACAGTCTGCCCTGGAGAAGGCTGAAATAATGTTATGAAAGAGCGGGATTTTATCAAATTTCGTGATTGAGAAACATGCCTGCGTCACGGCGCGCAAATTTCGCTTAAAAGTAAATTAATTGTTATCAAATTGATGTTGTTTTGGCTGAACGGTAGGGTATATTGTCACCACCTGTTGGAATGTTGCTCTGATGCATAAGCGGCTGTTAATTACGTAAGTTAGGTTCCTGATTACGTCAATTAAATGCATAAACGCCAAATTTGCGTGACTACACATTCTTGAGAAGTGGTCATTGTAAACTGTTAATTTGTGGATTAAGGTCGCGGCAGCGGAGCAACATATCTTAGTTTATCAATATAATAAGGAGTTTAGGATGAAAGTCGCAGTCCTCGGCGCTGCTGGCGGTATTGGCCAGGCGCTTGCATTACTGTTAAAAACCCAACTGCCTTCAGGTTCAGAACTCTCCCTGTATGATATCGCTCCAGTCACTCCCGGTGTGGCCGTCGACCTGAGCCATATCCCTACTGCTGTGAAAATCAAAGGTTTTTCTGGTGAAGATGCGACCCCTGCGCTGGAAGGCGCTGATGTGGTTCTAATCTCCGCAGGTGTAGCGCGTAAACCAGGGATGGATCGTTCCGACCTGTTTAACGTTAACGCCGGTATCGTGAAGAATCTGGTACAGCAAATTGCGACAACCTGCCCGAAAGCGTGCATCGGTATCATTACAAACCCGGTAAACACCACGGTAGCAATCGCTGCGGAAGTGCTGAAGAAAGCGGGTGTGTATGACAAGAACAAACTGTTTGGCGTCACCACGCTGGATATCATTCGTTCTAATACGTTTGTCGCTGAACTGAAAGGCAAACAGCCGGGCGAAGTTGAAGTTCCGGTTATTGGCGGTCACTCTGGCGTTACCATTCTGCCGCTGCTGTCTCAAGTTCCTGGCGTAAGCTTTACCGAGCAGGAAGTTGCTGATCTGACCAAACGTATCCAGAACGCGGGTACGGAAGTGGTTGAAGCGAAAGCCGGTGGCGGGTCTGCAACCCTGTCCATGGGCCAGGCAGCTGCACGCTTCGGCCTGTCTCTGGTTCGTGCGCTGCAAGGCGAAAAAGGTGTCGTTGAATGTGCCTACGTTGAAGGTGACGGCCAGTATGCTCGTTTCTTCTCTCAACCGCTTCTGCTGGGTAAAAATGGCGTAGAAGAGCGTAAATCCATCGGTACTCTGAGCGCATTTGAACAGAACGCGCTGGAAGGAATGCTGGATACGCTGAAGAAAGATATCGCCCTGGGCGAAGAGTTCGTTAATAAGTAATTGATTAACGAATAATAAAAAACCGGAGCAACGTCTCCGGTTTTTTGTTTTGAGCGCACGACTTAATTGGTTGCAGGATATTCCTGAATAGTGACCTGCAATGTCAGTTTTTATCGTCACGCATCACCACCACCGGAATCACCGAACCTGGTCGAATTTCTGCCACTTGATCCATTGTCTCCAGAGCGGAGATTGCAGGTTTGTTGTCCACCGAGATAATCAGATCGTTGACCTGGATACCGGCATTAGCCGCCGGGCCATCAGGTGACACTTCATTAACCACAATCCCTTGCAGTTGATCGATACCACCACCTTGCGCGTGTAATGGTGCGATTTCGCGGCCGCCAATACCGATATAGCCACGAATAACACGTCCATCGCGGATTAGCTTATCCATAATTTTGGTTGCCAACTGGAAGGGAATGGCAAAACCGATGCCTTCTGGAGTTTCGCCATCGTTACTCTTATCAAACGACAGTGTGTTGATGCCCATCAGTTCGCCCAGCGAGTTCACCAGTGCACCGCCGGAGTTGCCGTGGTTAATGGATGCATCGGTTTGCAGAAAGTTTTGCCGCCCGGTCGGGTTCAGGCCGATGCGACCCGTGGCGCTGATAATCCCCTGGGTAATGGTTTGCCCGAGGTTGTACGGGTTACCGATCGCCAGCACTACATCGCCAATGTGCGGTATGCGACGAGAATTGATTGGAATGGTGGGTAAACCGCCAGTGGCATTAATTTTGAGCACCGCCAGATCGGTCAGTGAATCAGAGCCAACCAGCAACGCTTCAAAAACACGACCATCCTGTAAGGCGACGATGATCTGATCGGCGTCGTTGATTACATGTTTATTGGTAATGATATAACCACGTTGATCCATGATCACACCTGACCCTAGCGTACGGATCTCAAGCTGGTTGTGTGAGGATGTGTTCAAACCACGGTTATAGACATTTACCACAGCTGGCGCGGCGCGGCGGACCGCCAGATTATAACTGGCAGGCGTCTCGTCGGCACTGTCGAATTGCGGTGTGGAAAGCGGGTTAATGCTGCGCAGTGAAGGCATGGCAACCAGCAAAATCGCACCGACAATTAATCCAATCGCAACGGATCGTAAGAGCTTCACAAACATGATGGAGGCGTCATTAAAAAAGGGAACGGCAGCAGCATATCACGAGTTAACCGGACATCACACGTCAGCCTGATGCCCGGTTTATGACATTAACGCATTAGCAGGTAAATGCTCTCATTACCGCGCATGATTTGCAGGGCAATAATAGCCGGTTTGGTTGCCAGTACTTTGCGCATCTCAGCAATCGAGTTCACCCGATTGCGGTTCACGCCAATAATTACATCATCTTTCTGTAAACCTGCTTGAGCGGCGGGGCTGTCTTTGACAACTTCGTCGATCTTAATGCCTTTTCCGCCATCTTTTAGCTGACTGTCACTCAACGTCGCGCCTTCCAGCGCAGGTGTGATCATCTCGGCACTGGCTGACGATGAGGTGCTGGTATCGAGCGTCACTTCTACTTCCAACGGCTTGCCGTTACGCAGCAGGCCGAGCTTCACTGTAGTGCCCGGTTCGGTAGTGGCAATACGGGAACGCAACTCGGCGAAGCTATTGAGCGGTTTACCGTTGAGACTGGTAATAATATCGCCTGCTTTCACGCCCGCTTTCGCCGAGCCAGAACCAGGCAGAACTTCACTGACAAACGCGCCACGTTGCACATCTAAATTAAACGCTTTGGCGATATCGGCACTCATCTCGGTACCTTTAATGCCTAACAGACCGCGTTTAATTTCACCAAAGTCAATAAGTTGCTGCGCCAGGGTACGCGCCATATTGCTGGGGATAGCAAAACCAATCCCGACGCTACCGCCGCCAGGGGCAAGAATTGCGGTGTTAATACCAATCAACTCGCCGTTAAGGTTTAACAGCGCACCGCCGGAGTTCCCCCGGTTAATGGATGCATCGGTCTGGATAAAGTTTTCCAGACCTTCGAGATTTAACCCGCTGCGACCTAATGCAGAAACAATGCCTGAAGTCGCGGTTTGCCCAAGGCCAAATGGGTTACCGACCGCGACGGCAAAATCACCGACGCGCAGTTTGTCGGAGTCGGCAATGGCGATTTGCGTTAATTTGCTCGGATTCTGAATTTGTAGCAGGGCGATATCGCTCTGGTCGTCGCTGCCAATCAACTTCGCATCAAACTCGCGTCCGTCATTGAGCTGAATACTGATTTTCTGCGCCTGATTGATGACGTGATTGTTGGTCAGCACATAACCCTTATTGGCATTGATGATGACACCGGAGCCTAAACCTTCAAAGGGTTGCGCAGGTTGATCCGGTAAATCATCGCCAAAAAATTTTTTGAATTCTTCCGGGATTTTCTGTTCCTGGCTGGCAGTCCCTTCAACTCGCACGCTTACCACCGCGGGAAGCACTTTTTCCAGCATCGGGGCCAGGCTGGGCAATGGCGCCTGACCGGCAACCTGGCCGGGAATCGACGCGACAGCCTGAAACGGCGCCGAGAGAGTTAACCCGACACTTAACGCTAATGCACTCAACAGCTGGGTTTGTTTTTTCATTATTCCTGCTCTCGTACCTGAATGATAAGAAAAAGAGATTCAAAACAGTTTGATGTTATTGAATTTTCAGACGGCTAACAATGAGACACCAGATTAAATGATAGTCGGGGAGGGAGAGAAGAGGAGGGCGCAATGGCTGCGCCCGCAAAATAAATTAGTCGCGCTTTGCGCCAGTGCGCAGCAGGCCAGATGCGCCTTCAGAATAGTCGCGTGGCATCTGCACCGGTGCCTGATCGTTGCTGGCTTCAGACTCAGCCAGACGATTACGGAACGGGTTTGCTTCTGCGGACAGTTCCGGCAGCAGGCTGCTGGAGCTTTTCGCCATGTGTTGATACAACTGGCGATAGTCATGCGCCATGGTATCCAGTAATTCCGCGCTGCGGGCAAAGTGGTTAACCAACTCTTCGCGATACTCGTCCAGTTCAGCTTTATTTTTTTCCAGTTCGTACTGCAACGCCTGTTGCTGGCGTAGTTTACGATTACCAAAACGCATGGCCACAGCACCAATAATGATGCCGACGACTAACCCAATTAGCGCATATTCCCAGGTCATGAACATCTCCCGTTGTCTTTTGTTTCCGTAGGGTGTTGGCTTCAGGCTCCATGCCTGCGGCTGATTATGCCACTATAACCGTTAATTCCACAGAAGTGGAATCCCGACTGCATATCGCGTAGTGTAGAACGGCCTTTTTTTCGTCAACCGTGAACAACGGCACACCGATTATTCAAGGAATAACAAGAACATCATGCAAAGCGTTACCCCGACATCGCAATACCTGAAGGCGCTCAATGAGGGCAGCCATCAACCTGACGACGTACAAAAAGAGGCCGTCAGTCGGCTGGAGATTATCTACCAGGAATTAATCAACAGCACGCCGCCCACTGCGAGGGCGAGTGGGTTAATGGCGCGAGTCGGTAAACTGTGGGGTAAGCGCGAAGAGGCAGGCAGTGCGCCGGTGCGTGGCTTATATATGTGGGGCGGTGTAGGACGCGGGAAAACCTGGCTGATGGACCTTTTCTATCAAAGCTTGCCGGGTGAGCGGAAACAGCGCCTGCACTTTCACCGTTTTATGCTGCGCGTGCATGAAGAACTGACCGCATTACAGGGGCAGACTGACCCGCTGGAAATTATTGCCGATCGCTTCAAAGCAGAAACCGATGTCCTCTGTTTTGATGAATTTTTTGTTTCGGATATTACCGATGCCATGTTGCTTGGCGGTTTAATGAAAGCCCTGTTCGCTCGCGGAATAACGCTGGTCGCAACGTCAAATATTCCGCCTGATGAGCTTTATCGTAATGGCCTGCAACGAGCGCGTTTTCTACCGGCTATCGACGCCATTAAACAGTATTGCGATGTAATGAATGTCGATGCAGGCGTCGATTATCGACTACGAACGCTTACCCAGGCGCATTTATGGCTGTCGCCGCTCAACGATGACACCCGGGCGCAAATGGATAAACTTTGGTTGGTGCTGGCGGGAGCGAAACGCGAAAATTCACCGACGTTAGAAATCAACCATCGACCGCTGGCGACAATGGGCGTTGAGAATCAGACGCTTGCCGTCTCTTTTACCACCTTGTGTGTCGATGCCCGCAGCCAGCATGACTATATAGCGCTCTCACGCCTCTTTCACACAGTGATGTTGTTTGATGTGCCAGTCATGACGCGGTTGATGGAGAGCGAAGCGCGACGTTTTATTGCGCTGGTGGATGAGTTTTACGAGCGCCATGTCAAATTAGTGGTGAGCGCAGAAGTGCCTTTGTATGAAATTTATCAGGGCGAGCGGCTGAAGTTTGAGTTCCAGCGTTGCCTGTCACGTCTACAAGAGATGCAGAGCGAAGAGTATTTGAAGCGCGAGCATTTGGCGGGGTAAAACCTGCCATAAATCACAAAAAGGGGTCGATCTTTGACCCCGACTTCTCTATAATCCTGCGACCCCACGTTACAAGAAAGTTTTTTTTCCCGAAACTTTTTGTGTGCTGGCATAGGCTATTCGAAGGGGTAGGTTTGCCGGACTTTGTCGTGTGAACCTCAACAATTGAAGACGTTTGGGTGTTCACCAACGTGTAACTATTTATTGGGTAAGCTTTTAATGAAAACTTTTACAGCTAAACCAGAAACCGTAAAACGCGACTGGTATGTTGTTGACGCGACCGGTAAAACTCTGGGCCGTCTGGCTACTGAACTGGCTCGTCGCCTGCGCGGTAAGCACAAAGCGGAATACACTCCGCACGTAGATACCGGTGATTACATCATCGTTCTGAACGCTGACAAAGTTGCTGTAACCGGCAACAAGCGTACTGACAAAGTGTACTATCACCACACCGGTCACATCGGTGGTATCAAACAAGCGACCTTTGAAGAGATGATTGCTCGCCGTCCTGAGCGTGTGATTGAAATCGCGGTTAAAGGCATGTTGCCAAAAGGCCCGCTGGGTCGTGCTATGTTCCGTAAACTGAAAGTTTACGCGGGTAACGAGCACAACCACGCGGCACAGCAACCGCAAGTTCTTGACATCTAATCGGGATTATAGGCAATGGCTGAAAATCAATACTACGGCACTGGTCGCCGCAAAAGTTCCGCAGCTCGCGTTTTCATCAAACCGGGCAACGGTAAAATCGTTATCAACCAACGTTCTCTGGAACAGTACTTCGGTCGTGAAACTGCCCGCATGGTAGTTCGTCAGCCGCTGGAACTGGTCGACATGGTTGAGAAACTGGATCTGTACATCACTGTTAAAGGTGGTGGTATCTCTGGTCAGGCTGGTGCGATCCGTCACGGTATCACCCGCGCTCTGATGGAGTACGACGAATCCCTGCGTTCTGAACTGCGTAAAGCTGGCTTCGTTACTCGTGACGCTCGTCAGGTTGAACGTAAGAAAGTCGGTCTGCGTAAAGCACGTCGTCGTCCGCAGTTCTCCAAACGTTAATTGCTTTCTGCTTCGGCAGAATACAATTTGCGAAAAAAACCCGCTTCGGCGGGTTTTTTTATGGCTAAAGTCCGATTCCAGCCTCTTTTCCCTCTCTCTTCAGCATTATTCTCTTTTTAATAGTATTTTCCACGTACTGTAGAAAAGGATATCGCGATGGGATTATTTAATGCATTGTTTAACAAGAAAGAATCTTTAACGTTGTCGAATAAATGGGAGTTCTTTATTACAACAGTGGATGACCATGTCACGGGCATACGTGTTGATATCGGCGCCATTCAGGACGAAAGATTTGATCGACTTAACCACACCTGGTTCTTTCGTGTGCGTTATACCCATTGTTATGAAAACGGTTTACCGCAGCCTGATGAAACACAACGTTTAAATCGTATCGAGGACTGGCTTGAGGAGAGGGGCAAGGCATTACCGATTTGGTTGGTGGGGGTGGTAACACAAGAAGGCTGGCGCGATTTTGTTTTCCAGTCGGAAAAAGAACTGGACTGGGAAAGAACGCTGGATAAATTGCTCGCGGGTGGCCCGGAAGTCTCTTGCAGCTATAGTATGAGTAAAAACGATAACGGAAATTACTATCGCCAGTTCCTGTACCCGTCGAAATATGACTGGAACTGGATACACGATTCCCGCGTATGCCGTGGGCTGCTGGAAAATGGTGACGATTTGACTCTTCCACGCACCATTGATTACTACGCGACATTGCCGACAGAAGCTGCTGCACGCGCCTTTGCGGAGGACGTGACGAAATTGCCATATGGCATTACGCTGGTGAGCATTCGGATGAACGACCAACAACCAGGGGATATGGCGTCATTTACGAACACTGATGCTCCTGAACAATGGCATATGACCGAGATTACATGCCAGCTTACCGATTTGGCTGAAAAGCATGGCGGTAGTTTTGATGGCTGGGGCGCACCGATAGCAACGGCGTAAAAGAGGTAAACAACATTTCTGGTGGGGATTAAGTCAAGCATTTCAGACTAAGGAACATCTCTTTTTCCCCATTTCCGGCATCGACTCACCACAAAGGTCGCAAAATCTGGTAAACTATCATCCAATTTTCTGCCCAAATGTCGGGTATTGCTCATTTTTTGTTTGTTTTTCGAACAAAGAGAGTCGTTCCTTACTGGGTAACACAACTTCTGACTGGCCACCTGGTGGCTGGTAGCAGTAAAAATTCTGACTATACCTGGAGGTTTTCATGGCTGTCGCTGCCAACAAACGTTCGGTAATGACGCTGTTTTCCGGTCCTACTGACATCTATAGCCATCAGGTCCGCATCGTGCTGGCTGAAAAAGGTGTAAGTTTCGAGATCGAACACGTGGAAAAGGACAATCCGCCTCAGGATCTGATTGACCTCAACCCGAATCAGAGCGTTCCGACCCTGGTGGATCGTGAGCTGACCCTGTGGGAATCTCGCATCATTATGGAATACCTGGATGAGCGTTTCCCGCATCCGCCACTGATGCCTGTTTACCCGGTAGCTCGCGGTGAAAGCCGCCTGTACATGCACCGCATCGAAAAAGACTGGTACACGCTGATGAACACCATCATCAACGGTTCAGCCTCTGAAGCGGATGCCGCACGTAAGCAACTGCGCGAAGAACTGCTGGCGATTGCGCCGGTCTTCGGTCAGAAGCCGTACTTCCTGAGCGATGAGTTCAGCCTGGTCGATTGCTACCTTGCTCCGCTGCTGTGGCGTCTGCCGCAACTGGGCATCGAGTTCAGCGGCCCGGGTGCGAAAGAGCTGAAAGGCTATATGACCCGCGTCTTTGAGCGTGACTCTTTCCTTGCTTCCTTAACCGAAGCTGAACGTGAAATGCGTCTGGGCCGGAGTTAATCTGTATGGATTTGTCACAGCTAACACCACGTCGTCCCTATCTGCTGCGTGCATTCTATGAGTGGTTGCTGGATAACCAGCTCACGCCGCACCTGGTGGTGGATGTGACGCTCCCTGGCGTGCAGGTTCCTATGGAATATGCACGTGACGGGCAAATCGTACTCAACATTGCTCCGCGTGCGGTCGGCAACCTGGAACTGGCGAATGATGAAGTGCGCTTTAACGCGCGCTTTGGCGGTATCCCGCGGCAAGTTTCAGTACCGCTGGCTGCTGTGCTGGCTATCTACGCCCGTGAAAATGGCGCAGGCACAATGTTCGAGCCTGAAGCTGCCTACGACGAAGATGCCAGCATCATGAATGATGAAGATGTATCGGCAGATAATGAAACCGTTATGTCGGTCATTGATGGCGATAAGCCAGATCGCGATGATGATAATCATCCCGATGATGAACCACCGCAACCGCCACGTGGTGGTCGCCCGGCATTACGCGTTGTGAAGTAAAACAAAAACAGGCCCAGGTGGCCTGTTTTGTCGTTTTAAGGGCTTAATAAAATAGCGTAATTGTGGCGATCATATTCACCACGAATCCGACTGCCATTGGGATCGCAGTCCGCTTCACCACTTCAAAGGGCGAAACGCCTGCTATTCCTGAAGTTACTACCACTACCGCAGTAATCGGCGAAACCGCACGCGCCAGCGTTGTGGCAAAGTGCATCGGCATAATCATCACTACCGCGGGTACGTGCAGTCCAGCTGCGATATTCGGAATAAGGCTGGCAAATGACATAAATGGCGCATTGCCGGAGCCCATCACAATGGCACAAATGGCAATTACCAGCGCCATAATAATCATCACGCCAATGCCACCAAGGCCAGAATGCTCTGCGCCTTTGATAACCGCATCAACGGTGCCAATCGTCGTTAAGCCTTTCGCAAATATTTCACCAGCGACCACCAGCGTTACCACGTTGGCAAACTGCGTACCCATGCCGTCAAAAAAACGCCTGCACATCGTCCATTGTTTCGCGCAAGTTATGCTTGCGGAAGAACTCAACAAACATCGTCACCGTCAAACTCAGTAACATCACCACCACCAGATGCAGTTCTGACTGCATCAGCCCGACGTGGGCGAGGAACAGCGAGCCGAGCATCAGGATTAACGGCATCACCGGTAAAATGGCGTAATAGAGCGGTGGGACATTGTTGAGATCCTTTTGCTCCGCCTGTTCGTGATTGATATTTTTATCTTTTTTGTCAAAAGCGCGTTGCACGAAAAAGTGGGAGATTGCCACTGAGAGAATGACACAAGAGGCGACCGGTAGCTGATAGTGGAAGAAGTAAGTGGCGATTTTCATTCCCGCTACCTGGGCGGCAAAAATGGAGTTCGTTTCCAGAATTCCCCATTCAATAGACATGGTGGTCGCTATAACCGCCACCGCAGAGAGGCGACTTACTCCCAGACTCACCAGCGTCGGAAATAACGTGACCATCAGCAACATACCCAGACCGGAGGCGCTGGTAATAAACTGCGCCATGATTTGACCGATGACGTAAGTTGCCGACAGTATGAGATACGGTGAGCGAATGAGCTTTAACGGGCGGCTTAACAAGCTCACCATCGCCCGACTGGCTCCTATGCGCTCCATGTAGCGGGCATAACCGCCCACCGCCATAATCGACAGCCCCAACCCGGCAATGCGGTTGGACAGCATGCGCAGGATTTCATTATAAATATCAACAATCAGATAGCCGCTGCTTTTGGCGGGGTCGAGTACACCCCCAAACCCTAACCAGACACCACACATCATCAGGAAGATACCCGCTGCGGCCAGCACCACCTGTGGTTTGTAATTTTTAAGGATCAAATAGCCCATCGTTATTAACACGATGACAGAAATAATTATGCCGAACATTGTTCAACTCCGTGTCAAAAGAATATGGTCAATCCCATTAACGGCAGATTGAAAACAATGATGTTATATTTTTTACAAGGCTATTTATGGTGTTGATGTCGAATTTTTTAATCGTAACAAAGAGAGTTTGTCATTATAAAATATATATTTATGATTATTTCGCAAGAACACATTCATAATATTCATAATGTCTATGAATATTCTTGTAAATAATTTAGCTGGGATGTTTTTATCTGCGTTATATTTATTTTCGCAAAAGTTAATTATTAAATTAATTACGATAATGATGGTGTACGAAGAGTAAAACCCTTCGTTTCACCCTGCTTTCATTCCTGTGATAGGATGTCATTGATGATGTTAATCACACTGACCTTAAAGAATGGGCCTTATGAACGCATTTGATTCGCAAAACGAAGATTCTTCACCTGCAATTGGTCGCAACTTGCGTAGCCGTCCGCTGGCGCGTAAAAAACTCTCCGAAATGGTGGAAGAAGAGCTGGAGCAGATGATCCGCCGCCGCGAGTTTGGCGAAGGGGAGCAGTTGCCGTCTGAGCGCGAACTCATGGCGTTCTTTAACGTCGGGCGTCCTTCGGTGCGTGAAGCGCTGGCGGCGTTAAAGCGTAAAGGTCTGGTGCAAATAAATAACGGTGAGCGCGCTCGCGTCTCGCGTCCTTCTGCGGACACCATCATCGGCGAGTTGTCCGGTATGGCGAAAGATTTCCTTTCTCATCCAGGAGGGATAGCCCATTTCGAACAGTTACGTCTGTTCTTTGAGTCCAGCCTGGTGCGCTATGCGGCTGAACATGCCACCGATGAACAAATCGATTTGCTGGCAAAAGCCCTGGAAATCAACAGTCAGTCGCTGGATAACAATGCCGCGTTCATTCGTTCAGACGTTTGATTTCCACCGCGTACTGGCGGAGATCCCGGGTAATCCGATCTTTAAGGCAATCCACGTTGCCTTGCTCGACTGGTTGATCGCCGCGCGCCCAACGGTCGCCGATCAGGCATTGCATGAGCATAACAACGTCAGCTATCAACAACATATTGCGATCGTTGACGCGATCCGCCGCCACGATCCCGACGAAGCCGATCGCGCGTTGCAATCGCATCTCAACAGCGTTTCTGCCACCTGGCACGCCTTCGGCCAAACCACTCACAAAAAGAAATAATGCCACTTTAGTGAAGCAGATCGCATTATAAGCGTTCTGTATGATGTGTTGCTTATTTGATCTGGTATAACAGGTATAAAGGTATATCGTTTCAACAGACAAGCATCACTTCAGAGGTATTTATGGCAACGAATTTACGTGGCGTGATGGCCGCACTCCTGACTCCTTTTGATCAACAACAAGCACTGGATAAAGCGAGTCTGCGCCGCCTGGTTCAGTTCAATATTCAGCAGGGCATCGACGGTTTGTACGTGGGTGGTTCGACCGGTGAAGCCTTTGTGCAGAGCCTTTCCGAGCGTGAACAGGTACTGGAAATCGTCGCCGAAGAGGCGAAAGGTAAGATTAAATTAATCGCTCACGTAGGTTGCGTCAGTACTGCTGAAAGCCAACAGCTTGCGGCTTCAGCCAAACGTTATGGCTTCGATGCCGTCTCCGCCGTTACGCCGTTCTACTATCCTTTCAGCTTTGAAGAACACTGCGATCACTATCGGTCAATCATTGACTCGGCGGATGGTTTGCCGATGGTGGTGTACAACATTCCGGCATTGAGCGGGGTAAAACTGACTCTGGAGCAGATCAATACACTGGTTACGTTACCTGGCGTAGGCGCTCTGAAACAGACCTCTGGCGATCTCTATCAGATGGAGCAGATCCGTCGCGAACATCCGGATCTGGTGCTCTATAACGGTTACGACGAAATCTTCGCTTCCGGCCTGCTGGCGGGCGCAGACGGCGGTATTGGCAGCACTTACAACATCATGGGTTGGCGTTATCAGGGTATCGTGAAGGCGCTGAAAGAAGGCGATATCCAGACCGCGCAGAAGCTGCAAACTGAGTGCAACAAAGTCATTGATTTGCTCATTAAAACCGGCGTATTCCGCGGCCTGAAAACCGTCCTGCACTATATGGATGTGGTGTCTGTTCCGCTGTGCCGTAAACCGTTTGGTCCGGTAGATGAAAAATATCTGCCAGAACTGAAGGCGCTTGCTCAGCAGTTGATGCAAGAGCGCGGGTGAGTTTTTTCCCCTCGCTCGCCCCTACCGGGTGAGGGGAACTAAGCGCATCTGTACCCTACAATTTTCATACCAAAGCGTGTGGGCATTGCCCACCGCGGGAGACTCACAATGAGTACTACAACCCAGAATATCCCGTGGTATCGCCATCTCAATCGTGCGCAATGGCGCGCATTTTCCGCTGCCTGGTTGGGATATCTGCTTGATGGTTTTGATTTCGTTTTAATTGCCCTGGTACTCACTGAAGTACAAGGTGAATTCGGGCTGACAACGGTACAGGCGGCAAGTCTGATTTCCGCAGCCTTCATCTCTCGTTGGTTCGGCGGCCTGATGCTTGGTGCTATGGGCGACCGCTACGGGCGTCGTCTGGCAATGGTCACCAGTATCGTTCTCTTCTCGGTCGGGACGCTGGCCTGCGGCTTTGCGCCTGGCTACATCACTATGTTTATCGCTCGTCTGGTGATAGGCATGGGGATGGCGGGTGAATACGGTTCCAGCGCCACCTATGTCATTGAAAGCTGGCCAAAACAGCTGCGTAACAAAGCCAGTGGTTTTCTGATTTCCGGCTTCTCTGTGGGGGCCGTCGTTGCCGCTCAGGTCTACAGCCTGGTGGTTCCGGTCTGGGGCTGGCGTGCGCTGTTCTTTATCGGCATTTTGCCGATCATCTTTGCTCTCTGGCTGCGGAAAAACATCCCGGAAGCGGAAGACTGGAAAGAGAAACACGGGGGCAAAGCACCGGTGCGCACGATGGTGGATATTCTCTACCGTGGTGAACATCGCATCGCCAATATCGTGATGACGCTGGCGGCGGCTACTGCGCTGTGGTTCTGCTTCGCCGGTAACCTGCAAAATGCCGCAATCGTCGCTGTTCTCGGGCTGTTATGCGCCGCAATCTTTATCAGCTTTATGGTACAGAGTACGGGCAAACGCTGGCCAACGGGCGTAATGCTGATGGTGGTTGTGTTATTTGCTTTCCTCTACTCGTGGCCGATTCAGGCACTGCTGCCAACGTATCTGAAAACCGATCTTGCTTATGACCCGCATACTGTCGCCAATGTGCTGTTCTTTAGCGGCTTTGGCGCGGCGGTGGGTTGCTGTGTCGGCGGCTTCCTCGGTGACTGGCTGGGAACGCGCAAAGCCTACGTTTGTAGCCTGTTAGCCTCGCAATTGCTGATTATTCCGGTATTTGCGATTGGCGGTGCAAACGTCTGGGTACTTGGTCTGTTGCTGTTCTTCCAGCAAATGCTCGGTCAGGGGATCTCCGGGATCTTACCGAAACTGATTGGTGGTTATTTCGATACCGATCAGCGTGCGGCGGGCCTGGGTTTTACCTACAACGTTGGTGCACTTGGCGGCGCACTGGCGCCGATCATTGGTGCGCTGATTGCTCAACGTCTGGATCTGGGCACGGCACTGGGATCGCTTTCGTTCAGTCTGACGTTCGTGGTGATCCTGCTGATTGGGCTGGATATGCCTTCTCGTGTTCAGCGTTGGCTGCGCCCGGAAGCGTTGCGTACTCATGACGCTATCGACGGCAAACCATTTAGCGGTGCCGTGCCGTTTGGCAGCGCCAAAAACGATTTAGTCAAAACCAAAAGTTAATCCTGTTGCCCGGCCATGTGCCGGGCCTTTTGCTAAGGGAAGAAGTATGTCGTTACTTGCACTACTGGATCAAAAAATCGCCGCCAACGGTGGCCTGATTGTCTCCTGCCAGCCGGTGCCTGACAGCCCACTCGATAAACCGGAAATCGTCGCTGCCATGGCATTAGCGGCAGAGCAGGCGGGGGCAGTCGCCATTCGCATCGAAGGTGTGGCAAACCTGCAAGCCACGCGTGCGGTGGTGAGTGTGCCGATTATCGGGATTGTGAAACGCGATCTGGAGGATTCTCCGGTACGCATCACGGCCTATATTGAAGATGTCGATGCGTTGGCGCAGGCGGGCGCGGACATTATCGCGATTGACGGCACCGACCGACCACGTCCGGTGCCTGTTGAAACGCTGCTGGCACGTATTCACCATCACGGTTTACTGGCGATGACCGACTGCTCAACGCCGGAAGACGGCCTGGCATGCCAAAAGCTGGGCGCCGAAATTATTGGCACCACGCTTTCTGGTTACACCACGCCAGAAACGCCAGAAGAGCCGGATCTGGCGCTGGTGAAAACATTAAGCGACGCCGGATGTCGGGTGATTGCCGAAGGGCGTTACAACACGCCTGCTCAGGCGGCGGATGCGATGCGCCACGGCGCGTGGGCGGTGACGGTCGGTTCTGCAATCACACGTCTTGAACACATTTGTCAGTGGTACAACACAGCGATGAAAAAGGCGGTGCTATGACCACACTGGTGATTGATATCGGCGGTACTAAACTTGCCGCCGCGCTGATTGGCGCTGACGGGCAGATCCGCGATCGCCGTGAACTACCGACACCTGCCAGCCAGACTCCGCAGGCGCTGCGTGATGCCTTATCCGCATTAGTCTCCCCGTTACACGCTCATGCGCAACAAGTTGCCATCGCTTCAACCGGGATAATCCGCGATGGCAGCCTGCTGGCGCTGAATCCGCATAATCTCGGTGGATTGCTACACTTTCCGTTAGTCAAAACACTGGAACAACTTACCGATTTGCCGACCATTGCCATTAATGATGCGCAGGCCGCAGCATGGGCGGAGTATCAGGCGCTGGAAGGCGATATAACCGATATGGTCTTTATCACCGTTTCCACTGGCGTCGGCGGCGGTGTAGTGAGCGGCGGCAAACTGCTTACCGGCCCTGGTGGTCTGGCGGGGCATATCGGGCATACGCTTGCCGATCCGCAGGGTCCAGTCTGTGGCTGTGGACGCACAGGTTGCGTGGAAGCGATTGCTTCTGGTCGCGGCATTGCAGCGGCAGCTCAGGGGGAGTTGGCTGGCGCGGATGCGAAAACCATTTTCACGCGCGCCGGGCAGGGCGACGAGCAGGCGCAGCAACTGATTCATCGCTCCGCACGCGTGCTGGCAAGGCTGATCGCTGATATTAAAGCCACAACTGATTGCCAGTGCGTAGTGGTCGGTGGCAGCGTTGGTCTGGCAGAAGGGTATCTGGCGCTGGTGGAAACGTATCTGGCGCAGGAGCCAGCGGCATTTCATGTTGATTTACTGGCGGCGCACTACCGCCATGATGCAGGTTTACTTGGGGCTGCGCTGTTGGCCCAGGGAGAAAAATTATGATGATGGGTGAAGTACAGTCATTACCGTCTGCCGGATTACATCCAGCGTTACAGGACGCGTTAACGCTGGCATTAGCTGCCAGACCACAAGAAAAAGCACCGGGTCGTTACGAATTACAGGGCGACAATATCTTTATGAATGTCATGACGTTTAACACTCAATCGCCCGTCGAGAAAAAAGCGGAATTGCACGAACAATACATTGATATCCAGCTGTTATTAAATGGTGAGGAACGGATTCTGTTTGGTATGGCAGGCACTGCGCGCCAGTGTGAAGAGGTCCACCATGAGGATGATTACCAGCTTTGCAGCGCCATTGAAAACGAGCAAACCATCATCTTAAAACCGGGAATGTTCGCCGTGTTTATGCCAGGAGAACCGCATAAACCAGGATGCGTTGTTGGCGAGCCTGGAGAGATTAAAAAGGTGGTGGTGAAGGTTAAGGCTGATTTTATGGCTTAAAACTTAGTTCGTTTTAAAGATTCTGCAGACACCGTCTGCAGAATTCGAAACCGCTGAAATTAACGGCGTCTATAGCCTTCCTCTAACACCGCCTGTGTTCGAACGAGTTCATCCGCGAGTCGTTTCTCATCAGGTAGCTGCATCTTATATTCACTTGCCAGAACGGTGTTAGGCAAACCAGCCAGTGCATAATGCGCCTCTCCGGCTCCTTTCTCTGCACAGAGAACCAGACCGATGGGCGGATTTTCATCCGGTAGCGTCCAGTGCTCTTTGGCGTAGTTGAGATACATATTCATTTGTCCGGCATCGCTATAGCTAAATTTGCCCACTTTTAGATCGACGATTAGCAGGCAGCGTAAACGGCGGTGGAAAAACAACAGATCGACCCGAAACCAGTTGTCATCAATGCGTAACCTTCGCTGTCGACCAACAAAGGCAAAATCATCCCCAAGTTCCAGCATGAAATCCATCAGGTGGTTGATCAGCGCCTCCTCAAAATCGGATTCTGAGTATTCATCTTTCAACTCCAGAAATTCGAGCACAAAAGGATCGCGTATCGCCTGTTGCGGAAGAATATGCGTCTCGACAGGAGCGTGTTGTTGCAGCATGGCTGATTTGTCATGTGACAGTAGTGTCCGCTCATAAAACTGGGTCGCAATTTGCCGCTCTAGCTGGCGAACAGACCAGCCACAGCGGAGCGTCTCTTTTTCATAAAAGCTGCGGGCGTCAGCGTTTTTAACGGAAAGTAAACGGACGTAGGTGGACCAGGGCAGGGGGAAAGATTTGGCAGACAGTGTCTGCCAAATCTTTGCCGATGGGAATTCTGCAGACGGTGTCTGCGGAATTCCCAATGGTGTTAATTCGCCAGACACTGTCTGGCGAATTTCAACATGTTGAAAAAAGAGGTAAAAAAGCCTCATTTAGCGTAATGCCGATCAGTTAAGGATCGGTTGACCGATCCTTAAACTGCGGCACTATAACGGCTTCCACAACAGGGAGCCGTTTTCTTATGCCACTTCTAAATGATCTGCTCGATTTCAGTGACCATCCGCTTATCGCCCACCGCCCTCTGCACAACTGTTTGCAGAGCAC
>NZ_PDIG01000024.1:0-71367 GCF_004745185.1 Escherichia sp. E2661
GCCCTGGTGCTGAGAAGCCGTAAGGTTGAGCTGCTGGAACAGGAGGTGTGGGGCATCTTGCTGGCTTACAACCTGATACGGCGTGAGGCAACAAAAGCGGCTGAGAAACACAAAAAAGCGGCGTCAGAAATCAGCTTTAAGTTCGCGTTCCAGTTTATCGCGACAGAAATGATAGTGCTGGGAAATACGGCATCACCGGGGACCATCCCGAAACGACTGGAGCATCTGCGGGGGGCTCGTGGAAGCGGTGTTCATAACAAAACGCCCCCGACCATCAAGGCCGAGGGCAGTTAAGATATCAAAAACCCGTTATCCGGTGAAACGCAGCACCGCTCCGCTTAAGTGAACGGCATTGCATTTAGCGTAAGTTTTTTGCAGAGAACCCACGCTTATACCTTAGACTTAAATCCTTTGATAGTCGCTTGATTAGCTGCGCACCATACGCAGCCCTGGCCTCGCCACCTTGTTCAAATTCGACAATTCGTCGGCCAATTTCCCAGTACGTCGCGGTCATCAGCGCGTTAACGCTACGTACCGTTTCCGTCCGGGCGCTATCGACCAGATGAATAATACCGTCGTGGATTTGCTGGTAGCCTGTTGAGGTTCTCTCTGAGAGCGATTCCATTATCTGTCCCTTCATATGGCGCAGTGTTGAATAATGGAATCAGCTATACGCCGGGCATCTGCCGGTAACAATCCAGGTGGGCTTGTTACATGGGATTTCTTCACGTTATGCGAGGCGCTTTCCAGCAATTGTGCTGTAACGTTGTGATGAAGATGAATCAAAAAAGGCCGGAGCGGGGCATCCGGCCAGAATTCTCAGGCGGTTTCTCTTGCTGTCACTACGCCGTGTTGTGCCGCCCACAGACTCACGTCTTCTTTGCGAATGGCGGCGGCCATCATGCCGGGGAATAAATCAGGGGTACAGGCAAAGGAGGGAATGCCCATAGCGGCGAGTTTTCCTGCCAGCGCCCGGTCGTAAAACGGTGCGCCTTCGTCGCTTAAGGCCAGCAGCGTAACTACCTGCACGCCGGACTGAATCAACTCACTGGCGCGTTGCAACAGGTTACGTTCCACACCGCCTTCGTAGAGGTCGGAAATCAACACCAGAATGGTATTGCGCGGATCGCGAATCAAAGACTGGCAGTAGCCCACCGCGCGGTTGATGTCGGTGCCGCCGCCCAGCTGCACACCAAACAGCAGCTCTACCGGATCGTCGAGCTTCTCTGTCATATCAACGACTGCGGTGTCGAAAACTACCAGATGCGTTTTTACCGCCGGAAGTGATGCCATTACTGCGCCAAAAATACTGGAATAGACTACCGAAGAGGCCATCGACCCACTCTGGTCGATACATAAAATGATCTCCTTTTGCGTGCGCTGTGACTTGCGCCCGTAGCCGATGAGCGTTTCAGGAACAATACTTTTGTACTCTTCCTGCCAGTGGCGCAGGTTGGCGCGAATGGTGCGCTGCCAGTCAATCTCCGCATGGCGTGGGCGACGATTACGTACCGCACGATTAAGAGCGCCGCTCACCGCACTACGCATTGGCTCTTCAAGTTGTTTCATCAATTGCTCGACAACTTTACGTACCACAAGCCTGGCGGTTTCTTTGGTTTTGGCCGGAATTACGCCATTCAGCGACATCAGCGTGGAGACCAGATGCACATCAGGTTGGACGTTTGCCAGCATCTCCGGCTCCAGCAACATACTGTGCAAATTAAGACGTTCAAAGGCGTCTTTTTGCATCACCTGAACCACAGAAGAGGGGAAATACTGGCGGATATCACCCAGCCAGCGAGCGACTTTGGGTGACGATCCACCCCGTGCCACCGCGTAATCCATGTTTACCCTCTGGCTGATACAGCGCCGCCAGCGCGGCATCAATCGCGGATTCTCTGGCATCCAGCGCCACGTTACAGGCATTGTCGGCATCTTCTCCAAGGATCAGACGCCAGCGGCGCAGCCGTTCCATTTCGTTACTCGACATGATTTTCCCTTTCGTGTGGTGGCAAAGCCAGAATGCGGCGCAGTAGCGGCAGCATTAACGCGGCACGCTGTTCATCCCATATACCGCTGGTTTCTTCTTGTTGTGCGACACGCTCGCCCTGCGCGGCGCGTTCGCCTAACTGGCGGCGTTCCGGGCTGGAGAAACGGGCGAATGTCCGCCGTAGCATCGGCAGGATCCGGGTGAAGTGATCGTCGGTCAGGCCGCTTTGCCAGGCATCGATCAACTGCCATAATTCGCTATTGTGCAGCAGCACCATCGCGCTGTCGTTGAGGAAACCTTCCGCCCATGCAGCACTTTCCGCCGGGGGATTGGCTGCCGATAGCGCCAGGTTCATCAGCGTGGTGATCCGTTCTGTCGTTAACGTTTGCAGATCAAACAACAGGCGCGTTGCCGTTCCGCGAAGCAGCGCGTGCGCGGTACTGCCCTCTGCCAACACCATCAACGCCTGCAACCAGCCAGCCAACAGATCTTCGTTATCCAGCAACCGCAGCGCGGCGTGGGCGTCGATGACTTTTTCTCTCATACTGGCGGCGCTGTCGTCGTTGAGCGCCGAACAGGCTCCGGGTAGGGCGATGGCAGCGCGCGGGGCGAGGCTCATCAGTACCTGCATTACCATTCTGGAGTCGGTCTGGCGCACGTTGCCGTAGCGGACAATCGCTACCAGCGGTGCCAGGGCTTCCAGCAACTGTTCGATATTGCCCTGAGTGGCAGCCAGTGATTCCAGCGCATTGGCGATGGGGGCAATCGCGGTCTGTAAATCGGCCAGGAGCACCTGTTGGATAAGCTTTGCCAGTTCCGGCAGCGTGCTGGCGTGTTGCGCCCTCTCAATGGCGTAGCGGGCGCTGGCCTGCTCAATGCTGTTTCCCCAACGGCTGGCGGTAATGATGTTCATTGCCAGTGCCGGTTCCCAGCGCAGCGACCAGACTTCGTGGAACGTCCCTTTGCTGTTATTTCCTTGTCCAGCCAGATGGCCCCAGGGAATGTCGAGTAAGGTCAGGCGATGCAGTAAATGGCTACGCGCCAGATCGCCGGGTTTGCGCAGATCGAGATCCAGCACTTTTTCACTGGCTTCTGCCTTCAGGCGCAGCGTTTTTTGCTGTTGCGTAATGTCGCGTTGGAGCGGCACGACGGGCGTGTCATCCGGTACGCTCCCCAGCGCATCGCCGACAATTAACTTCTGGCGAATCATCTGCATTGGCGCGCTTTCGCCCATACACACTACGGTTTGCAGCGCTTCGCAAAGCTCGTCAAGCCCCGGTTGCGGGTGATGGCGCATAATCGCCAGCGTCTGCGCCAGCCGCGCCGCTTCGATAATGTGGGCGCTGGAACAGTCGAGATCGGCTGCGCGAAATAGCCTTGCCGCCCGTGACAGCCAGCCAATATCGCGGTGAGATGCGCCCTGATAACGCCACAGATGATCGTACCACTCCGGTGACACTACCCCTGCGCCATAACCGCTGGCGCGGCTTAGGGCCTCGTAGCTCCAGGGCGTCCAGGCGGCGGCAACCTTACACTTCGGCAAATTTTTCAGCAGTTCGTTATCATTCTTTGCGGGCGGCAGGTTTTCCAGCGCCGGAACGTGCCACGCACCGCAGACCACTGCTATGCGCGAGAAGCCCTCTTTTTTCGCCTGGCGTAGCGTCTTGCGCATATACGCTTCACGCAGCGCTTCCCGCCGTTGCTCGCGGGTGGAGTATCTGACATCGGGTTCTGCCTGGCGTAAGGCAATCATCGCTTCGCGAATCGCTTCAAACAGAGACAAATCATCTTCACGCTCTTCTACTCTGTGGCTCCACCAGCTTTCTCCGTCGGCGTAACCGGCGGCGCGACCCAGCCAGTCCAGCGGATCGCTATCGGGACTGGCTTCCACGGCATCATCGTCACTACTCTCTTTTTCGTCATCAAGCGCGAACTGGTGGCTAATGGGCAAGTCCATAAAGCGCACGGCGATATTTTGCTCAAGACCATAGCGCAGCGCCTGCCATTCCGGGGAGAACGCCGCAAAGGGATAAAACGCCGCATGATGCGAGTCGTCCGGGGCATAAATCAGCAGCGCGACCGGCGGTTGCATCTGTTCATGCTGGATGAAAGGCAGAATAGATTCGCCATCGGGCGGCCCTTCCACCAGCAGGCAGTCGGGCTGTAGCGCCTCCAGCGCCTTTCGCAGACTGCGCGCGCAGCCAGGGCCATGGTGACGGATGCCAAACAGATGAACGGTTTGTTCAGTCATAGTGGTTGCCTTGCTGATTACACAATTTCGCGACAGGCGCGATAGAGATCGTTCCAGTCGCTGCGCTCTTTGACGATGGTTTCCAGATATTCACGCCAGACCACGTCGTCCTGCACGGGATCTTTTACCACTGCGCCGATAAGGCTTGCTGCGATATCCCGCGGATGCAGCACGCCGTCGCCAAAATGGCCTGCCAGCGCCATACCGTTGTTGATAACGGAGATCGCTTCTGCGGTGCTGAGGGTGCTGGTCGGAGACTTAATTTTCGTTTTGCCGTCAACCGTCAGACCGTTACGCAGTTCGCGGAAGATTTGCACGACTCGCTGAATCTCTTTAAGCGCGGGTGGTTCAGCGGGAAGCGCCAGCGCCTGACCCAGTTCGGCGACGCGGCGAGTGACAATGTTAATCTCTTCTTCTTCGCTGGCGGGCACTGGCAAAATCACCGTGTTAAAACGACGTTTGAGCGCGGAAGAAAGCTCGTTAACGCCTTTATCGCGGTTGTTGGCAGTGGCGATAACGTTAAAGCCGCGCGTCGCCTGGACCTCTTCATTCAGTTCGGGGATAGGCAGCGTTTTTTCCGACAGAATCGTGATCAGGGTGTCCTGAACATCGGCAGGAATACGCGTCAGCTCTTCTACGCGTGCAATCTGCCCGCGCGCCATCGCCCGCATCAATGGGCTTTCTACCAGCGCCGAACGTGACGGGCCTTTAGAGAGCAGCTCCGCGTAGTTCCAGCCATAACGCATCTGTTCTTCACCGGTGCCAGCAGTGCCCTGAATAATCAACGTTGAGTCGCCGCTGATGGCCGCCGCCAGATGTTCAGACACCCAGGATTTTGCGGTGCCGGGTACGCCATACAATAGCAGTGCGCGATCGGTTGCCAGCGTGGCAACGGCTGTTTCGATAATCCGCCGGTTGCCGATATATTTCGGCGTGACCTCAAAGCCATTTTCCAGTTGCCCGCCTAACAGATAAGTAGCAACGGACCACGGAGAAATAGTCCAGTTTTCCGGGCGTGGATGAGAATCGTTTTTTTGCAGCTCAGCCAGTTCTTCAGCAAATTGTTGTTCGGCATGTCGGCGTAAAACGGCGGCAGTAGCGGTGGCATTCATAAGGTAGTTTCTCCGACAAAAAGCGAATGAAGTTGAATTCGGTGCGCCAGCGTGGCGCTCAGGGCAGTGAAGGCAGCCTCGCAGTAAGGCGTTTGTTGTGCGTCGTGCGGCCACTTTTCAATGACATCATTGAGGACTTCGGGGGCCAGCAAACAGGCGAAATCACTCATCACATGTCGCAAGGTGTAGTCGTAACGTGCAGCATCCTGTTGTACCCAACTGTGCAGTTTCATGACCATTTGCTTGCTCAGGCAGCTGCTAAAGAGGGAAGCATCTTGCGGTAAAAGAGCGATGTAGCGTTGTAAATGTTCGCCGCCCATCACCGAAAACAGTGACGTCAACACTGGCTCGTGTTCTTCTACGGGCAGGCATTGCAAAAGCTCAAAGGCGTTAATCTTCACGCCAGCGGGGTGATGAATGCTTATTCCGACGGGGAGTAGGGCGAGGAATGCCTGCGCCCACTGTGGATTTTTTTCGCGCAGGACGGCGTTATACCAGGCGCGCAGTAGCGCCTCCTGCCAGTCGGTTTGCCCAGCCCAGCGCAGCAATTCATTTGGTGTGGCCTGCATTTGTGTTTGCCACCAGTCGAGCGGCAGTGCAGAAACTATCTGATACAGCCACCATGCGCGCTGGCCCAGCTTTTCGCCTTTGGGCTTAGTTTCTTCCAGCGCATCGGCCTTCCACTCTGGCGAGAACGCCGCCGGGGTATCAAGAGTGACGAGCAACGTTTTTTCTTTGCCGATTAAGCCTTTTAGCCTTGCAAGTAAGGTCTCAGGATCGGGGGATGAATTGAGCAACGGCGCTAACCGGGACTTCATGCGCGAGATCCAGGCGCTTTCCGGCAGACAACGCAGTAACCGTGCCGCAGTTTGCCGCACCTCTTTACTGCGATCGGATAAGGTCTGTTCCAGAAAAGCTTCGTCATGCAGTGAGATTTCCACTTCCAGCACTGCCAATAACTGCGCGCGTTCGCGGGCATCCAGCGTGCTCATCTCCTGCGCCAGCCGATCGCGGGCCTGCTCCGGGGCGCACGTGCGCAGTTGCGTCAGATATTGCAGTCGCTGTTCGGGCGTGCCGTGCAGCCACATTTCTTCATCCAGCGGAGCGTCACCGGAGGCGAGAAAGTAGCCCCAGTCGGCGTTAATCTGCGCCAGCCAGCGCCCGCGAGCGCCCAGAACATCGGGCAGGATGCCGCGTAGCGATGGCTTTTGCGCGCCATAATTCAGCAATGCCGGTAACAGCAGGGGCGGAGGAAGAAGCTGACGCTGAACCAGGTGATCAAGCGCCGACCACAGCAAACGCGGCGGCCCTTCTGCCAGCAGCAGATGCAGCAGGCCTGCAAAAGCTGGGTTGTTTATTGTCTGAGCATTTTCTTCGCCCATTTCCGGCAGCGGTGTGGGAACAATTGCCTGCGGCTCCCAGCCTGCAAGTTGGCAGAGTGCCAGAACGCCCGCCGAGCGCAGCAACTGTTGTTCTGCGGAGGTGTTATTCGTCAGTTCAGACAGGAGTTGCCCGATCTCGCTTTGTGACGCCGACGATGTAAACGCTTTTTGGTCTGTGCCGAGCAGTGCCGTGCGGGTTAAATTTTGCCATTCGTTCATTGTGCGCCTCCGGTTGCCCAAATCACGCTACCAGCAAGCCAGGCGCTACAGGGCGTCAGTTGCTGACCGTCCCATTCCCCCATTAGCATAAACGGCGCGCCGCCGCTGGCAGCAAGTAACCGCCAGCCCTCGTCCGAAGACAGGCGCGCCGGTAAGTGCTGGCCCTGTGTCGAGACAAACCGCCAGCCGCTCTCGTGCGGGTAAATCAACATTTCGCTCACGCGTAGCGGCAGAGGCCATTGCCAGGGATTGGCACTAAGCCGCTGCGCCATTTCATGCAGCGCGTTTGGGAGGGGTAATTCTGCAAGCGGGAATTTTTCACCGCTGGTAAATGGCTCCACAACCCGCGCCCGTAACGGTGATGCGCCGGGGAAAAAGGCGAGTGCGCCGTGACAGACTTGCCCGGTGATAAAGTGCTGAGGAAAGTTTTTCCCACCGTGTGAATAGTCCAGCAGCAGCGCGGTACAGTGACTCTTTTCTCCATACAGCCAGACCCGGCGTCGCCATAAATTGTTCTCTTCTTGCGCGCTTTGCCCTAAGACCAGCCAGTTATCCTGGCAGGTTTCTCCGACAGCGACGTCATTTTTATCCGCAGTTATTCCCAATGCCGCATGGAGATCGCTGAGTTGTGCTGGAGATAACGCTTGTTGCTGGCGCCAGGCGTCAGTAATGAGCTGTAGCTGCCCCAGTTCTCTGCACAGGCTCGGTGGCCATGCCTCGGCGGTAGTAAAAAGAGTTGTCAGGTTGTTCAGGCGGGCGGCAATTCCCGGCAACTGGGCGTCGACCATGCGGGCGGCGATCCCGGCAAAAGGCAACTGTTGTGCAGACAGCTGCGCCAGGCCGTGGCGAATAAGGTCGTGCATCCACTGTTCGAGGAAATCCAGCCCCGCCGTCATTTTTTGGTTACGCGCCGCTTCCCGTTTGGCGGCAGCCTGCGGGTCGGCAGCTTTTGCCTCAGCCTGTTCTTTCTTCTCTTCTTGGCGAACCGCCCGCTGCTGGCGCGAGGTTAGCCACTCGCTCACCCATTCAGGTGGTTCGCCAGCGGTGAAGCTTGTGGTTTGTTGCACCTGGAGCAAGAGCAGCGCAAGACTATGTTTGCAGGGGAATTTACGGCTGGGGCAGGAACATTTACAGGTCAGATCCAGTCTGTCGATCCGTACCTGATAAGGGCGGGAGCCGCTACCTTTACACTCTCCCCAGAAGGCGGTCTCGCTATATCCGAGCGTCGGCCATTTTGCGGGAGCAACCAGCCCACGAGCCGCTTTCACCGAGGCGTCATCGGGCGCCAGGGCTTGCACTGATTCAACGGTCAGTTCCATTGTCATTCTCTGTTGGCGTGGAGAAGTGATGGAGTCAAAGAGGCGTTAAGCAAAGCAGAAGGAGACTGTTTTCCGTAACAGCGTATTGCGCGTCCATCGCAAATATGGATTGAGTATAGAGGGAGAAATTCAGGAAACAATCACCAGCGTGACTATTCGGGGTTTTTCAGAAAATTATAATTTTTTAACGCTGCGAAGCCCGATGTATCCGGGCTTCGCAGAGTTGTGGCTACTTAAACTTCCAGCCAGTTCATAATACCGTCTGCCGCCTTACGGCCTTCGGCAATGGCGGTTACCACCAGATCGGAACCACGGACGATATCGCCGCCGGCAAAGATTTTCGGGTTGCTGGTCTGGAAGGCGTTATCGTTGCCTGCCGGGGCGATGATGCGGCCTTGGGAATCCAGCTCGACGCTGTGTTTTGCCAGCCATTCCATACTGTGTGGGCGAAAACCAAACGCCATGATCACTGCATCTGCTGGAACGATATGTTCGGAACCTGCCACGATCTCCGCGCGGCGACGGCCTTTGGCATCCGGTTCGCCCATTTCGGTACGCACCATTTTCACGCCGCTGACTTTGCCGTTGCCATTCACTTCAATCCCCAGCGGTTGGACGTTGAATTTGAACTCAACACCTTCTTCCCGCGCGTTTTTCACTTCGCGGCGGGAACCCGGCATGTTCTCTTCATCACGACGATAGGCACAGGTTACGTGCTTCGCTCCCTGGCGTACAGACGTGCGCACGCAGTCCATCGCAGTGTCGCCACCGCCAAGTACTACCACGCGTTTACCTTCCATGCTGACGAACGGTTCGTCATTGGTTTCACCAAAGCCCATTAACTGTTTGGTGTTGGCGATAAGGAACGGCAGCGCTGCGTACACGCCATCGGCGTCTTCGTTTTCCAGCCCGCCGCGCATTGACTGATAAGTCCCGACGCCAAGGAACACGGCATCGTAATCACTCAGCAGATCGTCCAGTTGCACGTCACGGCCCACTTCGGTATTGAGTTTAAATTCAATACCCATGCCGGTGAAGATTTCACGGCGGCGCGTCATTACCTCTTTTTCTAACTTGAAGGCCGGAATACCGAAGGTCAGCAAGCCGCCAATTTCCGGGTGACGGTCGAAGACGACCGCTTTTACGCCGTTGCGCGTCAGGACATCCGCACACGCCAGACCGGCCGGGCCTGCACCGATAATCGCCACTTTTTTACCAGTCTGTTTCACGCCGGACATATCCGGACGCCAGCCCATTTCGAACGCTTTATCGTTGATATAGCGCTCAATGTTGCCGATGGTCACTGCGCCAAACTCATCGTTCAGAGTGCAGGAACCTTCGCACAGACGGTCTTGCGGGCAGACACGTCCGCAAACTTCCGGCAGGGTATTGGTCTGATGCGACAGTTCCGCCGCTTCAAAAATACGCCCCTCATTGGCGAGCTTCAGCCAGTTCGGGATGTAGTTGTGTACCGGACATTTCCACTCGCAGTATGGGTTGCCGCACGACAGGCAGCGGTCAGCCTGCGCTTTGGCCTGGCCTTCGGAAAACGGCTCGTAAATTTCAACAAACTCAATTTTGCGGATCTTCAGCGGTTTCTTTGGCGGATCAACGCGCTGCAGGTCGATAAATTGATAAACATTCTGACTCATTGTTGCTACCCCTTACTGCGCCTGCACGCGCAACTCTGCTGCGCTACGACTACGGTGACCCAGCAGTGCTTTTACATCACTGGACTTCGGTTTAACTAGCGCAAATTTAGTGGCGAAGGTTGACCAGTTCGCCAGAATCTCTTCACCGCGCTGAGAACCGGTATGCTGCACATGCTCGGTGATAAGACCACGCAGATGCTCTTCATGGATCGCCAGATCGTCAACGCTTAAGACCTCGACCAGTTCTGGGTTAACGCGTTTGCGGAAATCGCCGCTTTCATCGAGAACGTAAGCGAAGCCGCCGGTCATGCCCGCGCCGAAGTTAACGCCGGTTTTACCCAGAATACAGACAATACCGCCCGTCATATATTCACAGCCGTTGTCGCCAATGCCTTCTACCACGGTGATAGCACCGGAGTTACGCACGCCGAAACGTTCACCCGCGCGGCCTGCGGCATACAGACGACCGCCGGTCGCGCCATACAGGCAAGTGTTGCCGATAATGCTCGCCTCATGGCTACGGAAGGCCGAGCCAACCGGAGGACGAATGGCGATTAAGCCGCCCGCCATGCCTTTACCGACATAGTCGTTGGCATCACCGGTCAGGTACAGTTCCACGCCGCCCGCGTTCCACACACCGAAGCTCTGGCCTGCGGTGCCGTTGAAGTACGCTTTGATAGGATCGGCAGCCAGCCCCTGATCGCCGTGCGTCTGGGCGATATAGCCTGAAAGCGACGCGCCGACAGAACGGTTGGTGTTGCGAATATCGAACCAGAAGGTTTTGCTCTGGCGCTCATCGACAAACGGTTTCGCCTGTTGCAGCAACTGCGCGTTCAGCAAGCCGTTATCAAACGGCGGGTTGTTTTCGGTGCAGTAGAGCGCCTTACCTGGATGCGGCTCGGCAGTCTCCAGCAGCTTCGACAGCGCCAGTTTCTGCTGTTTGGCGGTGAAACCGTCCAGCTCTTTCAGCAGGTCGGTGCGACCAATCAGATCCACCAGGCGCGTTACGCCCAGCTGTGCCATCAGCTCGCGGGTTTCACGGGCGATAAATTCAAAGTAATTCGTCACTTTGAACGGCAGGCCGTGATAGTGATTCTTACGCAGTTTGTCATCCTGAGTTGCCACGCCGGTGGCGCAGTTGTTCAGGTGGCAAATACGCAGATATTTACAGCCGAGCGCCACCATTGGGCCAGTGCCGAAGCCGAAGCTTTCTGCGCCGAGAATCGCCGCTTTGATTATATCAACGCCGGTTTTCAGGCCGCCATCGACCTGCAAACGGATTTTATGACGCAAGCCGTTGGCAACCAGTGCCTGTTGTGTTTCAACAAGTCCCAGCTCCCACGGACAGCCTGCGTATTTCACCGATGAAAGCGGACTTGCGCCGGTGCCGCCGTCATAGCCTGCGATGGTGATTAAATCGGCATAAGCTTTCGCCACACCGGTGGCGATGGTGCCAACGCCCGGTTCGGAAACCAGCTTCACGGAGATCATCGCTTTCGGGTTGACCTGCTTGAGGTCGAAAATGAGCTGCGCTAAGTCCTCGATGGAGTAGATATCGTGGTGCGGCGGCGGGGAGATCAGCGTCACTCCGGGCACCGAATAGCGCAGTTTGGCAATGTAAGGCGTGACTTTATCGCCCGGTAACTGACCGCCTTCGCCCGGCTTCGCGCCCTGAGCGACTTTAATCTGAATGACGTCGGCATTGACCAGATACGCCGGAGTAACCCCAAAGCGACCGGAAGCCACCTGCTTGATGCGCGACACTTTGTTGGTGCCGTAGCGGGCAGGGTCTTCGCCGCCTTCACCGGAGTTCGAGTTACCGCCGATGCTGTTCATCGCTTCCGCCAGCGCCTCGTGGGCTTCCGGGCTTAACGCGCCGATAGACATCGCTGCGGTATCAAAGCGTTTAAACAGTTCGCTTGCCGGTTCAACATCAGCGATGTTGACCGCATTTTCACCCGGCGTAATCGCCAGCAGATCGCGCAGCGTGGTTGCCGGACGCTCATTAACCAGCTTGGCGTATTCCTGATAGTCGCTGTACTCGCCGCTCTGGACCGCCTGTTGCAGCGTGCGCACCACGTCCGGGTTGTAGGCGTGGTATTCGCCACCGTGCACGTATTTCAGCAGGCCGCCCTGGCTGATGGGCTTACGCGCCAGCCAGGCACGTTTCGAGAGATTCAGTAGATCCTGCTGGAAGTCTTCAAAGCTTGCTCCGCCAATGCGGCTGACCGCCCCCTGGAAGCACAGGCCCACTACATCATCGTGCAGACCGACCGCTTCAAACAGTTTCGAGCAGCGATAAGAGGCGATGGTGGAGATGCCCATTTTGGACATGATTTTGTACAAGCCTTTGTTGATGCCGTTACGGTAGTTCAGCATCACGGTACGATAATTTTTGGCAATCGCCTGAGTGTCTACCAGGCGGCCCAGCGTTTCATAGGCAAGGTACGGATAAATAGCCGTCGCGCCGAAGCCCAGCAACACGGCGAAGTGGTGCGGATCGCGGGCGCTGGCGGTTTCGACGATGATGTTGGCATCGCAACGCAGGCTTTGATCGACCAGACGAGTTTGGATCGCGCCAACCGCCATCGGGGCCGGAACCGGCAGGCGATCTTTAGCGATATTCCGGTCGGAGAGCACCAGCAGCACAGTGCCGCTACGTACCATTTTTTCGGCTTTGTCGCACAGCTCTTTGACCGTCGCTTCGAGCGTGGTTTTAGTGACGTCAAAGGTGATATCCAGCGTATCTGCGCGGTAGTGCTCCTCTTTCATCGTCGTGAGCTGTTTGAAATCCGAGTAGAGCAGAATCGGCGATTTAAAGCTTAAACGGTGCGCCTGGCCCTCTGCTTCGCAAAAGACGTTCATTTCACGACCGATACTGGTGGCGAGTGACATAACATGCGCTTCGCGCAACGGGTCGATTGGCGGGTTGGTTACCTGGGCAAACTGCTGACGGAAGTAGTCGTAAATAATGCGCGGCTGACTGGAGAGCACGGCGAATGGAGTGTCGTCGCCCATCGAACCGACGGCTTCCTGACCGTTTTCGCCCAGCACACGGATTACAGAGTCCAGCTCTTCCGCGCTGTAGTTAAACTGTTTCTGGTAGCTGGCAAGCGTGTCGTCGTCCAGTTCGCGGCTACCCACTTCTTCATCGGGCAGATCTTCAAACGGTACCAGACGGCGGACGTTTTCTCCATCCACTCTTTATATGGATGGCGGCTTTTCAGATCGTCATCGGTTTCTGCCGAGTGCAGAATGCGCCCACTGCGGGTGTCGATCACCATCAGTTCGCCTGGCCCGACGCGGCCTTTTTCGACCACTTCGTCAGGCTGGTAATCCCAGATACCGACTTCAGAGGCGCAGGTGATGAGCTTGTCTTTGGTGATGACATAGCGTGCCGGACGCAGACCGTTACGGTCGAGGTTACAGGCGGCAAAACGACCGTCAGACATCACGATGCCCGCCGGGCCATCCCACGGCTCCATATGCATGGAGTTAAAGTCAAAGAAGGCACGCAGTTCCGGGTCCATATCCGGGTTGTTCTGCCAGGCGGGTGGTACTAACAGACGCATAGCGCGGATGATATCCATCCCGCCTGCCAGCAGGAGTTCCAGCATGTTATCCATGGAACTGGAGTCAGAGCCGGTTTCGTTGACGAACGGCGCGGCGTCGTGCAGGTCAGGGATCAGTGGCGTCTGGAATTTATAGGTACGCGCACGCGCCCATTGGCGGTTACCGGTGATGGTGTTGATTTCACCGTTATGCGCCAGGTAGCGGAACGGCTGCGCCAGCGGCCAGCGCGGTACGGTGTTAGTGGAGAAGCGCTGGTGGAACAGGCAAATGGCCGATTCCAGACGCAGGTCCGCAAGATCCAGGTAGAAGCGCGGCAGATCCGCCGGCATACACAGACCTTTATAGATGTTCACCAGATTCGACAGGCTACAGACGTAGAAGTCTTTGTCGGCTTCGAGACGCTTTTCAATGCGGCGGCGGGCGATAAACAGACGGCGCTCCATATCACGCGGACGCCAGCCAGCCGGAGCGTTAACGAAAATTTGCTCAATGCGTGGCAGAGAAGAGAGGGCGATTTCGCCCAGCACGCCTTCGTTGGTGGGGACATCACGCCAGCCCACAATCGACAACGTTTCGCGTTGCAGCTCTTCTTCAACGATGCGGCGTGCGGCAGCGGCGAGTTCAGGATCTTTATTCAGGAAGAGCATCCCGACGGCGTAGTTTTTGCTAAACGCCAGCCGCGCTCCTGCGCAACGATGCGAAAAAAGCGATCCGGTTTTTGTAATAGCAGGCCACAACCGTCACCGGTTTTACCATCGGCGAGAATCGCGCCACGGTGCTGCATGCGGGCCAGTGCGTGTATTGCAGTACGCACTACCTTGTGGCTAGGTTCGCCTTCTATGTGGGCGATCAGGCCGAAACCACAGTTATCCTTCTCAAGGGATTTATCGTACAACATATCAGTGAACCTCCCCAGGCTCTGCGGGAACCCCACTTCCGAACCGCTGCGCACGGGCACAGAAAGAGCGTGGCGACGGGGTTTGCGTTTCATACGCTTACCTCGCATTCGCCCCTTTTTTGTCCTTTTCGCATCGGTTAATACGGTGAAGAGGGGATCTCAATTACTGCATAAATATGATGAGCAGGCTGCTCATCCAGAAAGCTTCCAGCGGATTTCCAACTTATCGGGAAAGCTGATACAGGTCAAATGGCAAGCTTATTGGTCTGGAAATGTGCTTTGGCGCAAAATTCTTTGCTAATTAATTGAAATTAAAGAATATGTGTTCTTTGAGCTTAATGCGATGCTCACAAGGGAAACATTCAGTTCCTGACTGCCTTAGGGGCGTGATAGCCCTTATCCTGCCTTGAACAGGCAGAGAAGCCAGTATTTTATACTGCTTTAATCGGCAATGGCATTTCATGCTACTGTTTTTACCTAAAATCTATAAGGAGATAAAAAAATCCGATGCCAGATAAGCAAAAGTAATTCATGTTGTTCTGCATGGAATTTCATTAATTGTGATTGATTATGCAGTTAATAAAAGCAGGGCAGGGCGATTGATCCAGGTCATCGCCGAATTGAGCTAAAAATGGCAGGCTTTGGCCTCTTTTCAAGGCGCGGTCTATCAGATTATGCAGTTACAGAAATTAGTCAATATGTTTGGTGGTGATCTTACCCGTCGTTATGGGCAAAAGGTGCATAAGCTGACGCTGCACGGCGGTTTTAGCTGTCCTAACCGTGACGGTACCATCGGGCGTGGTGGCTGCACGTTCTGTAATGTTGCCTCGTTTGCCGACGAAGCGCAGCAGCATCGTTCCATTGCCGAACAACTGGCGCACCAGGCGAATTTAGTTAACCGCGCGAAACGCTATCTGGCTTACTTTCAGGCCTATACCAGCACCTTTGCGGAAGTTCAGGTGCTGCGTTCTATGTATCAACAGGCGGTGAGCCAGGCCAATATCGTTGGTTTGTGTGTTGGTACCCGCCCGGACTGCGTGCCAGATGCGGTGCTGGATTTGCTTTGTGAATATAAAGACCAGGGCTATGAAGTGTGGCTGGAACTGGGGCTGCAAACCGCACACGACAAAACGCTGCATCGCATCAATCGCGGCCATGATTTTGCCTGTTATCAGCGTACAACCCAGCTGGCACGTCAGCGCGGTCTGAAGGTGTGTTCTCACTTAATTGTCGGACTGCCTGGCGAAGGGCAGGCTGAATGTTTGCAAACGCTGGAGCGAGTGGTTGAAACCGGCGTAGACGGCATAAAACTGCATCCGCTGCATATTGTGAAAGGCAGCATTATGGCGAAAGCCTGGGAAGCGGGGCGTTTGAACGGTATTGAACTGGAAGATTACACGCTCACTGCCGGAGAAATGATTCGCCATACGCCGCCGGAAGTAATCTACCACCGCATTTCCGCCAGCGCCCGTCGCCCGACGCTACTTGCACCGCTATGGTGTGAAAATCGCTGGACGGGTATGGTTGAGTTGGATCGCTATCTTACTGAACATGGCGTACAGGGATCGGCGCTGGGACGTCCGTGGCTACCTCCAACGGCGTAGGCCATTGAGGGGAATTCCGCATTTCTCACACAATTTATAACGTAACTGCCAGAATTGGGTATTATTGGGGCAGGTTGTCGTGAAGGAATCCCCTAATGAAGCAAATTCGTCTGCTGGCGCAGTACTATGTTGACCTGATGATGAAGTTAGGTCTGGTGCGCTTCTCAATGTTGCTGGCGCTGGCCCTCGTCGTTCTTGCCATTGTGGTACAAATGGCGGTAACCATGGTGCTGCATGGTCAGGTCGAAAGCATTGATGTTATCCGCTCTATTTTCTTTGGTTTGTTGATTACGCCATGGGCGGTCTACTTTCTTTCGGTAGTCGTTGAGCAACTCGAGGAGTCACGGCAACGCCTGTCACGGCTGGTGCAAAAACTGGAGGAGATGCGCGAGCGCGATTTGAGCCTCAACGTTCAGTTAAAAGACAATATTGCCCAGCTAAATCAGGAAATCGCCGTTCGTGAAAAAGCAGAAGCAGAACTGCAGGAAACCTTTGGTCAGCTGAAAATTGAAATCAAAGAGCGCGAAGAGACGCAAATTCAACTCGAACAACAATCTTCGTTCTTACGTTCCTTCCTTGATGCTTCACCCGATCTGGTTTTTTACCGTAACGAAGATAAAGAGTTTTCCGGCTGTAACCGTGCGATGGAACTGCTGACAGGGAAAAGCGAAAAACAGTTGGTGCATTTGAAACCTGCGGACGTTTACTCGCCGGAAGCCGCAGCGAAAGTCATTGAAACCGACGAGAAGGTGTTCCGTCATAATGTGTCACTGACCTATGAACAGTGGCTGGATTATCCGGATGGACGCAAAGCCTGCTTTGAAATCCGTAAAGTGCCGTACTACGACCGCGTGGGTAAACGCCACGGCTTGATGGGGTTCGGCCGCGACATTACCGAGCGTAAGCGTTATCAGGATGCGCTAGAACGCGCCAGCCGCGACAAAACAACCTTTATCTCCACCATCAGTCATGAGTTGCGTACGCCGCTGAACGGTATCGTCGGCTTAAGCCGAATTCTGCTGGATACAGAGCTCACCGCCGAGCAGGAAAAATATCTCAAAACTATCCATGTTTCCGCCATCACTCTGGGGAATATCTTCAACGATATTATTGATATGGATAAAATGGAGCGACGTAAAGTTCAGCTCGATAACCAGCCGGTTGATTTCACCAGCTTCCTGGCCGATCTGGAAAACCTCTCCGCACTGCAGGCGCAACAAAAAGGCTTGCGCTTTGTTCTTGAACCAACACTGCCGTTGCCGCATCAGGTGATTACCGACGGGACTCGCTTACGCCAGATCCTGTGGAACTTAATCAGTAACGCTGTGAAATTTACCCAGAAGGGCCAGGTGACTGTTCGCGTACGTTATGACGAAGGCGACATGCTGCATTTTGAAGTGGAAGACTCCGGCATCGGTATTCCACAGAATGAACTGGATAAAATTTTCGCCATGTATTACCAGGTGAAAGACAGCCACGGTGGCAAACCTGCAACCGGTACGGGTATTGGCCTGGCGGTTTCTCGTCGACTGGCGAAAAATATGGGTGGTGATATCACAGTCACCAGCGAACAAGGTAAAGGCTCGACCTTTACCCTGACGATCCACGCGCCGTCGGTGGCGGAAGAAGTGGATGACGCGTTTGATGAAGATGATATGCCTTTACCGGCGCTGAATGTGCTGTTGGTAGAAGACATTGAGCTGAACGTCATCGTTGCCCGTTCGGTGCTGGAAAAACTGGGCAACAGCGTTGATGTGGCGATGTCTGGTAAGGCAGCACTGGAGATGTTTAAGCCGGGCGAATACGACCTTGTATTGCTGGATATTCAGTTACCAGATATGACCGGGCTGGATATATCTCGCGAACTGACGAAGCGTTATCCGCGTGAAGATTTACCACCGCTGGTGGCCTTAACCGCCAACGTGCTGAAAGACAAACAAGAGTACCTCAATGCTGGAATGGATGATGTGCTGAGTAAGCCGCTTTCTGTTCCGGCGCTAACCGCGATGATCAAGAAATTCTGGGATACCCAGGATGATGAGGAGAGCACGGTGACGACAGAAGAGAGTGATAAATCAGAAGCATTGCTCGATATTCCCATGCTGGAACAGTATCTCGAACTTGTAGGACCGAAGCTGATTACCGACGGGTTGGCCGTGTTTGAGAAGATGATGCCGGGCTATGTCAGCGTACTGGAGTCGAACCTGACGGCACAGGACAAAAAAGGCATCGTTGAGGAAGGACATAAAATTAAAGGCGCAGCGGGTTCAGTGGGGTTACGCCATCTACAACAGCTGGGGCAGCAAATTCAGTCTCCCGATCTTCCTGCGTGGGAAGATAATGTTGGTGAATGGATTGAAGAGATGAAAGAAGAGTGGCGTCACGACGTAGAAGTGCTGAAAGCGTGGGTGGCGAAAGCCGCTAAAAAATGACCCCGGCTAAACCGGGGTGCGCGAATACTGCGCCAACACCAGGGAAATCTTGGCTGCGCCGTAATTTTTTATGATAAGTAACAAAGGCACAGCACTGTTTTTCAGGCCGCATGCAGTTAAGATAGCAAATCTTAAATGATTTGTTACATGAATCAGTTAAATGTGTGATGCGTAGCGTTTTTATTAAAAAAATTAATGTGTTTCAGTCAATTGCGAAAGGATGATCACAATGAAGAAAATTGGCGTAGTTCTGAGCGGATGCGGCGTCTATGACGGTTCTGAAATTCATGAAGCGGTATTGACGTTATTAGCGATATCTCGCAGCGGCGCGCAGGCAGTTTGTTTTGCTCCAGATAAGCAGCAGGTTGATGTCATCAACCATTTAACCGGTGAAGCAATGGTGGAAACGCGCAATGTGTTGATTGAAGCGGCGCGTATTACGCGTGGTGAGATCCGCCCTCTGGCACAGGCTGATGCCGCCGAACTGGATGCGTTAATTGTGCCGGGTGGATTTGGCGCGGCAAAGAATTTGAGTGATTTTGCCAGTCTTGGCAGTGAATGCAGCGTAGACCGTGAGTTAAAGGCGCTGGCGCTGGCAATGCATCAGGCCGGAAAACCGCTTGGTTTTATGTGTATTGCACCGGCAATGTTGCCGAAAATCTTCAATTTCCCGCTGCGTTTGACTATCGGTACAGATATCGATACCGCAGAAGTGCTGGAAGAGATGGGCGCGGAGCATGTGCCATGTCCGGTAGATGATATTGTCGTTGATGAAGACAATAAGATTGTTACCACGCCTGCGTATATGTTGGCACAGAACATTGCGGAAGCAGCAAGTGGCATTGATAAGCTGGTTTCCCGCGTACTGGTTCTGGCGGAATGAGCAAACGCCGCATA
Source organism: Escherichia sp. E2661 (assembly GCF_004745185.1). Classification (NCBI taxonomy): domain Bacteria; kingdom Pseudomonadati; phylum Pseudomonadota; class Gammaproteobacteria; order Enterobacterales; family Enterobacteriaceae; genus Escherichia; species Escherichia sp. E2661. The sequence continues at coordinate 19,330 of NZ_PDIG01000024.1, forward strand.
ACGGCGTTCGGTTTCGTTCGCCGTTTCATTCTGCGGTTACTGATTGTCCTCGTTGTGCTTTGGGGCGGGGGTATAGCGCTGTTTAGTATAGCGCCAGTCCCGTTCTCTGCGGTGATGGCCGAGCGTCAGCTAAGTGCCTGGCTGCACGGTAACTTTCGTTACATGGCGCATTCTGACTGGGTCAGTATGGATCAAATCTCGCCGTGGATGGGGCTGGCGGTGATTGCCGCAGAAGATCAGAAATTTCCCGAGCACTGGGGTTTTGATGTCGCTTCCATTGAGAAAGCCCTGGCGCACAACGAGCGCAATGAAAACCGCATTCGCGGCGCATCAACAATTTCGCAGCAGACAGCCAAAAATCTCTTTTTGTGGGATGGGCGAAGCTGGGTAAGAAAAGGGCTGGAAGCCGGATTAACACTGGGGATAGAAACGGTCTGGAGCAAAAAGCGCATCCTGGCGGTTTACCTGAATGTCGCCGAATTTGGCGACGGTGTGTTTGGCGTCGAGGCTGCGGCACAGCGTTATTTCCATAAATCCGCCAGCAAACTTACCCGTTCGGAAGCAGCGTTACTGGCGGCTGTATTACCCAATCCACTTCGTTTCAAAGTTACTGCACCTTCGGGCTACGTGCGTAGCCGTCAGGCGTGGATTTTGCAGCAAATGCATCAGTTAGGCGGTGAGTCGTTTATGCAACAACACCAGCTGTATTAGGCTTCGCGCGAGGAGAGGGCGAGCTTTTTGCTGTCACGCGGTTGCGCCTCTTTTTGCAGAGCAACAGCTAGCGCTGGTTGAGTGATAAAACGTCGCCACAACCGCTCTTGCTTACGCAGACAACACCACTTCGACCAGGTCGCCAGTGGAATCAACGTGCTTTCACCAATGTTGTCACAGACGACAGGGATAATTTCTGACTCACTGATGCGGTGGCAGAGGATATTCTGCGGCTTCAGCGACATCGTCACGATGTGGTTATTCTGCAAATAACGCTTTAACTGTTTCAATAACTGACGCAGTTGCGCGATATCTTCTTCGTAATGGCATTGTTTAGCAAATTCGCTCAGTGTAATAGACGGTTTGCCATCAAAATCGGCAATGACATCGTAGACATAACCGGTTCCGCAATCAGTCTCAACCGTACCGTGATAGCGCGGAATACCGCTCCAGTCTTTCAAACGACGACCAAGATGCGCATAGTACTTTAACTCACGGCGGATCTCTTTATCACCACCGTCGCCACGGTGGTAGACAATTTTAATACAGCGTTGGGCATCTTCCGGATGCGCATAACATTTTCGATGTCTTCCGGTGCCCAGGGGACTTTGTTCAGATAAGCGAATCATGCCATCTCCTGGAGGTATTTTCTGACTGTCTCCAGTATGAGGGCTTAACTTAAACAAAACCTAAACAAGCTTTTTTAAGGTTTTCTTAAGGTTTTATACTTACAGAAAAGCGCACGAAATGTACAATTTGCGAGAAATGGGGATATTTGGGGGTTGTGCTTTTTTCGTACGTTAGGGCGGAAGGGGCGTGTCTGGGGGAATTAATTGTCGGAATGACGAAGATTAATCTTCGTCAAAACCTGAGTTAAAGAGGGCGATGACGGCGGCCAGCGCCTCAACTTCCTGCGGACCGGTCGCTTCGACTTCAATCTGTCGTCCTTTGGCAGAATCCAGCATCAACAGCGCAATAACGCTGTTGGCTTCAGCCTCGGTGCCTTCGTCATTACGTAAAAGCACTTCGGCGTCAAAACCCTGCATTAATTCAAACAGTTTCATAGCAGGCCGGGCATGCATGCCCAGCTTGTTAGTGATTTCGACAGTTTGTTTGACGGTCATGGTTTACGTTTTTCCAGCGTGCGATGGCGTGACTGGACGTTTTTACCGCGTGAGCGGAAGTAGTCAGCCAACTGTTCTGCAATATACACCGAACGGTGTTTCCCGCCAGTACAACCAATGGCGACCGTCAGGTAGCTACGGTTGTTGGTTTCCAGCATAGGTAACCATAGCTCAAGATAGCTACGCGTCTGGTAGATAAAATTGTGTACTTCTGTGTGCCTATCGAGGAATGCGGCGACAGGTTTATCAAGGCCCGTCATCGGACGCAGTTTCGGATCCCAGTGTGGGTTCGGCAGGAAACGTACGTCAAAGACGTAATCCGCGTCGATAGGAATACCGTGCTTGAAGCCGAAGGATTCAAAGACCATTGTCAGTTCACGCTCGCGTTTACCCAGCAGGCGGGTACGCAGCATTTCTGCCAGTTCATGAACGGACATTTCAGATGTATCGACAATCAGATCCGCCCGTGAACGCAGCGGTTCCAGCAGATCGCTTTCTTTGTCGATAGCACTTTCCAGCGACAGGTTTTTGCTGGAAAGCGGATGCAGGCGGCGCGTATCGCTGTAACGACGAATCAGCGTGTTACGATCGGCATCGAGAAACAGGAGTTGCGGTGAGAAAGCATCAGGCAGATTGCTCATCGCCTGTTCGAATATTTCTGGCGACTCTGGCATATTGCGGACATCAATGCTGACGGCGGCAGAAATCTCGCGATCGGCCAGAGTCCGAGCCAGATCGGGTAACAGCACTACGGGAAGGTTATCCACGCAGTAAAAACCCATATCTTCCAGCGCCCGCAGGGCGACAGATTTGCCTGACCCTGAACGTCCGCTGACGATCATCAGTACCATGTACTGTTTCTCCTCACAACGTCTAAAAGAGACATTACAGAATAACTACGTTTCATCCGGAGTACCTTCGGTATCCGTAATGATTTGATACAGCTCTTCATCGCTCTGGGCTGCACGTAAACGGCGGCAGATAGTTTTGTCCGCCAGACGTTTCGCGACCAGCGAAAGAGTGTGCAGGTGCGTTTTGGTTTGGTCTGCGGGTACCAACAGGGCAAAAAGTAAGTCTACCGGCTGGTTATCGATGGCATCAAAAGCAATAGGTGTTTCTAGCTGAACGAAAACGCCAACCGCGCGTAGGGTATCTTCTTCCAGTTTGCCGTGCGGAATGGCAATGCCATTACCAATACCGGTACTGCCCATTTTTTCCCGCGTCAGAATAGCTTCAAAAACCACCTGCGGCGGCAGGCTAAGTTGTTTTGCCGCCAGTTCGCTGATGATTTCCAGGGCGCGTTTTTTGCTCTGACAGTGGACGCGGCTTCGCGTACATTCCCTGTTAAGAACACTGCTAAGCTGTAGAGTTGTATCATTATTTGTCATAATTTCACCTAAGAATCTACCCACTCAAACAGTGGGGCAGATTCGGAGCATTAACCGTACAAATGGCCTGTTGTGCCATACAACAGGCCGCCATGCACTTGCTAATTGCCCGGACAATTAGTGTTGTTTCAATTTATCTTTATGCTTGGTTAGCTGACGTGCCAACTTATCAATTAAGCCATCAATGGCGGCGTACATGTCCTGACCTTCCGCGCTGGCATGAATTTCGCCACCGTTAACATGCAGTGTTGCATCTGAGGTGTGGGTGACTTTCTCCACTTTCAGAACAACATAAACCTGGTTGATTCGGTCAAAATATTGCTCAAGTTTGGCAAACTTTGAGGTGACAAATTCGCGCAGGGCCTCGGTGATCTCGACGTTATTTCCGGTAATGTTGAGCTGCATAGTGTCTTCCTTATCGGTTGGGTCAAACGAGCTGTTTACGCTGGTTTGACGGCGGAATGGATAAAGACTCTCGGTACTTCGCAACAGTGCGGCGTGCCACCATGATACCTTGTTCTGACAACAAAGAGGTTAACTTGCTGTCGCTCAACGGTTTCGCTGGGTTTTCCGCCGCGATTAATTTCTTCACCAGTGCACGAATCGCCGTGGAAGAGGCTTCGCCACCCCCTTCGGTATTGACGTGACTGGAAAAGAAATACTTCAGTTCAAAAATGCCTCGTGGACTATGCAGGTACTTTTGCGTGGTCACGCGAGATATCGTCGATTCATGCATCTCGACGGCCTGGGCGATATCAGCCAGCACCATCGGTTTCATATATTCTTCGCCTTGCTCAAAGAAGGCTTGCTGTTGTTCAACAATACAGCGACTGACGCGCAGCAGCGTATCGTTACGGCTTTCCAGGCTCTTAATCAACCATTTAGCATCCTGCAGATTGCTGCGGATAAACTGACTGTCGCCATCGTTACGTGCGTTATTGCACATTGAGGCGTAATGCTGGTTGATTTGCAGACGTGGAATACTGTCGCTGTTCAGTTCAACCGTCCACTGGCCGTTATGCTTACGCACCAGCACATCAGGGATGACATATTCCGGTTCACCGGTCTGGATCGACTGGCCAGGACGTGGATCGAGTGACTGGATCAGATTGACGGCTTCTTTCAGCACATCTTCTTTCAGACGCGTGACGCGCATTAATGAGCGAAAGTCGTGATTGGCCAGCAGATCGAGATGATCGCTAATGATCAGTCGAGCTTCTTCCAGCCACGGCGTGGTTTTATCGAATTGGGAAAGTTGGATCAGCAGACAGTCACGCAGATCTTTCGCTGCCACACCGACCGGATCAAAACGCTGGATGCGTTTCAGAACTGCTTCAACTTCATCGATGTCGATCTCTTCATCGCCCATACTTTCGAGAATATCTTCCAGCGGGACGGTCAGATAACCGGTGTCATCAACGGCATCGACTATGGAGGTGGCGATAGCGCGGTCAGTGTCGGAAAACGGTGTCAGCTCGACCTGCCACATCAGATAATCCTGCAAGGTCTGCGTCGTTTCGCCCTGATAGACCGGCAGCTCATCGTCGATGTAGTCACCGCTGGTGCCTGATGGTGTACCGGCGGTGTAGATGGTATCCCAACTGGCATCGAGCGGCAGCTCTTCCGGCATCTCTTTTTGTTCGAGCGCGTCAGCGGTATCCAGCGTTTCGCTGTCTGGCGTTTCGTGAGTGTCGATTTCATCATGAGTGTCGATTTGCTCAAGCAATGGATTACTTTCCAGCGCCTGCTGTAGCTCCTGCTGAAGTTCCAGCGTGGACAACTGCAACAGACGAATCGCCTGTTGTAGCTGAGGCGTCATTGCCAGTTGTTGGCTAAGCCTGAGTTGCAAACCTTGCTTCATGTTCAGAATCGTACTCTCCTGCTAAAACGTCGCAAACTTCTACCCTATCAGAGTCTGAAGTCTTCCCCAAGGTATACACGCTTAACATGTTCATCTTGTAAGATTTCTGTCGGCGTGCCATGAGCGATTAAATGCCCCTGACTGACGATATAAGCGCGTTCACAAACAGCCAGCGTTTCACGCACGTTATGGTCGGTGATAAGCACGCCCAGACCGCTGTCGCGCAGGTGTTCAATGATACGTTTGATGTCGATAACCGAGATCGGGTCAACCCCGGCAAATGGTTCATCGAGGAGGATAAATTTCGGATTCGCAGCCAGTGCGCGCGCAATTTCTACACGACGGCGTTCACCACCGGAGAGCGATTGCCCCATGCTGTCGCGTAAATGCTCAATGTGGAACTCTTCCATCAGCTCGTTCGCGCGATCTTCACGCTGTTCAGCGGATAAGTCGTCACGAATTTGCAGTACCGCCATCAGGTTATCGTAAACGCTGAGGCGACGGAAAATAGAGGCTTCCTGCGGCAAATAGCCGATACCGCGACGCGCACGCGCATGCAGCGGCAGCAGGCTGATATCGTCGTCATCAATAATAATGTTGCCCGCATCGCGCGGCACAATGCCAACGACCATATAGAAAGTGGTCGTCTTACCGGCACCGTTTGGCCCCAGCAGACCGACAATCTCCCCGGAGTTGACGGTCAGGCTGACGTCTTCCACCACGCGGCGGCCTTTATAGGCTTTTGCAAGGTTCTTTGCAGTTAAAGTTGCCATAACGAATTAATTACCCTTCTTCTGCGCCGGGGTCTGGCCTTTGTTGTTTTTGTCCTGCAACTGTGACGGCACCAGAACGGTGGTCACACGCTTACCTTTGTCACTGAAAGCCTGCATTTTCTGCTCTTTCACCAGGTAAGTGATCTTATCGCCCTTAATGTTGCTATCGACCTGCTGCAGATAAGCATTACCCGTCAGAACGACAAAATCTTTTGCCAGTTCGTAATGCATCTGGGAAGCGTGACCTTCAACGGGTTTACCGTTGTCCTGCATCTGGTAGAACGTTGCCGGTTTACCGTAGCCGTCAATCACCTCTTTACCTTGTTCGCCGCCCGGACGGGTAACGACCACTTTATCGGCATTAATTTTAATGGTGCCTTGAGTCACGACGACATTACCGGTAAAGGTAACCACGTTGCCTTGCATATCAAGAGATTGCTGGTCCGACTCAATGTGGATCGGTTGGTCAGTATCTCCGGTAACGGCAAATGCCGGAATGCTGGCGGCCAGAAGTGAGCTGGCAAGCACAAGATTAAGGCTGAGTTTGTTTGTTTTGAATTTCATAGGATGTTCTAACCTTTTCAATCAGCTCGGCATTCTTGCTGCGTAAGTTGCCGCGCATTTTCAGACCGCTGGAGTTAAATGTTGTTCCGTATAACGTGACGAGGTCTTCAGAGGTAACATCCTGCGTCACCAGATTGATCTGCGCGTTATCCGTCGTGATTCTGCGAAGTTGAGAGTCCGGCACGAGTGCGTTGACTTCAACGTGTCCATATAAATAAAGCATCCGGTCATTGGTTAGCTTGGCTTTATCTGCTTTAACCGACCATGTCGGGATTTTATCCTTATCAAACGTGGTAAGTACGGGTTGCGTAAACCACGAAACGGCCTGATCGGAATAATATTCAACGTGTTGAGCAATCAATCGATAGCTTAGGGCTCCTTCTGGGTTATAGACGAGCGTGTCCGTATGCTCGCTTTTATAGGTGGGATCATTGTTGTTGACGACCACCTGGGCGGTATCGTCTTTCTCGGTCATGTTAACGCCGATCATCACCAGAACCGCCAGTGATAGCACAATGATAACCCAACGTCTGGCTTTACTCATATCGATTGCCCTTTGGCTTCATCCAGTTTGCCCTGCGCCAGAAGTAATAAGTCGCAAACTTCACGAACCGCGCCACGACCGCCAGCAATGCGCGTCACGTAATCAGCACGCGGAATCAATAGCGGATGCGCATCGGCTACGGCCACGCTTAAGCCCACTTTTTCCATCACTGGCCAGTCGATAAGATCATCACCAACGTAAGCCACGTTTTCTGGCGCAATCGCCAGTTTTTCCAGCAGATCGCCAAAGGCGATAAGCTTGTTTGATTGCCCCTGATACAGATGGGTGATCCCTAACGTTGCACACCGATCTTCTACCAGTTTAGCCTTTCGTCCAGTAATGATGGCGACTTCAATATCAGAGGTGAGCGCACAGCGGATACCGTAACCGTCACGAACATTGAACGCTTTCAGCTCTTCGCCATTGTTACCCATATAAATCAGACCATCTGACAATACGCCATCAACGTCGAGGATCAGCAGACGAATGTTCTCTGCTTTTGCCATCACATCGGCGCTAACAGGGCCGTAACAGGTCGCAAGCGACGCACCTGCTTTACTCATTGTTGTTTATCCTTGAATCTTTACACTACGCCAGCACGCAATAAATCGTGCATATGTAACACACCGAGTAAATGGTCGCCATCGGCAACCATTACGGAAGTGATATGGCGGGACTGCATTAAGTTCAGCGCCTCAACGGCCAGAATGCCAGGACGTACACGAATTCCCCCCCGGCGTCATCACATCGGCAATACCTAACTGACGGACATCCACGCCCATATCGAAGACACGGCGTAAATCACCGTCGGTAAAGATGCCTTCAATCATCATATTGTCATCGCAAATGACGGTCATACCAAGATTTTTGCGGGTGACTTCCAGCAGCGCATCGCGCAGGCTGGCCGTTTTCTTGACATGCGGGATCTCGTCGCCCGTATGCATAATATCGCTGACGCGAAGCAGAAGTTTACGACCAAGTGCGCCGCCTGGATGCGAAAGTGCAAAATCTTCGGCGGTAAAGCCGCGCGCTTTCAACAAGGCGACGGCGAGCGCATCTCCCATGACCAGCGTCGCGGTAGTACTGCTGGTTGGCGCCAGCCCTAACGGACAAGCTTCTTTTGCTACTTTAACACACAGATGCACGTCTGCTGCGCGTGCCATGCTGCTCTCCGGACGACCGGTGATGCAAATTAACGGTACATGCAGGCGTTTGAGTACCGGGATTAAGGCCGTGATTTCGCTGGATTCACCTGAGTTAGAAATCGCAATGACCACGTCCTGCGGGGTGACCATGCCTAAATCGCCATGTGCGGCCTCACCGGGATGGACGAAAAATGACGGAGTACCGGTGCTGGCAAAGGTTGCTGCCATTTTGCGCCCAATGTGTCCCGATTTACCCATTCCCATGACCACGACTTTACCTTTACACCAGAACATCTTTTCACAGGCGAGCGTGAAATTCTGATTGATGTATTGATCAAGCTCTGCCAGGCATTCACGTTCAATCGCCAGGACTTCTTTACCTGCTTGCTGAAAGTCAAAACCCGGTTGCAACTCTACGTGCGACATAATGCGTTTCCAGTTATTCAACGAGTATTGGCGATAACCAGTACAACATCGCCAGCCATACGACAAATCCGCCTGTTAATAATACCCCAACACCACGGCCAGATTGCCGGGAGCGTCGCCAGCATAGCAACGCAAAAATAATACTGACCAACAGCATCACGCTGCAGTCACGGCTGTACGCCAGTGGGTTAACCTCCCCGGGCGTTATCAGCGCGGGTAAACCCAGCACGATGACAATATTAAAAAATGTTTGCGCCAATGATATTACCGACAGCAATGTCGTTTTCACCTTTGCGAAAACCTGCTATCGCGGTTGCCAGTTCCGGCAGACTAGTGCCGATAGCGATTGCCGTCAGACCAATCGTCAACTCGCTGATGGCAAAGTAATTCGCCAGTACGGTGGCGTTGTCAATCACCATCCGCGTTGCTACCGGCATGATAATCAATGCAATGCCGAGCCATAAAAAACGCGACAGGTAAACCGCCTTCGCGCGGTAGCTCTGCAAGCTGTTCTCTGGTCAGGCTGTCAGTCCCCTGACGTTCTGCCTGACGTGCAAGTTTAACAATGAACAGCAGCCATAGCACAGCCAGAAAGAGGAGAAAGATACCATCGCTGCGACCAAGTTGTCCGTCATAGAGTACGGAACCGGCCACCACACTGACTAATAACATTAATGGTAATTCACGGCGCAGAACATCGGAATGTACGGTAAAAGGGCGCACCAGCGCTGCCAGACCGAGGATCAGTAAAATATTGATTATGTTTGAGCCGAGTGCTGTGCCGACGGCTAAATCTCGTTGTTCATGCAGCGACGCGGCAAGCGAAACGATTATTTCTGGAAGTGACGTACCAATACTGACCACCGTCATGCCGATGATCAGCGGTGGGATGCCAAAAGTGCGGCAAAGAATAGAGGCGGCAAATACCAGACGGTCGGCACTGTAAACGACCAAAAGTAAACCAACAATTAACAGTGCCGTAGCTAAAAGCATCTAACGTCCTTTCTTCAGGTATACTCGCCGGTCCGCTGAAGATTTTCAGAAAGCCGTAATGAATTCTTAATTTTGACTTTATGCGGCTAAAAAGTAAAACAAATGCCAGCTTTCGCTAACCGCGGCGGGTAATATTCTGTAAATATGTTGGGTTCAAGGTTAAATTGAGCGCCATGCTTAGAAAATCAACGCAAGACAAAGGGTGAATTATGGAGCAGTCTGTGGCGAATTTAGTCGATATGCGCGATGTCAGTTTTACGCGTGGCAATCGCTGCATCTTCGATAATATTTCCCTGACCGTGCCGCGAGGGAAGATCACGGCGATTATGGGGCCATCAGGCATCGGTAAAACGACGCTACTCCGTCTGATTGGTGGGCAAATCGCGCCAGATCACGGCGAGATCCTTTTTGATGGCGAAAATATTCCGGCGATGTCTCGTTCGCGCCTGTATACCGTGCGTAAACGGATGAGCATGTTGTTTCAGTCCGGCGCGCTGTTCACCGATATGAACGTTTTTGACAACGTCGCCTATCCACTGCGTGAACATACCCAACTTCCCGCGCCATTGTTGCATAGTACGGTGATGATGAAGCTGGAAGCCGTGGGGCTGCGCGGAGCGGCTAAACTTATGCCATCGGAGCTTTCAGGCGGGATGGCGCGTCGTGCGGCGCTGGCGCGTGCAATTGCGCTGGAGCCGGATCTCATCATGTTTGATGAGCCGTTTGTTGGGCAAGATCCCATCACTATGGGCGTCCTGGTGAAGCTGATTTCCGAGCTGAACAGCGCGCTGGGCGTAACCTGTGTGGTGGTTTCTCACGATGTGCCGGAAGTCTTAAGTATTGCGGATCACGCCTGGATCCTGGCAGACAAAAAGATTGTCGCTCACGGTAGCGCCCAGGCGTTGCAGGCGAATCCTGATCCTCGCGTACGTCAGTTTCTGGACGGGATTGCTGACGGACCAGTTCCGTTCCGCTATCCTGCCGGCGATTATCACGCTGATCTTTTACCAGGGAGTTAAGCCACTCATGCTGTTAAATGCGCTGGCGTCGCTCGGACATAAAGGGATTAAAACCCTGAGAACGTTCGGGCGAGCCGGGTTAATGTTATTCAATGCGCTGGTCGGCAAACCGGAATTTCGCAAACATGCGCCGCTGTTGGTGCGTCAGCTCTATAATGTCGGCGTCCTGTCGATGCTGATTATTGTGGTTTCTGGCGTGTTCATCGGAATGGTGCTGGGTCTGCAAGGTTATCTGGTACTGACCACTTATAGTGCGGAAACCAGTCTGGGGATGCTGGTGGCCTTATCGCTGCTGCGCGAACTGGGGCCGGTGGTCGCAGCACTGCTGTTTGCCGGACGTGCCGGTTCGGCGTTAACTGCGGAAATCGGTTTGATGCGCGCCACAGAGCAGCTCTCCAGCATGGAGATGATGGCCGTGGACCCACTGCGCCGCGTCATTTCTCCACGTTTCTGGGCTGGGGTAATTTCACTACCGCTGCTGACGATAATTTTCGTCGCCGTGGGGATCTGGGGCGGATCGCTGGTCGGCGTCAGTTGGAAAGGTATTGATAGTGGATTCTTCTGGTCGGCAATGCAAAACGCCGTCGACTGGCGTATGGATCTGGTCAACTGTCTGATTAAGAGCGTGGTGTTCGCTATTACGGTGACGTGGATTTCGCTGTTTAACGGTTATGACGCCATCCCGACCTCTGCCGGGATTAGCCGGGCAACCACTCGTACCGTTGTCCACTCGTCTCTGGCCGTTCTGGGGCTGGATTTTGTGCTGACCGCATTGATGTTTGGGAATTGAGTTCATGCAAACGAAAAAAATGAAATTTGGGTGGGTATCTTTTTATTAGCAGCACTGCTGGCGGCGCTGTTTGTTTGCCTGAAAGCGGCAAACGTGACGTCAATGCGAACTGAACCGACCTACACGCTTTATGCGACGTTCGATAATATCGGCGGCCTGAAAGCGCGCTCTCCGGTTAGTATTGGTGGTGTTGTCGTCGGCCGGGTTGCAGATATTACGCTGGACCCAAAAACCTATCTACCGCGCGTGACGCTGGAAATTGAACAACGTTATAACCACATTCCTGATACCAGTTCGTTGAGCATTCGTACTTCCGGTTTGCTTGGGGAACAATATCTGGCATTAAACGTCGGTTTTGAAGACCCGGAACTAGGGACTGCTATTCTGAAAGAGGGGGATACGATTCAGGACACCAAATCTGCGATGGTTCTGGAAGATCTCATTGGTCAGTTCCTTTACGGCAGTAAAGGTGATGACAATAAGAATAGTGGCGATGCGCCAGCCGCTGCGCCAGGTAATAATGAAACCACTGAACCTGTGGGTACAACGAAATAATTTCAGGAGAACCGACGCATGTTTAAACGTTTAATGATGGTCGCTTTGCTAATGATTGCACCGCTGAGTGCGGCAACCGCGGCAGATCAGACCAATCCCTATAAGCTGATGGACGAGGCGGCACAGAAAACGTTCGATCGCCTGAAGAATGAACAATCGCAAATTCGGGCTAATCCGGATTACCTGCGTACCATCGTCGATCAGGAACTGCTTCCGTACGTACAGATAAAATACGCCGGTGCGCTGGTACTGGGTCAGTACTACAAAAGCGCGACCCCAGCCCAGCGTGAAGCCTACTTTGCCGCTTTCCATGAGTATCTGAAGCAGGCTTACGGTCAGGCGCTGGCGATGTATCACGGTCAGACCTATCAGATTGCGCCAGAACAGCCGTTGGGTGATAAAACCATTGTGCCTATCCGTGTCACCATTATTGACCCGAATGGCCGTCCACCGGTACGTCTCGATTTCCAGTGGCGTAAAAACTCTCAGACTGGCAAGTGGCAGGCTTATGACATGATTGCCGAAGGCGTCAGCATGATCACCACGAAACAAAATGAGTGGGGGACTTTACTGCGCACGAAAGGCATCGATGGTCTGACCGCACAACTGAAGTCTATTTCTCAACAGAAAATCACCCTGGAAGAGAAAAAATAATGAGCGAGTCACTGAGCTGGATGCAGACGGGTGACACCCTGGTATTGACCGGAGAGCTGGATCAGGACGTTCTGCTGCCGCTGTGGGAAATGCGTGACGAAGCGGTGAGGGGGATTACCCGCATCGATCTTAGTCGAGTGTCCCGCGTTGATACGGGTGGATTGGCGTTGCTGCTCCATCTGATCGATCTGGCGAAAAAGCAAGGCAACAGCGTGACGCTTCAGGGGGTAAACGACAAGGTGTATACCCTGGCAAAATTGTATAATTTGCCGTCTGATGTCCTGCCTCGTTAATTTTTTTCAGGCTGGATAAGGCGTTACCCGCCAGTCCGGCAAACCTACCAGTAAGTCGAGCCTTGTCTGATTAATCAGCAAGGCTTTTTGCTTATTTATGACAGCGCAACTTTGCTCTAAGATGTTTCGCTGGTTTATTAACTGATGAATGAAGATCCCATGGAAAATAATGAAATTCAGAGCGTGCTGATGAACGCTCTTTCCCTCCAGGAAGTCCACGTTTCCGGCGATGGCAGCCACTTTCAGGTTATTGCCGTGGGTGAGATGTTTGATGGCATGAGCCGGGTTAAAAAACAGCAGACGGTTTACGGTCCGCTGATGGAATATATTGCGGATAACCGCATTCATGCTGTGTCGATCAAAGCGTATACCCCTGCGGAGTGGGCGCGTGATCGCAAACTGAACGGCTTTTGAGCTATGGGCGATACGCCGGTAGCGGATATGAATTGTTAACTGAGAACATACTAAATGGATAAATTTCGTGTTCAGGGGCCAACGAAGCTCCAGGGCGAAGTCACAATTTCCGGCGCTAAAAATGCTGCTCTGCCTATCCTTTTCGCTGCACTGCTGGCGGAAGACCCGGTGGAGATCCAGAACGTCCCGAAACTGAAAGACGTCGATACATCAATGAAGCTGCTTAGCCAGCTTGGCGCCAAAGTAGAACGTAATGGTTCTGTGCATATCGATGCCCGTGACGTTAATGTCTTCTGCGCGCCTTACGATCTGGTTAAAACCATGCGTGCCTCTATCTGGGCGCTTGGGCCGCTGGTGGCTCGTTTTGGTCAGGGGCAGGTTTCTTTGCCTGGTGGTTGTACGATTGGTGCTCGTCCGGTTGATTTACATATTTCCGGCCTTGAGCAATTAGGCGCGACCATCAAACTGGAAGAAGGTTACGTTAAAGCTTCCGTCGATGGCCGTCTGAAAGGCGCGCATATCGTGATGGATAAAGTCAGTGTTGGTGCAACCGTGACCATTATGTGTGCTGCAACCCTGGCAGAAGGCACCACGATTATTGAAAACGCGGCACGTGAACCGGAAATCGTCGATACCGCGAACTTCCTGGTTACGCTGGGCGCGAAAATTAGCGGCCAGGGTACCGATCGTATTGTTATCGAAGGTGTGGAGCGCTTGGGGGGCGGTGTCTATCGTGTGCTTCCTGACCGCATCGAAACTGGCACCTTCCTGGTGGCGGCGGCGATCTCTCGCGGCAAAATCATCTGCCGTAACGCCCAGCCAGATACCCTTGACGCTGTGCTGGCGAAACTGCGTGACGCTGGGGCGGACATCGAAGTCGGCGAAGACTGGATTAGCCTGGATATGCATGGCAAACGTCCGAAGGCTGTTAACGTGCGTACCGCGCCACATCCGGCGTTCCCGACCGATATGCAGGCCCAGTTCACGCTGCTGAACCTGGTGGCAGAAGGAACGGGATTCATCACCGAAACGGTCTTTGAAAACCGCTTTATGCACGTACCTGAGCTGAGTCGTATGGGGGCGCATGCTGAAATTGAAAGCAATACCGTTATTTGTCACGGTGTTGAAAAACTTTCCGGCGCACAGGTAATGGCAACCGATCTGCGTGCTTCAGCAAGTCTGGTGCTGGCTGGCTGCATTGCAGAAGGTACTACGGTTGTTGATCGTATTTATCACATCGATCGTGGCTACGAGCGCATTGAAGACAAACTTCGCGCGCTTGGTGCTAACATTGAGCGTGTGAAAGGCGAGTAATCGTCCGATAGCTGGCAGCCCCGTTCGCGGGGCTACCGCCAGGCTACTCATTTTTGCGGTTTGGTGTAGCTGCGCATCAACTGCGATCTGTCGATAAACTCATGGGTCAGCGGGTCATGATAGCGTGATGGCCAGATAACCCAGGGATCAGTTCCTAATGCTTTTGCAATAATCATCTCTCCTTTTGGCCAGGGACGCGATAATGCATTCGCCAGTGTCGAGGAACTCAAACCATTTCTGCGAGATTCCGCCGCCATTGACGTTCCTCTTTTCCGCAAACCCGCAATGATATCGGCGGGATGCCAGTCAATGAAATTATTCTCCATCTTTCCTCACTCCTTAAGTTGGTCGCTTTCATTCAGAACATGCGTTCTGCCAGGAATCACTATACTCCTGATGACGTATTGCTCTAAAAAAGTTCCTGTAAAGAGTGTGAATATTCAGAATATATCAAGATGAGTCATCTGTATTTCAGACGGTTTTGCGATTGATTGAGGATTTTTGGGAGTTTACTGGAATTATCCCGCGCAGTGCGCGGGATAACAGGAAGGGATTAACGATCGCGTTGAACAGCGATGTGTGCGAGGCCAATTAACGCCTCTCGCCACGGGGTATCCGGCAACACTTGCAACGCAGCAATAGCTTTGTCTGCTTCTTCTTCCGCACGCTGACGTGTCCATTCCAGAGAGCCGCAAGCGTTCATTGCTTCCAGAACCGGTTCCAGAAGATGTCGACCGTTCCCTTGTTCGATGGCGGAACGGATCATCTGTGCCTGTTCTGGTGTGCCATGATGCATCGCATGCAGCAGCGGCAGCGTCGGTTTACCTTCGTTCAGATCATCACCGACATTTTTGCCCAACTGTTCGCCATCGGCATTGTAATCGAGCAAATCGTCGATCAGCTGGAAAGCAGTGCCGAGGTAACGACCATAATCTTGCAGGCCTTTTTCCTCTTCCGGCGTACAGCCTGCCAGAATACCGGAACACTGAGCAGCAGCCTCGAACAGACGTGCGGTTTTGCTGTAAATAACACGCATGTAGTTCTCTTCGGTGATGTCCGGATCATTAACGTTCATCAGTTGCAAAACTTCACCTTCCGCGATGACGTTTACAGCCTCTGACATCACTTCCAGCACTTTGAGCGAGCCGAGGCTGGTCATCATCTGGAACGCACGGGTATAAATAAAATCGCCTACCAGCACGCTGGCAGCGTTACCAAAAGCGGCGTTGGCGGTAGCTTTACCTCGGCGCATATCTGATTCATCCACAACGTCGTCGTGTAGCAGGGTCGCCGTGTGGATAAACTCAATTAGGGCAGCAATGGTGACATGTGCATTCCCCTCATAGCCAACAGCTCGTGCAGCCAGTACAGCAATCATCGGACGAATACGTTTACCGCCGCCGCTGACGATGTAATAGCCTAACTGATTGATCAGTTGGACGTCGGAATTAAGCTGCTCGAGAATTGCTGCATTAACACCCGCCATATCTTGCGCGGTTAACTCATTGATTTTTTCTAAATTCATCGCAAAAGCCGGGCTTTTCGCCCCGATTACCTTACTGTGAACAGAGGCAACTTAGGGTTTATGGTTAGGAATATAGAGTGATTGTACTGAAAAAATGGCACAGATAAACGTTACCGTACAAGTTGTGTTTTTTTTCTTTCGTGTATTGACTGTAGCACTTGTCAAAGGCGTGCGTTTTGCGTAATATTCGCGCCCTATTGTGAATATTTATAGCGCACTCTGAATCATTGAAAAGGTGTGCGCGGAAGCGGAGTTTTATATGTACGCGGTTTTCCAAAGTGGTGGTAAACAACACCGAGTAAGCGAAGGTCAGACCGTTCGCCTGGAAAAGCTGGACATCGCAACTGGCGAAACTGTTGAGTTCGCTGAAGTGCTGATGATCGCAAACGGTGAAGAAGTCAAAATCGGCGTTCCTTTCGTTGATGGCGGCGTAATCAAAGCTGAAGTTGTTGCTCACGGTCGTGGCGAGAAAGTTAAAATCGTTAAGTTTCGCCGTCGTAAACACTATCGTAAGCAGCAGGGCCATCGTCAGTGGTTCACTGATGTGAAAATTACTGGCATCAGCGCCTAAGACCTGAGGAGAGATTTCAAATGGCACATAAAAAGGCTGGCGGCTCCACACGTAACGGTCGCGATTCAGAAGCTAAACGCCTGGGCGTTAAGCGTTTCGGTGGCGAATCCGTTCTGGCGGGTAGCATCATCGTTCGTCAACGTGGTACCAAATTCCACGCTGGCGCTAACGTAGGTTGCGGTCGTGACCACACTCTGTTTGCTAAAGCAGACGGTAAAGTGAAATTCGAAGTTAAAGGCCCGAAAAACCGTAAATTTATCAGCATCGAAGCTGAATAAGTTTTTCGCGTCCCGGTAACGGATGAAAGCCCCGCAACACGTTGCGGGGCTTTTTACATTCGATAACCGGTAAAATGCGCATGGTGCGGCGTTAATCCGCAAATGCGCTTTGCAGGGAATACGGTATGAAGCAGCAGGCAGGCATTGGCATTCTTTTGGCGCTCACCACAGCAATTTGCTGGGGGGCGTTGCCAATCGCAATGAAGCAGGTGCTGGAGGTGATGGACCTCCGACAATCGTGTTTTACCGTTTCTTGATGGCGAGTATTGGTCTTGGTGCCATTCTTGCGATGAAGAAGAGGTTGCCGCCATTACGCGTGTTTCGTAAGCCACGCTGGTTGATTTTGTTGGCAGTGGCGACCGCCGGGCTGTTTGGGAACTTCATCCTGTTCAGCTCATCCTTGCAATACCTGAGTCCGACCGCTTCGCAGGTGATTGGGCAACTCTCGCCAGTTGGCATGATGGTTGCCAGCGTATTTATCCTGAAAGAGAAAATGCGCAGCACTCAGGTTGTAGGGGCATTGATGCTCCTGAGCGGCCTGGTGATGTTTTTTAACACCAGTCTGGTCGAGATATTTACAAAGCTCACCGATTACACCTGGGGAGTTATCTTTGGGGTCGGTGCGGCGACGGTCTGGGTGAGTTATGGCGTGGCGCAAAAGGTTTTATTGCGTCGGCTGGCCTCACCGCAGATCCTGTTTTTACTGTACACTTTATGTACAATTGCGCTCTTCCCTCTGGCAAAGCCAGGAGTGATAGCGCAGCTTAGCCACTGGCAGCTCGCATGTTTAATTTTTTGCGGACTGAATACCTTGGTAGGATATGGCGCCCTGGCGGAAGCGATGGCTCGCTGGCAGGCAGCGCAGGTGAGTGCGATCATCACGCTCACCCCACTGTTTACGCTGTTTTTTTCAGATCTTTTATCACTGGCCTGGCCCGATTTCTTCGCCAGACCGATGTTAAACCTTTTAGGTTATCTCGGTGCGTTTGTCGTGGTTGCGGGCGCGATGTATTCCGCCATTGGTCATCGTATTTGGGGCGGATTACGTAAGCATACAACGGTGGTATCGCAACCCCGCGCAGGCGAATGATTTACGGAGAATAAAATGAAGTTTGTTGATGAAGCATCGATTCTGGTCGTTGCAGGTGATGGCGGTAATGGTTGCGTGAGCTTCCGCCGCGAAAAATATATTCCGAAAGGCGGCCCGGATGGCGGCGACGGCGGTGACGGTGGTGACGTATGGATGGAAGCCGACGAGAACCTGAACACGCTTATCGATTATCGTTTTGAAAAATCTTTCCGTGCAGAGCGCGGTCAAAACGGCGCAAGCCGCGATTGTACCGGTAAGCGCGGTAAAGACGTGACGATTAAAGTGCCGGTAGGTACGCGTGTAATCGACCAGGGTACCGGTGAAACCATGGGCGATATGACCAAACACGGTCAGCGTCTGCTGGTTGCCAAGGGCGGCTGGCACGGTCTGGGCAATACCCGTTTCAAATCGTCCGTTAACCGTACACCACGGCAGAAAACCAACGGTACGCCGGGCGATAAGCGCGAGCTGCTGCTGGAGCTGATGCTGCTGGCTGATGTCGGTATGCTGGGGATGCCAAATGCCGGTAAATCGACATTTATCCGCGCTGTCTCGGCGGCTAAACCGAAAGTAGCGGACTATCCGTTTACTACGCTCGTACCAAGCCTTGGTGTGGTACGTATGGACAACGAGAAGAGCTTCGTTGTTGCTGATATCCCGGGGTTGATTGAAGGCGCTGCGGAAGGCGCAGGTCTGGGCATTCGCTTCCTGAAACACCTGGAACGTTGCCGCGTCCTGTTGCACCTCATCGATATCGATCCGATTGACGGCACCGATCCGGTTGAAAATGCGCGTATTATTATCAGCGAGCTGGAAAAATACAGCCAGGATCTGGCGGCGAAACCACGCTGGTTAGTCTTCAACAAGATCGACCTGCTGGATAAAGCAGAAGCTGAAGAGAAAGCGAAAGCGATCGCTGAGGCGCTGGGCTGGGAAGATAAATATTATCTGATCTCTGCGGCGAGCGGACTGGGCGTGAAAGATCTCTGCTGGGATGTGATGACCTTTATCATTGAAAACCCGGTCGTGCAGGCAGAAGAAGCGAAACAGCCTGAGAAAGTCGAATTCATGTGGGATGATTATCACCGTCAGCAGCTTGAAGAGATTGCTGAAGAGGATGATGAAGACTGGGATGACGACTGGGACGAAGACGACGAAGAAGGCGTTGAGTTCATTTACAAGCGTTAATCACTGATGACAAACGCCAAATAAGCCTGATGCGCTACACTTATCAGGTCAGGCCTACAAGATGATTGCAATATATTGAATTTGCACGATTTTGTAGGCCGGATAAGGCATTCACGCCGCATCCGGCATAAACAAAGCGCGCTTTGTCAATAATCTGAAACCCCGGCCATGTGCCGGGGTTTCTTTTTGACTAATTGTTCTGGTAAATATCTTTATACAAACGGCTTTCAAAACGTACCAACGGAATACGGCGATTACGCTGATCCGCGGGTTCTACTGCGTAACCAGAAAGATATTGTACGAACGCCATTCGTTGCCCACTTGCTGTGGTGATGAATCCTGCCAGGTTATACACGCCCTGCAACGAACCTGTTTTCGCTGAAACTTTACCATCTACTCCCGCTTGATGCAGACCTGCACGGTACTGCAACGAACCATCGTAGCCTGCCAAAGGTAGCATTGAGATAAAGTTAAGCTCATTGTCGTGTTGGGCAATGTATTGCAGCACCTGCATCATGGTGGCTGGTGCAATCAGGTTATGCCGTGAAAGCCCTGAACCATCTGCAATAATCGTGTTGCCAATATCCACACCCGCCTGCTTACGCAGGATCTGACGCACGGCGTCCGACCCGGCCCGCCATGTCCCAGGGACATTAAAGCGCGCATGACCAATCATGCGAAAGACGGTATCGGCGATCATGTTGTCGGACTTTTTCAGCATAATCTTAAGCAGATCGTGCAAAGGGGCCGACTGTTTACTGGCAACCACCGTTCCTGGGTCGTTAACCTGCGTTTGTCGCAGTAGCGTGCCGGAATAAGTAATGCCTGCCTGTTTTAACTCATCTTTCAGAATCGCTCCGGCGTAGCTGGCGCCATCCTGTACGGCAAAAGCCAACGGGAGCGGCTCAGAACGTTGTGGTAGGCATCCGGTTAACGTAAAGCGGTTAAGGTCGCCTGGCACCACATCCAGCTCGCAATATTGCGCTTCGGCTGAACCACGGGGGAGAGTGCGTACCTGGCTGAACATAGTCACAGGGTAATAAGAGGCCACGCGAACAAAGGCCATATCACCGGGTTTTTGGGCACTGTAGAGCGAGACGGAAAAGCAATTGCGGTCAACAATGGCGGCGGCAGGCGGGGCGCTAAAGCATTGTGTCATGTCGTTCCAGGGCCAGCCGGGGGCTTTATCGTGACTGGCAAAAATGGACGTGTCTATGAACACATTGCCCTCGATTTGGGAGACGCCTGATTTTTTCAGGGTCGCCACCATATTACGAATATCCTGACGTTTTAGCGTCGGATCGGCACCAAATCGCGCCACTAAGTCACCCTTGAGTACGCCGTTTTCCACATTGCCTTTGGTTTCAAGCGTCGTGGTAAAACGAAAATCGGGGCCAAGTTGAATCAACGCCGCCAGCGCAGTGATCACCTTCTGCGTACTGGCGGGCAGCGCCATTTGCTGACTATGGTAATCAATAGCGGGGGCAGACGCGCCGACTTTTTGCACCATCAGGGCAAGGTTGGCGCCAGCGGGGAGTTGAGTAATGTACTCATCTACATTCGCGGCCTGAACACTGAACGCTATACAGCTGGTCAATCCGATGATAAATCTGGAAAATCGCATAATCTCGCGCTAACAACCTGGAATCGAGCCGTCATACTACGGCGCAACGCCCTATAAAGTAAACGATGACCCTTCGGGAACTTCAGGGTAAAATGACTATCAAAATGTGAATTATTGCTGGCCTGGGACCTGTTCCCGGGTCGGTATTTTTTTGCTTCTGGCCCCGACGAGGAGTTGTGCCGGGCATGCCGAACAGCCGGGGCGAGTGGAGACTCTCCCCATCAGGAATATTCAAGAGGTATAACAAATGCAAGCTATTCCGATGACCTTACGCGGCGCTGAAAAATTACGCGAAGAGCTGGATTTTCTGAAATCTGTGCGCCGTCCTGAAATCATTGCTGCTATCGCGGAAGCGCGTGAGCATGGCGACCTGAAAGAAAACGCCGAATACCACGCTGCGCGTGAGCAGCAGGGTTTTTGCGAAGGCCGTATCAAAGATATCGAAGCCAAGCTGTCGAACGCGCAGGTAATTGATGTCACCAAAATGCCCAACAATGGGCGCGTTATTTTTGGTGCTACCGTAACGGTGCTGAATCTGGATTCTGACGAAGAACAGACTTATCGCATCGTTGGCGATGACGAAGCTGACTTTAAACAAAACCTGATTTCTGTAAACTCGCCTATTGCTCGTGGCCTGATTGGCAAAGAAGAAGATGATGTCGTGGTCATCAAAACGCCGGGCGGCGATGTAGAATTTGAAGTAATTAAGGTGGAATACCTGTAAGAATTACCCAATACTCAAAATGTTGATGTATTGTAAAGAAAGGAAAAAGGCCGCTATGCGGCCTTTTATCAACGAACAGAGCGTGGCATTTTGCTCTCCTGCTTGCGGAAAATCCCTCGTTTTACACAGCAAATGTGTGTAACTTTAGGATAATCTTAGCGTGGCAGCGAGATTTTACGTTCTTTAGTTGGACGATAAAGCACCAGCGTTTTACCGATGACCTGTACATTACAGGCGCCGGTTTCGCGCACGATAGCTTCCACGATCAAGGTTTTAGTTTCGCGATCTTCAGTGGCGATTTTCACCTTGATGAGTTCATGGTGCTCTAACGCTTGTTCAATCTCGGCCAGCACCCCTTCGGTCAAACCATTACTGCCAAGCAGAACAACTGGCTTGAGCGGATGTGCCAGACCTTTCAGGTGCTGTTTTTGTTTAGTACTCAGATTCATCGTATTTTTTTGCTTACGTTGGGATTGAAAACGGGTCATTCTACCGCCATCTCCCATATATCGCCAAATAGGCGCGTAAAAATTTACGCAATTGGTTACGATGAGTTATCCCAATGGGAAAGTTAAATGACAGGTAAGAAGCGTTCTGCCAGCTCCAGTCGCTGGCTTCAGGAACACTTTAGCGATAAATATGTTCAACAGGCACAGAAAAAGGGGTTACGTTCCCGTGCCTGGTTTAAACTTGATGAAATACAGCAAAGTGACAAACTCTTTAAACCGGGAATGACGGTTGTCGACCTTGGTGCTGCGCCAGGTGGTTGGTCACAATATGTGGTCACCCAAATTGGCGGCAAAGGCCGTATCATCGCTTGCGATCTTTTACCTATGGATCCTATCGTTGGTGTGGACTTTCTTCAGGGCGATTTTCGTGATGAACTGGTGATGAAAGCACTGCTGGAGCGCGTAGGCGACAGCAAAGTCCAGGTTGTCATGTCCGATATGGCACCAAACATGAGCGGAACACCGGCGGTGGATATCCCCCGTGCCATGTATCTGGTGGAACTGGCGCTAGAAATGTGTCGTGATGTATTAGCGCCAGGTGGCAGTTTTGTAGTGAAGGTGTTCCAGGGCGAAGGTTTCGATGAGTATCTAAGGGAAATTCGCTCCCTGTTTACGAAGGTCAAAGTTCGTAAGCCGGACTCTTCTCGTGCACGTTCGCGGGAAGTGTATATTGTAGCGACCGGGCGTAAACCCTAACCGGGAGATTTCAGACGAAAGTTTGAAAGATGCTGGATATAGAGTATCCTGACGCTGTTTTTAACACAGTTGTAATAAGAGGTTAATCCCTTGAGTGACATGGCGAAAAACCTAATACTCTGGCTGGTCATTGCCGTTGTGCTGATGTCAGTATTCCAGAGCTTTGGGCCCAGCGAGTCTAATGGACGTAAGGTGGATTACTCTACCTTCCTACAAGAGGTCAATAACGACCAGGTTCGTGAAGCGCGTATCAACGGACGTGAAATCAACGTTACCAAGAAAGATAGTAACCGTTATACCACTTACATTCCGGTTCAGGATCCGAAGTTACTGGATAACCTGCTGACCAAGAACGTCAAGGTTGTCGGTGAACCGCCTGAAGAGCCAAGCCTGCTGGCTTCTATCTTCATCTCCTGGTTCCCGATGCTGTTGCTGATTGGTGTCTGGATCTTCTTCATGCGTCAAATGCAGGGCGGCGGTGGCAAAGGTGCCATGTCGTTCGGTAAGAGCAAAGCGCGCATGCTGACGGAAGATCAGATCAAAACGACCTTTGCTGACGTTGCGGGCTGCGACGAAGCAAAAGAAGAAGTTGCTGAACTGGTTGAGTATCTGCGCGAGCCAAGCCGCTTCCAGAAACTCGGTGGTAAGATCCCGAAAGGCGTCCTGATGGTCGGTCCTCCGGGTACCGGTAAAACGCTGCTGGCGAAAGCGATTGCAGGCGAAGCGAAAGTTCCGTTCTTTACTATCTCCGGTTCTGACTTCGTAGAAATGTTCGTCGGTGTGGGTGCATCCCGTGTTCGTGACATGTTCGAACAGGCGAAGAAAGCGGCACCGTGTATCATCTTTATCGATGAAATCGACGCCGTCGGCCGCCAACGTGGCGCAGGTCTGGGCGGTGGTCACGATGAACGTGAACAGACTCTGAACCAGATGCTGGTTGAGATGGATGGCTTCGAAGGTAACGAAGGTATCATCGTTATCGCCGCGACTAACCGTCCGGACGTTCTGGACCCGGCACTGCTGCGTCCTGGCCGTTTCGACCGTCAGGTTGTGGTTGGTCTGCCAGATGTTCGCGGTCGTGAGCAGATCCTGAAAGTTCACATGCGTCGCGTACCATTGGCACCCGATATCGATGCGGCAATCATTGCCCGTGGTACTCCTGGTTTCTCCGGTGCTGATCTGGCGAACCTGGTGAACGAAGCGGCACTGTTCGCTGCTCGTGGCAACAAACGCGTTGTGTCGATGGTTGAGTTCGAGAAAGCGAAAGACAAAATCATGATGGGGGCGGAACGTCGCTCCATGGTGATGACGGAAGCGCAGAAAGAATCGACGGCATACCACGAAGCAGGCCATGCGATTATTGGTCGCCTGGTGCCGGAACACGATCCGGTGCACAAAGTGACGATTATCCCGCGCGGACGTGCGTTGGGTGTGACCTTCTTCCTGCCTGAAGGCGACGCAATCAGTGCCAGCCGTCAGAAACTGGAAAGCCAGATTTCTACGCTGTACGGTGGTCGTCTGGCAGAAGAGATCATCTACGGGCCGGAACATGTTTCTACCGGGGCGTCCAACGATATTAAAGTTGCGACCAACCTGGCACGTAACATGGTGACTCAGTGGGGCTTCTCCGAAAAACTTGGTCCTCTGCTGTACGCGGAAGAAGAAGGTGAAGTGTTCCTCGGTCGTAGCGTGGCGAAAGCGAAACATATGTCCGATGAAACTGCGCGTATCATCGACCAGGAAGTGAAGTTACTGATTGAGCGTAACTACAATCGTGCGCGTCAGTTGTTGAACGACAATCTGGATATTCTGCATGCGATGAAAGATGCGCTCATGAAATATGAAACCATCGATGCACCGCAGATTGACGACCTGATGGCACGTCGCGATGTACGTCCGCCAGCGGGCTGGGAAGAACCAGGCGCTTCTAACAATTCTGGCGACAATGGTAGTCCAAAGGCTCCGCGTCCGGTTGATGAACCGCGTACGCCGAACCCGGGTAACACCATGTCAGAGCAGTTAGGCGACAAGTAAGTTCCCGCATCAGATGACTGTATTTGTACCGAAAACCCCGGGGCGTGCTCCGGGGTTTTTTCTTATCAATTCATACCAGGGATAACACCATGAAACTCTTTGCCCAGGGCACTTCACTGGACCTTAGCCATCCTCACGTAATGGGGATCCTCAACGTCACGCCTGATTCTTTCTCCGATGGCGGCACGCATAATTCGCTGATTGATGCGGTGAAACATGCGAATCTGATGATCAATGCTGGCGCAACGATCATTGACGTTGGCGGCGAGTCCACACGTCCAGGGGCTGCGGAAGTGAGCGTTGAAGAAGAGTTGCAACGTGTTATTCCTGTGGTTGAGGCAATTGCTCAACGCTTCGAAGTCTGGATCTCGGTAGATACATCCAAACCAGAAGTCATCCGTGAGTCAGCGAAAGCAGGCGCTCACATCATTAATGATATCCGCTCCCTTTCCGAACCCGGCGCCCTGGAAGCTGCCGCTGAAACTGGTTTGCCAGTTTGCCTGATGCATATGCAGGGAAACCCAAAGACCATGCAGGAAGCACCAAAGTATGACGATGTCTTTGCCGAGGTAAATCGCTACTTTGTTGAGCAAATAGCACGCTGCGAACAGGCGGGTATCGCAAAAGAGAAATTGTTGCTCGACCCCGGATTCGGTTTCGGTAAAAATCTCCATCACAACTATGCATTACTGGCGCGTCTGGCTGAATTTCATCATTTCAACCTGCCGCTGTTGGTGGGTATGTCACGAAAATCGATGATTGGGCAGCTGCTGAACGTGGGGCCGTCCGAGCGCCTGAGCGGTAGTCTGGCCTGTGCGGTCATTGCCGCAATGCAAGGCGCGCACATTATTCGTGTTCATGACGTCAAAGAAACCGTAGAAGCGATGCGAGTGGTGGAAGCCACTCTGTCTGCAAAGGAAAACAAACGCTATGAGTAATCGTAAATATTTCGGTACCGATGGGATTCGTGGTCGTGTTGGGGATGCGCCGATCACGCCTGATTTTGTGCTTAAGCTGGGGTGGGCTGCGGGTAAAGTGCTGGCGCGCCACGGCTCCCGTAAGATCATTATTGGTAAAGACACGCGTATTTCTGGCTATATGCTGGAGTCGGCGCTGGAGGCGGGTCTGGCGGCTGCCGGTCTTTCCGCACTCTTCACTGGCCCGATGCCAACACCGGCCGTGGCTTATCTGACGCGTACCTTCCGCGCCGAAGCTGGGATTGTAATTTCTGCATCACATAACCCATTTTATGATAACGGGATCAAATTCTTTTCTATTGACGGCACCAAGCTGCCGGATGCAGTTGAAGAAGCCATTGAAGCTGAAATGGAAAAAGAGATTAGCTGCGTTGATTCGGCAGAACTGGGTAAAGCCAGCCGTATCGTTGATGCCGCGGGTCGTTATATCGAGTTTTGCAAAGCCACGTTCCCGAACGAACTTAGCCTCAGTGAACTGAAGATTGTGGTGGATTGTGCAAACGGTGCGACTTATCACATTGCGCCGAACGTGCTGCGCGAGCTGGGAGCGAATGTTATCGCTATCGGTTGTGAGCCGAACGGCGTAAACATCAATGCCGAAGTGGGCGCAACTGATGTTCGTGCGTTACAGGCGCGCGTACTGGCTGAAAAAGCAGATCTCGGTATCGCCTTTGACGGTGACGGCGACCGCGTGATTATGGTTGACCATGAAGGCAATAAAGTCGATGGCGATCAGATCATGTATATCATCGCGCGTGAAGGTCTTCGTCAGGGCCAGCTGCGTGGTGGCGCTGTGGGTACATTGATGAGCAATATGGGGCTGGAACTGGCGCTGAAACAGTTAGGTATTCCATTTGCTCGTGCGAAAGTGGGCGACCGCTACGTACTGGAAAAAATGCAGGAGAAAGGCTGGCGCATCGGTGCCGAGAACTCCGGTCATGTGATCCTGCTGGATAAAACCACTACCGGTGACGGCATCGTTGCTGGTTTGCAGGTGCTGGCGGCGATGGCGCGTAACCATATGAGCCTGCACGACCTTTGCAGTGGCATGAAAATGTTCCCGCAGATTCTGGTTAATGTGCGTTACACCGCAGGTAGCGGCGATCCGCTTGAGCATGAGTCAGTTAAAGCCGTGACCGCAGAGGTTGAAGCTGCGCTGGGCAACCGTGGACGCGTGTTGCTGCGTAAATCTGGCACCGAGCCGTTAATTCGCGTGATGGTAGAAGGTGAAGACGAAGCGCAGGTAACCGAATTTGCGCATCGCATCGCTGACGCGGTAAAGGCAGTTTGATTCGATAGCTAACTGGCTAAAAAGGCGGCGCTTGTCGCCTTTGTTCTTCTTAAGCACATCGGTTTTGCTGTTTTTTTCCGCAGTTGATACAATGCGATAAAATTGCCCTTGCGAAGGTCATTCGCTTTGGTTAGTATTCACACCCGCTTCAGTGGGAAAGATTAAAAACTCCCGCTTTATTGGTTGAAGCATTGGTACGCGGCAACTCCGCAAGGAACAGGTTGATTATGTACGAAGCTCTTTTAGTAGTTTTCCTTATTGTAGCAATTGGCCTTGTAGGTCTGATCATGCTGCAGCAAGGTAAAGGCGCTGATATGGGAGCCTCCTTCGGAGCAGGCGCTTCCGCTACGCTGTTTGGTTCAAGTGGTTCTGGTAACTTCATGACCCGCATGACGGCGCTGCTGGCAACGTTATTCTTCATCATCAGTCTGGTGTTGGGTAACATCAATAGCAACAAAACCAATAAAGGTAGCGAATGGGAAAACCTGAGTGCGCCGGCGAAAACCGAACAAACTCAGCCAGCTGCTCCGGCTAAGCCGACCAGCGATATCCCGAACTAAAAAGTAGTATCTGTGCTGAGGTGGTGGAATTGGTAGACACGCTACCTTGAGGTGGTAGTGCCCTAACGGGCTTGTGGGTTCGAGTCCCATCCTCAGTACCAATATTCCGAAAGAAAGACGCTGAAAAGCGTCTTTTTTCGTTTTATAAGCCAGGCTAAATATTCTGAATTTGATAACTATTTACCCAAGCGTAAATCTGTTTCATCTAATTTGAAATCTGTAATTTCTAACTTTTGCATTATTAACGGAAGCACTTGGTGAATTATTCTCATGCCAGTGAGGATCTCGTTCATGTATATATCTGGATGAATGCGAGATTTATTGAAATCGAAACTTTCGGCTTCTGCTGCAACGCTAAGTTGGTCAGCAGTGTTATAAACCATTTCCAGAAGTTCGGCTCTTAACGGGATTCCCGCCCTGAATGCCATCATCTTGAGTTGATTCAACCAATTTTCGTAGTCTTTTTGAACTCTATAACGAAATTCTTTAATGTTTGACGCAACAGGAGTATCAATTTCAATTTTGCATGCAGCAAGTGATAGCAATGAACTCTGAATATTGATGGCTTCGCTTGAATAGACATCTAAATCGTCGTCCTGAATCAACTCATCAACATATGCTATGTAGAAACCATAAACATCATTCAGAGCATGATAAATATCATTAATTACAGAACAATGAGCATTGCTCTCTAAGATCTCCCAAAAAGCCTCTTCTTCATCAGCATTATCGTCGTCAATATTAAGTCCTTCAGGAAAGGAAAGAGGTGTAGGAAAACCTATTCGCTTTAATACATCAATTGTTTCTTCAACCAAAAAGCCATCTTCGTCAGTAAGAGGTCGTGTTATATAACTCGTTTCAGCATCCTCCATAGCTCGTTGAGCAAGAAAATGGATAAGCCGATCCCATTTCTCAGCATTCTCGACTGAGCCCGTCCATTCAACTAGTTGAGGAGAATAATCTCCTATTTGGGTAATATTTCTGAACTTTTTTTCCATATCAGCAGACATGTGTTCCCCTTTTTTCCACTTACTAATTTGTGTTGAGGAAACACCTAAGTGGCTTGCTAAATCTTTTTGAGTGCATTTCAGAGTATGTAATGCGAGGCGTACAAAATATTCACCATTCATTGGTCATTCCTTTTACTAAGCATAAAAACATAAAGTAAACATAGAATGCGCTGAAATTTACTTTATTTCATTTAAATTTTACTTTAATTCCGAATTCGGACACGGTGGCCCCTAAACGCAGTCACATTCTCTTAGCCGTAAAAAAAAGGCCGCATTTGCGGCCTTTAGCACGAAAGCTATGATATTACTTAACTTTATTTTCCAGATTCTCCACCTGCGGCACGCCCGAAGAGGCAGAGGAGGAGAGTAGTCCAGTTTTGGCATAACCGAACAGCTTCTCGCGGGTATCGGTAATATCCAGGTTACGCATGGTCAGTTGACCAATACGATCTTCAGCCGTAAACATAGAGTCGCCTTTCTCCATGGTCAAACGCTCTGCTTTATAGGTCAGGTTGTCAGAGACGGTATTGAGGATCGAGTAGTCGTTCCCGCGACGCAGTTCCAGCGTCACTTCACCAGTGATCTGGCTGGCAACCCAGCGTTGCAGGGAGTCACGCAGCATCAGCGCCTGGGAATCAAACCAACGCCCCTGGTACAAAAGACGCCCCAACTGACGACCATGCGCATGATACTGCTCAATGGTGTCTTCGTTGTGAATACCGGTCAGCAGACGTTCATACGCAATGTGCAGCAGTGCCATCCCCGGAGCTTCGTAGATACCCCGGCTTTTCGCTTCGATGATACGGTTTTCAATCTGGTCGCTCATGCCCAGGCCGTGACGACCGCCGATGCGGTTAGCTTCCAGCATCATTTCTACGTCGTCGCTAAAGGTTTTACCGTTCAGCGCCACTGGATGACCTTGCTCAAAGCGTACTGTGACTTCTTCTGTCGGGATCTTCACGCTCTCATCCCAGAACTTCACGCCCATAATCGGGTTGACGATTTTGACGCTGGAGTTGAGGTATTCCAGATCCTTCGCTTCATGCGTTGCACCAAGCATGTTGGAGTCTGTGGAGTAGGCTTTTTCGACAGACATTTTGTAGTCGAAACCGCAGGCAATCATAAATTCAGACATTTCATGACGGCCGCCCAGTTCATCGATAAAGTCGCTATCGAGCCACGGTTTGTAAATTTGTAGTTCCGCATTGGTCAGTAGACCGTAACGATAGAAACGTTCGATATCGTTTCCTTTATAGGTGCTGCCGTCACCCCAGATATTCACGCCATCTTCTTTCATGGCAGCAACCAGCATGGTGCCGGTCACGGCGCGGCCCAGCGGCGTCGTGTTGAAATAGGTCAGGCCGCCGGTGGTGTTATGAAATGCGCCACATTGAATAGCGGCAATACCTTCAGCCACCAGTTGTTTGCGGCAGTCGATCAGACGTGCGTTCTCCGCGCCGTATTCCATGGCACGACGAGGGATCGCATCGTAATCCTCTTCGTCTGGCTGGCCCAGGTTTGCAGTATATGCATAAGGAACCGCTCCCTTTTTTCGCATCCACAGCAGTGCGGCACTGGTGTCCAGACCGCCAGAGAAAGCGATACCAATACGTTGACCTACCGGGAGATGCTTGAGAATCGTCGTCATAAAATAACACCCTGCTTAATTAACTGATGATGAGCCTGGATTTCCGCTCTAACTGAATTTTTATGCAAAATAAATGAGTTTTCATTTAATCATCTTTTATCGGAGACAGGAAGAGTTTAGTGTGTTTTTTGTAAAATAATGCGCTTAAGGGAGAGCAGGAGAAGGCAAAAGTATTCAACAAATGAAAGTGAACAGGGTATTCATTCACGTGATTAGCAATAAATGTTGACAAAATGTGGCGTGGATCACTATAATGCCCGCAGATTTTACGTCCCGTCTCGGTACACCAAATCCCAGCAGTATTTGCATTTTTTACCCAAAACGAGTAGAATTTGCCACGTTTCAGGCGCGGGGTGGAGCAGCCTGGTAGCTCGTCGGGCTCATAACCCGAAGGTCGTCGGTTCAAATCCGGCCCCCGCAACCACTTTCCCTTAGAGTTCTTTTTCAAATATACTGTGAAGACTTCGGCCTTCGTAGTGGGATTTGAAAAAATCCTTCTGGAAAGTGCTCCAGACCGCAGTTGCGGTTATAGGGTTCAGTTATATAAAGCCCCGATTTATCGGGGTTTTTTGTTATCTGACTACAGAATAACTGGGCTTTAGGCCCTTTTTTTATGTCTTGGGGGTGGGCTTGTCCACATTAGAGCAAAAATTAACAGAGATGATTACTGCGCCAGTTGAGGCCCTGGGTTTTGAGCTGGTTGGCATCGAGTTTATTCGCGGTCGCACATCCACACTGCGCATCTATATTGATAGTGAAGATGGCATCAATGTTGATGATTGTGCTGATGTGAGCCACCAGGTAAGTGCTGTGCTGGATGTTGAAGATCCCATCACCGTTGCTTATAACCTGGAAGTCTCCTCACCGGGTCTCGATCGCCCACTGTTCACGGCTGAACACTACGCCCGTTTTGTCGGAGAAGAGGTGACTCTGGTTCTCCGTATGGCGGTACAAAACCGTCGTAAATGGCAGGGCGTTATCAAAGCGGTAGACGGTGAAATGATCACAGTTACCGTCGAAGGTAAAGATGAAGTGTTCGCGCTGAGTAATATCCAGAAGGCGAACCTGGTTCCCCACTTTTAATAGTCTGGATGAGGTGAAAAGCCCGCGATGAACAAAGAAATTTTGGCTGTAGTTGAAGCCGTATCCAATGAAAAGGCGCTACCTCGCGAGAAGATTTTCGAAGCATTGGAAAGCGCGCTGGCGACAGCAACAAAGAAAAAATATGAACAAGAGATCGACGTCCGCGTACAGATCGATCGCAAAAGCGGTGATTTTGACACCTTCCGTCGCTGGTTAGTTGTTGATGAAGTCACCCAGCCGACCAAGGAAATCACCCTTGAAGCCGCACGTTATGAAGATGAAAGCCTGAACCTGGGCGATTACGTTGAAGATCAGATTGAGTCTGTTACCTTTGACCGTATCACCACCCAGACGGCAAAACAGGTTATCGTGCAGAAAGTGCGTGAAGCCGAACGTGCGATGGTGGTTGATCAGTTCCGTGAACACGAAGGTGAAATCATCACCGGCGTGGTGAAAAAAGTAAACCGCGACAACATCTCTCTGGATCTGGGCAACAACGCTGAAGCCGTGATCCTGCGCGAAGATATGCTGCCGCGTGAAAACTTCCGCCCTGGCGACCGCGTTCGTGGCGTGCTTTATTCCGTTCGCCCGGAAGCGCGTGGCGCGCAACTGTTCGTTACCCGTTCCAAGCCGGAAATGCTGATCGAACTGTTCCGCATTGAAGTGCCAGAAATCGGCGAAGAAGTGATTGAAATTAAAGCAGCGGCTCGCGACCCGGGTTCTCGTGCGAAAATCGCGGTGAAAACCAACGATAAACGTATCGATCCGGTAGGTGCTTGCGTAGGTATGCGTGGCGCGCGTGTTCAGGCGGTTTCTACTGAACTGGGCGGCGAGCGTATCGATATCGTCCTGTGGGATGATAACCCGGCGCAGTTCGTGATTAATGCGATGGCACCGGCAGACGTTGCTTCTATCGTGGTGGATGAAGATAAACACACCATGGATATCGCCGTTGAAGCCGGTAACCTGGCGCAGGCGATTGGCCGTAACGGTCAGAACGTGCGTCTGGCTTCGCAGCTCAGCGGTTGGGAACTCAACGTAATGACCGTTGACGACCTGCAGGCTAAGCATCAGGCGGAAGCGCATGCAGCGATTGACACCTTCACCCGTTATCTCGACATTGACGAAGACTTCGCGACTGTCCTGGTAGAAGAAGGTTTCTCGACGCTGGAAGAACTGGCCTATGTGCCGATGAAAGAGCTGTTGGAAATCGAAGGCCTTGATGAGCCGACCGTTGAAGCACTGCGTGAGCGTGCTAAAAATGCTCTGGCCACCATTGCACAGGCCCAGGAAGAAAGCCTCGGTGATAACAAACCGGCTGACGATCTGCTGAACCTTGAAGGGATAGATCGTGATTTGGCATTCAAACTGGCCGCCCGTGGCGTTTGTACGCTGGAAGATCTCGCCGAACAGGGCATTGATGATCTGGCTGATATCGAAGGGTTGACCGACGAAAAAGCCGGAGCACTGATTATGGCTGCCCGTAATATTTGCTGGTTCGGTGACGAAGCGTAATAAACTGTAGCAGGAAGGAACAGCATGACAGATGTAACGATTAAAACGCTGGCCGCAGAGCGACAGACCTCCGTGGAACGCCTGGTACAGCAATTTGCTGATGCAGGTATCCGGAAGTCTGCTGACGACTCTGTGTCCGCACAAGAGAAACAGGCTTTAATTGACCACCTGAATCAGAAAAATTCAGGGCCGGACAAATTAACGCTGCAGCGTAAGACACGCAGCACCCTTAACATTCCTGGTACCGGTGGAAAAAGCAAATCGGTACAAATCGAAGTCCGCAAGAAACGCACCTTTGTGAAACGTGACCCGCAAGAGGCCGAGCGCCTTGCGGCGGAAGAGCAAGCGCAGCGTGAAGCGGAAGAGCAAGCCCGTCGTGAGGCAGAAGAATCGGCCAAACGCGAGGCGCAACAAAAAGCTGAACGTGAGGCCGCAGAACAAGCTAAACGTGAAGCCGCTGAACAAGCGAAACGTGAAGCTGCGGAAAAAGACAAAGTGAGCAATCAACAAGACGATATGACTAAAACCGCCCAGGCTGAAAAAGCCCGCCGTGAGCAGGAAGCTGCAGAGCTCAAGCGTAAAGCTGAAGAAGAAGCGCGTCGTAAACTCGAAGAAGAAGCACGTCGCGTTGCTGAAGAAGCACGTCGTATGGCGGAAGAAAACAAATGGACTGATAACGCGGAACCGACTGAAGATTCCAGCGATTATCACGTCACTACCTCTCAACATGCCCGTCAGGCAGAAGACGAAAGCGATCGTGAAGTCGAAGGCGGCCGTGGCCGTGGTCGTAACGCGAAAGCAGCGCGTCCGAAGAAAGGCAACAAACACGCTGAATCAAAAGCTGATCGCGAAGAAGCGCGTGCAGCGGTACGTGGCGGTAAAGGCGGAAAACGTAAAGGTTCTTCGCTGCAGCAGGGCTTCCAGAAGCCAGCTCAGGCCGTTAACCGTGACGTTGTGATCGGCGAAACCATCACCGTTGGCGAACTGGCTAACAAGATGGCGGTTAAAGGCTCTCAGGTCATCAAAGCGATGATGAAACTGGGCGCAATGGCAACCATCAACCAGGTTATCGACCAGGAAACCGCACAGCTGGTAGCCGAAGAGATGGGCCACAAAGTTATCCTGCGTCGTGAAAACGAGCTGGAAGAAGCGGTAATGAGCGACCGTGACACGGGCGCTGCGGCTGAACCGCGCGCACCGGTTGTGACCATCATGGGTCACGTTGACCACGGTAAAACCTCTCTGCTGGACTACATTCGTTCAACGAAAGTGGCCTCTGGCGAAGCGGGCGGCATTACCCAGCACATTGGTGCATACCACGTTGAAACTGAAAACGGCATGATCACCTTCCTGGACACCCCGGGGCACGCCGCGTTTACTTCAATGCGTGCACGTGGTGCGCAGGCAACGGACATCGTAGTCCTGGTTGTTGCTGCAGACGACGGCGTAATGCCGCAGACCATCGAAGCTATCCAGCACGCGAAAGCGGCGGGTGTTCCGGTGGTGGTTGCTGTGAACAAAATCGATAAACCAGAAGCCGATCCGGATCGCGTTAAGAACGAACTCTCTCAGTACGGCATCCTGCCAGAAGAGTGGGGCGGCGAAAGCCAGTTCGTACACGTATCTGCAAAAGCGGGTACCGGTATTGATGAACTGCTGGATGCTATCCTGCTGCAGGCTGAAGTCCTTGAACTGAAAGCCGTGCGTAACGGGATGGCGAGCGGTGCGGTTATCGAATCCTTCCTCGATAAAGGTCGTGGTCCGGTTGCTACTGTACTGGTCCGCGAAGGTACTCTGCATAAGGGCGATATCGTTCTGTGTGGCTTCGAATACGGTCGTGTTCGTGCGATGCGTAACGAACTGGGTCAGGAAGTGCTGGAAGCGGGTCCGTCCATTCCGGTGGAAATCCTCGGCTTGTCCGGTGTTCCGGCTGCGGGTGATGAAGTTACCGTTGTACGTGACGAGAAGAAAGCACGTGAAGTTGCACTGTACCGTCAGGGCAAATTCCGCGAAGTTAAACTGGCTCGTCAGCAGAAATCTAAACTCGAGAACATGTTCGCCAACATGACCGAAGGCGAAGTTCACGAAGTGAATATCGTCCTGAAGGCAGACGTACAGGGTTCTGTGGAAGCGATCTCCGACTCCTTGCTGAAACTGTCTACTGACGAAGTTAAAGTGAAGATCATCGGTTCTGGTGTAGGTGGTATCACCGAAACCGACGCCACCCTGGCTGCGGCGTCCAACGCCATCCTGGTTGGCTTTAACGTTCGTGCTGATGCCTCTGCACGTAAAGTGATTGAAGCGGAAAGCCTGGATCTGCGTTACTACTCCGTCATCTATAACCTGATCGACGAAGTGAAAGCGGCGATGAGCGGTATGCTGTCTCCAGAACTGAAACAGCAGATTATCGGTCTGGCGGAAGTTCGTGACGTGTTCAAATCGCCGAAATTTGGTGCCATCGCAGGCTGTATGGTTACTGAAGGTGTGGTTAAACGTCACAACCCGATCCGCGTCCTGCGCGACAACGTGGTTATCTACGAAGGTGAGCTGGAGTCCCTGCGCCGCTTCAAAGATGACGTTAACGAAGTCCGTAACGGTATGGAATGTGGTATCGGCGTTAAGAACTACAACGACGTCCGCACTGGCGATGTGATCGAAGTATTCGAAATCATCGAGATCCAACGAACCATCGCTTAAGGTTTTTAGGGTTCCATGCGGGATAAGGCGTTTATGCCGCATCCGGCATGGATTGCCTGATACGACGCTAGCGCGTCTTATCAGGCCAACGTGAACAGCCCTTCCACCTGAAATTAATTTTTAAAAAGGGGCTAACAGCCCCTTTTTTGTCAGGAGAATTTATTATGGCGAAAGAATTTGGTCGCCCGCAGCGCGTAGCGCAGGAAATGCAAAAAGAGATCGCTCTAATCCTGCAGCGTGAAATTAAAGATCCTCGTCTGGGCATGATGACCACCGTTTCCGGTGTCGAAATGTCTCGTGACCTGGCGTATGCCAAAGTATATGTGACGTTCCTCAACGACAAAGATGAAGACGCGGTTAAAGCGGGCATCAAAGCGTTGCAGGAAGCTTCTGGTTTCATCCGCAGCCTGCTGGGTAAAGCGATGCGCTTGCGTACTCGTGCCGGAACTGACCTTCTTCTACGACAACTCACTGGTTGAAGGGATGCGTATGTCAAACCTGGTGACCAGCGTGGTCAAACATGACGAAGAGCGTCGTGTTAACCCGGACGACAGCAAGGAGGACTAATGAGTCGTCCTCGTCGTCGCGGTCGCGACATTAACGGCGTTTTGTTGCTGGATAAACCGCAGGGTATGTCCAGCAACGATGCGCTGCAAAAAGTGAAACGTATATATAACGCCAACCGTGCCGGACACACCGGCGCGCTGGACCCGCTGGCAACTGGCATGTTGCCGATTTGCCTCGGGGAAGCGACGAAGTTTTCCCAGTATCTGCTGGACTCCGACAAACGCTATCGGGTGATTGCGCGTCTTGGACAGCGTACCGATACTTCCGACGCCGATGGACAAATCGTTGAAGAACGTCCGGTAACCTTTAGTGCAGAGCAACTGGCGGCGGCGCTGGATACCTTCCGTGGCGATATCGAACAGATCCCTTCGATGTATTCAGCACTGAAATATCAGGGCAAAAAACTGTACGAATACGCGCGTCAGGGCATTGAAGTTCCGCGTGAAGCGCGTCCGATTACCGTTTATGAATTGCTGTTTATTCGCCATGAAGGCAATGAGCTGGAGCTGGAAATTCACTGCTCAAAAGGTACTTATATCCGCACTATCATTGACGACCTGGGTGAAAAACTCGGCTGTGGCGCGCATGTTATTTACCTGCGCCGTCTGGCGGTAAGTAAATATCCGGTTGAACGGATGGTGACCCTGGAGCACCTGCGTGAACTTGTTGAGCAAGCTGAACAGCAGGATATTCCGGCTGCGGAGTTACTTGATCCATTACTGATGCCAATGGACAGTCCAGCTTCGGACTATCCGGTGGTGAATCTTCCGTTAACGTCTTCTGTTTACTTCAAAAATGGTAACCCAGTTCGTACATCTGGTGCGCCGCTGGAAGGACTGGTTCGTGTTACAGAAGGTGAGAATGGCAAGTTTATCGGTATGGGTGAAATTGACGATGAAGGCCGCGTTGCGCCTCGTCGCCTGGTGGTTGAATATCCGGCGTAATGTTAACCGTCTTGCGATAACAGGTCGCTACGAGTAGAATACTGCCGCTTAACGTCGCGTAAATTGTTTAACACTTTGCGTAACGTACACTGG
The DNA here is from genome assembly GCF_004745185.1 of Escherichia sp. E2661. NCBI lineage: Bacteria > Pseudomonadati > Pseudomonadota > Gammaproteobacteria > Enterobacterales > Enterobacteriaceae > Escherichia > Escherichia sp. E2661. Next base: position 56,522 of record NZ_PDIG01000024.1, read on the forward strand.
GATCGCTGAATTAGAGATCGGCGTCCTTTCATTCTATATACTTTGGAGTTTTAAAATGTCTCTAAGTACTGAAGCAACAGCTAAAATCGTTTCTGAGTTTGGTCGTGGTGAAAACGACACCGGTTCTACCGAAGTTCAGGTAGCACTGCTGACTGCACAGATCAACCACCTGCAGGGTCACTTTGCAGAGCACAAAAAAGATCACCACAGCCGTCGTGGTCTGCTGCGCATGGTTTCTCAGCGTCGTAAACTGCTCGACTACCTGAAACGTAAAGACGTAGCACGTTACACCCAGCTCATCGAGCGCCTGGGTCTGCGTCGCTAATTCTTGCGAGTTTCAGAAAAGGGGCCTGAGTGGCCCCTTTTTTCAAACTGACGGCAGCAATTCACTGGAAACTAATGTATTGTTGCTATGAATGATCTTCCGTTGCAGAGGTTCGCGCGGCTAATGAGAGGCTTTACCCACATTTGGCTGGGTTAGGGTTGTCATTAGTCGCGAGGATGCGCAGAAGATCGGGTATTAACACCAGTACCGTAAGGTGCTGTCTAAGAAAGAAAAGGGTATTACATTGCTTAATCCGATCGTTCGTAAATTCCAGTACGGCCAACACACCGTGACTCTGGAAACCGGCATGATGGCGCGTCAAGCCACTGCCGCTGTTATGGTTAGCATGGATGACACCGCGGTATTTGTTACCGTTGTCGGCCAGAAAAAAGCCAAACCAGGTCAGGACTTCTTCCCTCTGACCGTTAACTATCAGGAGCGTACCTACGCTGCTGGTCGTATCCCGGGTAGCTTCTTCCGTCGTGAAGGCCGCCCAAGCGAAGGCGAAACCCTGATCGCGCGTCTGATTGACCGCCCGATTCGCCCGCTGTTCCCGGAAGGCTTCGTCAACGAAGTTCAGGTTATCGCCACCGTGGTTTCTGTTAACCCGCAGGTTAACCCGGATATCGTCGCGATGATTGGTGCTTCCGCAGCACTGTCTCTGTCTGGTATTCCGTTCAATGGCCCGATTGGTGCTGCCCGCGTAGGTTACATCAATGACCAGTACGTACTGAACCCGACTCAGGACGAGCTGAAAGAGAGCAAACTGGATCTGGTTGTTGCGGGTACTGAAGCCGCTGTACTGATGGTTGAATCTGAAGCTGAACTGCTGAGCGAAGACCAGATGCTGGGCGCAGTAGTGTTCGGTCATGAACAACAGCAGGTTGTTATTCAGAACATCAATGAACTGGTGAAAGAAGCCGGTAAACCGCGTTGGGACTGGCAGCCGGAGCCGGTAAACGAAGCGCTGAACGCGCGCGTTGCTGCACTGGCTGAAGCTCGTCTGAGCGATGCTTACCGCATCACCGACAAACAAGAGCGTTATGCGCAGGTTGATGTCATCAAATCTGAAACCATCGCTACGCTGCTTGCTGAAGATGAAACCCTGGACGAAAACGAACTGGGTGAAATTCTGCACGCTATCGAGAAAAACGTTGTTCGTAGCCGCGTACTGGCAGGCGAACCGCGTATCGACGGTCGTGAAAAAGATATGATCCGTGGTCTGGATGTGCGTACTGGCGTGCTGCCGCGTACTCACGGTTCTGCGCTGTTCACCCGTGGTGAAACGCAGGCGCTGGTTACCGCAACGCTGGGTACTGCACGTGACGCGCAAGTTCTTGATGAACTGATGGGCGAACGTACTGACACCTTCCTGTTCCACTACAACTTCCCTCCGTACTCCGTAGGCGAAACTGGCATGGTCGGTTCTCCGAAGCGTCGTGAAATTGGTCACGGTCGTCTGGCGAAGCGCGGCGTGCTGGCAGTAATGCCGGATATGGACAAATTCCCGTACACCGTACGTGTTGTGTCTGAAATCACCGAATCCAACGGTTCTTCTTCTATGGCTTCCGTGTGCGGCGCGTCTCTGGCGCTGATGGACGCAGGTGTGCCAATCAAAGCCGCTGTTGCAGGTATCGCAATGGGTCTGGTGAAAGAAGGCGACAACTACGTTGTACTGTCTGACATTTTGGGTGACGAAGATCACCTGGGCGATATGGACTTCAAAGTTGCGGGTTCCCGCGACGGTATCTCTGCACTGCAGATGGATATCAAAATTGAAGGTATCACCAAAGAGATCATGCAGGTTGCACTGAACCAGGCTAAAGGTGCGCGTCTGCACATCCTGGGTGTAATGGAACAGGCGATCAACGCGCCACGTGGCGATATCTCTGAGTTCGCTCCGCGTATCCATACCATCAAGATCAACCCGGACAAGATCAAAGACGTTATCGGTAAAGGCGGCTCTGTTATCCGTGCCCTGACCGAAGAAACTGGCACCACCATCGAAATCGAAGATGACGGTACTGTGAAGATCGCAGCGACCGACGGCGAGAAAGCGAAACATGCTATTCGTCGTATCGAAGAGATCACTGCAGAAATCGAAGTGGGCCGCGTCTACAATGGTAAAGTGACCCGTATCGTTGACTTTGGCGCATTTGTTGCCATCGGCGGCGGTAAAGAAGGTCTGGTCCACATCTCTCAAATCGCTGACAAACGCGTTGAGAAAGTGACCGATTACCTGCAGATGGGTCAGGAAGTACCGGTGAAAGTTCTGGAAGTTGATCGCCAGGGCCGTATCCGTCTGAGCATTAAAGAAGCGACTGAGCAGTCTCAACCTGCTGCAGCACCGGAAGCTCCGGCTGCTGAACAGGGCGAGTAAGGTTGCCATTTGCCCTCCGCTGCGGCGGGGGGCTTTTAACCGGGCAGGACGCCTTGTTAGCAACCGGGAACAGGACGTTCATTCAACCGTGGTCTTCGGGAGTGGGAAATGAAGCCTTTTTTGCGCTGGTGTTTCGTTGCGACAGCACTTACGCTTGCAGGATGCAGTAATACTTCCTGGCGTAAAAGTGAAGTCCTCGCGGTACCATTGCAACCGACTTTACAGCAGGAAGTGATTCTGGCACGTATGGAACAAATCCTTGCCAGTCGGGCTTTAACCGATGACGAACGCGCACAGCTTTTATATGAGCGCGGAGTGTTGTATGATAGTCTCGGTCTGAGGGCATTAGCGCGTAACGATTTTTCGCAAGCGCTGGCAATCCGACCAGATATGCCTGAAGTATTCAATTACTTAGGCATATATTTAACGCAGGCAGGCAATTTTGATGCTGCCTATGAAGCGTTTGATTCTGTACTTGAGCTTGATCCAACTTACAACTACGCGCACTTGAATCGCGGGATCGCATTATATTACGGCGGTCGTGATAAGTTAGCGCAAGATGATCTGCTGGCGTTTTTATCAAGACGATCCCAATGATCCTTTCCGTAGTCTGTGGCTTTATCTCGCCGAGCAGAAGCTCGATGAGAAGCAGGCTAAAGAAGTGTTGAAACAGCACTTCGAAAAATCGGATAAGGAACAGTGGGGATGGAACATTGTCGAGTTCTACCTGGGCAACATTAGCGAACAAACGTTAATGGAAAGGCTCAAGGCGGACGCAACGGATAACACCTCGCTCGCTGAGCATCTCAGTGAAACCAACTTCTATTTAGGTAAGTACTACCTAAGTCTGGGGGATTTGGACAGCGCCACGGCACTGTTCAAACTGGCGGTTGCCAACAACGTTCATAACTTTGTTGAGCACCGATACGCATTGTTGGAATTATCGCTCCTGGGCCAGGACCAAGATGACCTGGCAGAATCGGACCAGCAATAGCTGACGTACACATCAGCCCGTAATCTTTTTTGATTGCCATCACCTTAACGGGTGAGGGCGTTGTTGTTCGTTAATACACCTACTTTGAGCCGGTTCACACTTTTCAATGAAAATTGCTGATCAATTTCATGATGAGTTATGTAGACTGGCCGCCATTAATTTTGAGGCACACGTACTACATGGCTGAATTCGAAACCACTTTTGCAGATCTGGGCCTGAAGGCTCCTATCCTTGAAGCCCTTAACGATCTGGGTTACGAAAAACCATCTCCAATTCAGGCAGAGTGTATTCCACATCTGCTGAATGGCCGCGACGTTCTGGGTATGGCCCAGACGGGGAGCGGAAAAACTGCAGCATTCTCTTTACCTCTGCTGCAGAATCTTGATCCTGAGCTGAAAGCACCACAGATTCTGGTGCTGGCACCGACCCGCGAACTGGCGGTACAGGTTGCTGAAGCAATGACGGATTTCTCTAAACACATGCGCGGCGTAAATGTGGTTGCCCTGTACGGCGGCCAGCGTTATGACGTGCAATTACGCGCCCTGCGTCAGGGGCCGCAGATCGTTGTCGGTACTCCGGGCCGTCTGCTGGACCACCTGAAACGTGGCACTCTGGACCTCTCTAAACTGAGCGGTCTGGTTCTGGATGAAGCTGACGAAATGCTGCGCATGGGCTTCATCGAAGACGTTGAAACTATTATGGCGCAGATCCCGGAAGGTCATCAGACCGCTCTGTTCTCTGCAACCATGCCGGAAGCGATTCGTCGCATTACCCGCCGCTTTATGAAAGAGCCGCAGGAAGTGCGCATTCAGTCCAGCGTGACTACCCGTCCTGACATCAGCCAGAGCTACTGGACTGTCTGGGGTATGCGTAAAAACGAAGCACTGGTACGTTTCCTGGAAGCGGAAGATTTTGATGCGGCGATTATCTTCGTTCGTACCAAAAACGCGACTCTGGAAGTGGCAGAAGCTCTTGAGCGTAACGGCTACAACAGCGCCGCGCTGAACGGTGACATGAACCAGGCGCTGCGTGAGCAGACACTGGAACGCCTGAAAGATGGTCGTCTGGACATCCTGATTGCGACCGACGTTGCGGCCCGTGGCCTGGACGTTGAGCGTATCAGCCTGGTGGTTAACTACGATATCCCGATGGATTCTGAGTCTTACGTTCACCGTATCGGTCGTACCGGCCGTGCGGGTCGTGCTGGTCGTGCGCTGCTGTTCGTTGAGAACCGCGAGCGTCGTCTGCTGCGCAACATTGAACGTACTATGAAGCTGACTATTCCGGAAGTAGAACTGCCGAACGCAGAACTGCTGGGCAAACGCCGTCTGGAAAAATTCGCCGCTAAAGTACAGCAGCAGCTGGAAAGCAGCGATCTGGATCAATACCGCGCACTGCTGAGCAAAATTCAGCCGACTGCAGAAGGTGAAGAGCTGGATCTCGAAACTCTGGCCGCCGCACTGCTGAAAATGGCACAGGGTGAACGTACTCTGATTGTTCCGCCAGATGCGCCGATGCGTCCGAAACGTGAATTCCGTGACCGTGATGACCGTGGTCCGCGCGATCGTAACGACCGTGGCCCGCGCGGCGACCGTGAAGATCGTCCGCGTCGTGAACGTCGTGATGTTGGCGATATGCAACTGTACCGCATTGAAGTGGGCCGCGATGATGGTGTTGAAGTTCGTCATATCGTTGGCGCGATTGCTAACGAAGGCGACATCAGCAGCCGTTACATCGGTAACATCAAGCTGTTTGCTTCTCACTCCACCATCGAACTGCCGAAAGGTATGCCGGGTGAAGTGCTGCAACACTTTACGCGCACTCGCATTCTCAACAAGCCAATGAACATGCAGTTACTGGGCGATGCGCAGCCGCATACTGGTGGTGAGCGTCGTGGCGGTGGTCGTGGTTTCAGTGGCGAGCGTCGTGAAGGTGGTCGTGAAGGCGGTCGTAACTTCAGCGGTGAACGCCGTGAAGGTGGTCGTGGTGATGGTCGTCGTTTTAGCGGCGAACGTCGTGAAGGCCGCGCACCGCGTCGTGATGACTCTACCGGTCGTCGTCGTTTCGGTGGCGATGCGTAATCATCGCTGAACAGCGAACACAGTCTGTAAAATAATATATACAGCCCCGATTTTAACTATCGGGGCTTTTTTTTCTGTTTTTTGTACTCATGTACTGGTACAGTGCAATGCATAACAACGCAGTCGCACTATTTTTCACTGGAGAGAAGCCCTCATGGCAACACTAACCACCACCCAAACGTCACCGTCGCTGCTTGGCGGCGTGGTGATTATCGGCGGCACCATTATTGGCGCAGGGATGTTTTCTCTGCCTGTGGTCATGTCCGGTGCGTGGTTCTTCTGGTCAATGGCGGCGCTGATCTTTACCTGGTTCTGTATGCTGCATTCTGGCTTGATGATTCTGGAAGCTAACCTGAATTACCGAATCGGTTCGAGTTTTGACACCATCACCAAAGATTTGCTTGGTAAAGGCTGGAACGTGGTCAACGGCATTTCCATTGCCTTTGTGCTCTATATCCTGACCTATGCCTATATTTCTGCCAGTGGTTCGATTCTGCATCACACCTTCGCGGAGATGTCGCTGAATGTCCCGGCACGGGCGGCGGGATTTGGTTTTGCACTGTTGGTGGCGTTTGTGGTGTGGTTGAGCACCAAAGCGGTCAGCCGGATGACGGCGATTGTGCTGGGGGCGAAAGTCATTACCTTCTTCCTCACCTTCGGTAGCCTGCTGGGGCATGTGCAGCCTGCGACATTGTTCAACGTCGCCGAAAGCAATGCGTCTTATGCACCGTATTTACTGATGACCCTGCCGTTCTGCCTGGCGTCGTTTGGTTATCACGGTAACGTGCCAAGCCTGATGAAGTACTACGGCAAAGATCCGAAAACCATCGTGAAATGCCTGGTGTACGGTACGCTGATGGCGCTGGCGCTGTATACCATCTGGTTGCTGGCGACGATGGGTAACATCCCGCGTCCGGAGTTTATCGGCATCGCTGAGAAGGGCGGCAATATTGATGTGCTGGTACAGGCGTTAAGCGGCGTGCTGAACAGCCGTAGTCTGGACCTTCTGCTGGTCGTGTTCTCAAACTTTGCGGTAGCGAGTTCGTTCCTTGGCGTAACGCTGGGTTTGTTTGACTATCTGGCAGATCTGTTTGGTTTCGACGACTCGGCTATGGGCCGTTTGAAAACAGCGTTGCTGACCTTTGCCCCGCCTGTTGTGGGTGGCCTGCTGCTCCCGAACGGATTCCTGTACGCCATTGGTTATGCCGGTTTAGCGGCTACCATCTGGGCGGCAATAGTTCCTGCGTTGCTGGCCCGCGCATCGCGTAAACGCTTTGGTAGTCCGAAATTCCGCGTCTGGGGCGGCAAACCGATGATCGTGCTGATTCTGGTGTTTGGCGTTGGTAACGCACTGATCCATATTTTATCGAGCTTTAATTTACTGCCGGTGTATCAGTAATCAGCGGTGCCTTATCCGACATGTCTGCTGCCTACACAATGCCTGATGTGCTTCGCTTATCAGGCCTACGTAGGACAGCGTTGCCAGCTCGGATAAGGCTTTCCGCGTTAAAACACACTATCCCAACAACTCTTCCTTAACATCCATCGCTAGCTCAAACGAATGCAGGCGCGCCTGGTGGTCAAAAATCTGTCCGTTAACCATAATCTCATCGGCGTCAGTTTCGCGCAGGATCGACTGCAAACCATGACGCACTTTCGCTTTATCGCCCACCAGCGACATACTCAGTGCCTGCTGCACGCCATACTGCTCGGACGGCGACCAGAACTGATCCATATTTTGAATCGGCGGCGGCAGTTGCCCGGTTTCGCCACGGCGCAGCTTCACAAAGGCTTGCTGCATTGAGGTAAACAGAAATTCAGCGTCGCGGTTGCTGTCGGCAGCGATAATATTGATGCACACCATCGCGTATGGTTTTTCCAGTCGTGCCGACGGTTTGAAGTTGCTGCGATAAAGATGCAGCGCCTGGAACAACATATCCGGCGCGAAGTGTGAGGCAAACGCGAACGGCAGACCAAGCTGCGCCGCCAGTTGTGCACTGTAAAGGCTGGAGCCTAACAACCACACCGGGATTTTCTCGCCATAGCCTGGTACCGGGCGCACATGCGGATTGGGATCGCGGGCGTCAAACCAGTCCACCAGCTCCGTGACATCGCGGGGGAAATTATCAATATCGCCGCTCATATGACGACGTAGCGCCATCATGGTTCGCTGATCGCTACCCGGAGCACGACCCAGCCCCAAATCGATTCGCCCCGGATAGAGCGTATTGAGCGTGCCGAACTGTTCGGCAATGACCAACGGTGAGTGGTTAGGCAACATCACGCCGCCAGACCCCAGATGCAGCGTGGTGGTATTCGCCGCCAGATAGCCAATCAATACCGATGTTGCAGCACTGGCAATGCCGGTCATATTGTGGTGTTCTGCCAGCCAGTAGCGATGATAGCCGCGCTTTTCAGCCAGACGGGCGAGATCGAGAGAGTGGGAGAATGCTTCTCGCGCCGAAGAACCTTCGGGAATGGGGGCCAGATCGAGTAGCGAAAACGCAATGGTTTTATCAGTCATAACAGCTCACTTTGTTACCGATTAATCTTTAATACTGCATTAAAGAGTAGTTAAAGTTGTTAACAAAGTGAGCTATATACTTACGCTCGCAGCTCCAGCCCTGCCAGCCGCCGCCAGTAGCCGTTACAGTCGCTGTTTGCCGTCAACGGCAGTGGCGCAGCGCCATTTTCATTAGCGCGGAAGGCGTCGAGCATCGCGAAAGTGTCAGTACCCTGCGGTGACAGGCGGACCACATCAACCAATCCCTGCATGGATGCCAGCTCGTTACCGAGGTTGTAAACGTAGCCGCTCATGGTCTGAATGCCATTGAGTACAAACACTTGCTGATTCTCCTGCGACAGCACGTTGCGCCCGTTCGGATACTTAATGCAGCAGGTTTCACACTCATCTTTCGGGCGGTCTTCCGAACGCGCGGTAAAGCAGCGGGCGGAGTAGGCCAGCGGCAGATGACCGTAGCTCAAGACTTCCACTTCAAACTGGTTACGAATGCCCAGTTCATCGCACTGATTAAGCAGATTCACCAGCCAGTCGCGGGAAAGCTCCACCGGCATACACCAGCGCATCATGCCCTGTTTAAGCAATATTTTCAGCGTCACCGCGTTGTAGCAGTTCAGCGCATGTCCGGCGACGAACGGCAGTTTGCGTTCAGCGCACATATTCACCACGCCGAGGTCGCTGGCTTCAATCAGAAACTCACCGTTCTCAACATAGCGTTTCAGTTCGCCCAGTTCGGAGGATGCCTGCACCAGTGCCAGCGTGGAGAGCACAATCTGCTTGCCACTTCCGGCGAGCGATTTTGCCATCTCCAGCCAGTCACCAACTTTAGTTGCCCGGCGCTTGCTGCATACTGCTTCACCAAGATAAATCACGTCGGCGCTGCTGGCGGCGGCCTGCTGATAAAATTCTTCCAGCGTCTCTTTTGGCCAGTACCACAGCACTGGCCCTAAGGAATATTTCATTGCTTTTCTCACTGCCATTTACGGTGATACGCGCCAAGGGTGGTCTGCGTGCCTTCGGACATCGACCCGAGCGTCTCCATCCACGCGCTTTGCGGTATGAAGTTTTGCGGATCGGCCTTACAACGGTCGATAGCCTGACGCCAGACTTTCGCCACCTGGCTGACATACGCCGGGCTACGCTGGCGGCCTTCAATTTTCACCGAAGCAATATTCGCCGCCATTAACTCCGGCAGCAGTTCCAGGGTATTGAGACTGGTTGGTTCTTCCAGCGCGTGATAACGCTCGCCGTCCACCAGATAACGCCCTTTACACAACGTCGGATAACCTGCGTTTTCGCCGTCCTGATAACGGTCGATCAGCACTTCGTTCAGGCGGGATTCCAGCCCCTGCGGCGTTTGTTGCCAGCGCACGAAGCGGGCCGGAGAACACGCGCCCACGGTGTTGGGCGATTCCCCCGTCAGATACGACGACAGATAGCAACGCCCTTCCGACATAATGCACAGGCTGCCGAAAGCGAACACTTCCAGCGGTACAGGGGTAACACGCGCCAGTTGTTTTACCTGATGAATCGACAACACGCGCGGCAGCACCACGCGAGCAACGTCAAAATGGCGATGATAAAAGTTAATCGCCTCTTCATTGGTCGCCGAAGCCTGCACCGATACGTGACGCTCAATATGCGGGTATCGCTCGGCGGCGTACTCCAGCATGGCGAGGTCGGCGAGGATCAGCGCGTCGGCACCCAGCTGCGCCGCCATATCCACGGCGCGCTGCCAACGGGCGTAACCGTCCGGATGCGCAAAAGTGTTAATTGCGATGTGAAGTTTGCGGTGATGTTGATGAACAAAACTCACCGCTTCCTGCAATTTTTTCTCGGTAAAGTTAAGGCCGGCGAAGTGACGGGCATTAGTATCATCTTTTAGCCCGATATAAACAGCATCTGCGCCGTTTTCGATGGCCGCCTTAAGCGCCGGGAGATTTCCGGCAGGGCAGAGCAGCTCCATAATTTTTCCTGAAGGTTGCGCAGTCAAAGCGCAAAAATGTTAACGAACTGGGATTTTAGTTAACCCTGCTGCGACAATTTTTGATTTAAGGCAGTTAAAGTTGTATTGGTGGTAGCAGCAATTTCATATGGAATTGTTGATTTATACCGCCATGTTATTTTTCCAATATGGCAAAATAGGATGATTGTTGAAGCAGGGAGTAAAACTCGTGTTGGATAAACTGCGTTCCCGCATTGTGCATTTGGGGCCATCTCTGTTGAGTGTACCGGTAAAACTGACGCCATTTGCGCTTAAACGCCAGGTTCTTGAGCAGGTCTTAAGCTGGCAATTCCGTCAGGCGCTGGACGACGGCGAGCTGGAGTTTCTTGAAGGCCGCTGGTTAAGTATTCATGTGCGTGATATTGACCTGCAATGGTTTACCTCGGTGGTGAATGGCAAACTGGTTGTCAGCCAGAACGCGCAAGCTGATGTGAGTTTTAGTGCCGACGCCAGCGATCTGCTGATGATTGCGGCGCGTAAACAAGATCCAGACACGCTCTTCTTCCAACGTCGGCTGATGATTGAAGGCGATACGGAGCTGGGGCTGTATGTGAAAAACCTGATGGACGCCATTGAACTGGAGCAGATGCCGAAAGCCTTACGTATGATGCTGCTGCAACTGGCGGATTTTGTTGAGGCGGGAATGAAAACCGCGCCTGAAACCAAACAGACATCGGTAGGTGAACCATGCTAATTCGAGTAGAAATTCCCATTGATGCGCCGGGTATTGATGCCCTGCTGCGTCGTTCATTCGAAAGCGATGCGGAAGCGAAGCTGGTTCACGATCTGCGTGAAGATGGCTTTCTGACGCTGGGGCTGGTGGCGACAGATGACGAAGGTCAGGTCATTGGCTATGTGGCATTTAGTCCGGTTGATGTGCAGGGCGAAGACCTGCAATGGGTCGGCATGGCTCCGTTGGCGGTTGATGAAAAATACCGTGGACAGGGGCTGGCACGCCAACTGGTCTATGAAGGACTCGATTCGCTTAATGAGTTTGGCTATGCCGCAGTGGTGACGCTGGGCGATCCGGCGCTGTACAGCCGTTTTGGCTTTGAACTGGCGGCGCATCACGATCTGCGTTGCCGCTGGCCGGGCACTGAAAGCGCCTTCCAGGTACATCGTTTAGCGGATGACGCGCTGAATGGCGTAACCGGCCTGGTTGAGTATCACGAGCATTTCAATCGCTTTTAATCTTCGGGGTTTGCAGGCTGCTCAACAGTTCTGCAAACCCTGCGCCTTCCGCTACCAGACGCTCTTTTTGCCGTTTGGTCAGTTGCTTAACGCGATATTCCGCCCGTAACGCCAACGAACGGTCGCCCACTGGCGCGGAAAACGCCAGCGTTAGTTCTCCTTTCCCGCGCAGTGCTTTCGCCCCTTTGCCGCTTTGGTGCTGCTGATAGCGGCGTTCGACATCCGTGGTGATCCCGGTATAAAGCTTATTGTCGGCGGTACGGATCAAGTAAAGAAACCAGGGTGTCATCGTCTGCGTCGCATGTTAAGGTCAGGCCCACAGTATAAAAGAGAACAGCAATGGAAACACTCACCGCCATCAGCCGTTGGCTGGCAAAACAACATGTTGTCACCTGGTGTGTGCAGCAGGAAGGGGAACTGTGGTGCGCCAATGCCTTTTATCTTTTTGATGCGCAGAAAGTCGCCTTCTACATTTTGACGGAAGAAAAAACGCGTCATGCGCAGATGAGCGGGCCGCAGGCGGCGGTTGCCGGAACGGTAAACGGGCAGCCGAAAACGGTAGCGTTAATCCGTGGCGTGCAGTTTAAAGGCGAGATCCGCAGGCTGGAAGGTGAGGAAAGCGACCACGCGCGCAAGGCGTACAATCGTCGCTTTCCGGTTGCCCGAATGCTGTCGGCGCCGGTGTGGGAAATCCGGCTCGATGAAATCAAATTCACCGACAATACGCTGGGCTTTGGTAAAAAAATGATTTGGCTACGTAATTCAGGCACCGAGCAGGCGTAACGCCTCGCGGTTAAACGCTGGCAAATCGTCCGGTGTTCGGCTGGTAACCAGCTGATCTTTATCGACCACCACTTCCTGATCGTAAAATTCCGCGCCCGCGTTTTTAACATCAATAATGATCGGTTTAACGGCGGTCAGTTTGCGCCCCCGAATCACATCGGCGCTGATCAGCAGCTGCGGTCCGTGACAAATGGCGAAAACAGGTTTGCCGCTATTCACAAAATCGCGGGTGAAGGTGACAAAACGGTTGTCGCCACGCAGATAATCCGGTGAATGACCGCCTGGTAGCAGCAGGGCATCAAACTCTGCTGGCGTCACTTCATCGATGGATTTATCGATGGTCACGCTGGCTTCTCCTTTTTTGCCTTTCACCGTTTTACCTGCTTGTTTTTCAATGGTAATCACTTCGTGTCCGGCTTTACGGAACTCGTCTGCGGGTGAAGTGAATTCTGAATCCTCAAATTCATCAGTGATTAAAACGGCAATCTTCTTACTCATGTTTCCTCCGCGTTGTTGCATTGGATGAGGCGAATTTCTCACGATCGGGGATAATTACCTCGTAGACTATTAAGCCTGGTGCATGTACCAGGGAGCGCAAGGCGGACAATTCTGTAAAGGAGCGAAGATGAGTCAGGTACTGATTACAGGCGCAACGGGGCTGGTGGGCGGTCACCTGCTGCGGATGTTGATTAACGAACCGAAAGTTAACGCCATAGCCGCGCCGACGCGACGTCCGTTGGGCGATATGCCAGGGGTGTTTAATCCCCATGACCCGCAACTGACCGACGCGCTGGCGCAGGTCACCGATCCCATTGACATTGTGTTTTGTTGTCTCGGCACCACGCGGCGAGAAGCGGGGAGCAAAGAGGCGTTTATTCATGCCGATTACACGCTGGTAGTGGATACCGCATTAACCGGGCGGCGGCTGGGCGCGCAGCATATGCTGGTGGTCAGTGCTATGGGTGCTAATGCCCACTCGCCGTTTTTCTATAACCGCGTCAAAGGGGAGATGGAAGAAGCATTAATCGCCCAGAACTGGCCGAAATTGACCATTGCTCGCCCGTCGATGTTACTGGGCGATCGTAGCAAACAGCGAATGAACGAAACGCTTTTTGCGCCGCTGTTCCGTTTGTTACCCGGTAACTGGAAATCCATTGATGCGAGAGACGTGGCGCGGGTCATGCTGGCAGAGGCGATGCGGCCCGAGCATGAAGGTGTGACTATTTTAAGCTCTTCAGAATTACGCAAAAGAGCTGAATAATTATTCCCAAGAATTGATAGTGAGCGTAATATTCACGCGCTCAATTATCATAACTTATTCCTGGGGAATGCTATGACTGGTCAGTCTTCATCTCAGGCGGCAACGCCCATTCAGTGGTGGAAACCCGCGCTTTTCTTTCTCATTGTCATTGCCGGTCTCTGGTATGTGAAATGGCAACCTTACTACGGCAAAGCGTTTACTGCCGCTGAAACCCACAGTATCGGTAAATCTATCCTTGCGCAGGCGGATGCTAATCCGTGGCAAGCGGCGTTGGATTACGCGATGATCTATTTCCTCGCGGTATGGAAAGCGGCGGTGCTGGGGGTGCTTCTCGGCTCGTTGATTCAGGTGCTGATCCCGCGTGACTGGCTGCTGCGCACGCTTGGGCAATCGCGCTTTCGCGGCACGCTGCTGGGAACGCTGTTTTCGCTGCCGGGTATGATGTGTACCTGCTGTGCGGCTCCGGTCGCGGCGGGAATGCGTCGTCAGCAGGTGTCGATGGGCGGTGCACTGGCATTCTGGATGGGGAATCCGTTGTTAAACCCGGCGACGCTGGTGTTTATGGGGTTCGTCCTCGGCTGGGGCTTTGCCGCGATTCGTCTGGTGGCGGGGCTGGTGATGGTGTTGCTGATTGCGACGCTGGTGCAAAAATGGGTGCGTGAAACACCGCAAACGCAGATGCCAGTCGAAATTGACATGCCGGAAGTGCAGGGCGGGTTTTTTAGCCGCTGGGGCAGGGCGCTATGGACGCTTTTCTGGAGTACGATCCCGGTTTACATCCTTGCGGTACTGGCGTTGGGTGCCGCTCGCGTCTGGTTATTCCCCCATGCCGATGGTGCTGTCGATAACAGCCTGATGTGGGTGGTGGCGATGGCGGTAGCAGGATGCTTGTTTGTCATTCCCACGGCAGCAGAAATTCCGATTGTACAAACGATGATGCTGGCAGGTATGGGAACCGCTCCGGCGCTGGCATTGTTGATGACGCTTCCAGCGGTAAGTTTGCCGTCGTTGATAATGCTGCGCAAAGCGTTCCCGGCGAAAGCCTTATGGCTGACGGGGGCGATGGTGGCAGTGTCAGGCGTGATTGTCGGCGGGCTGGCGCTGTTGTTCTAATTTGAGGGAAAACATGTCGGATGTGGCGTAAACGCCTTATCGACCTACGGTTTGTATCGTTGTAGGCCTGATAAGACGCGGTAAGCGTCGCATCAGGCAACGGCAGTCGGATGCGGCGTAAACGCCTTATCTGACCTACGTTTGTATCGTTGTAGGCCTGATAAGACGCGGCAAGCGTCGCATCAGGCAACT
>NZ_PDIG01000025.1:0-96466 GCF_004745185.1 Escherichia sp. E2661
CAGTCAACGGGACAGTCGGATGCGGCGTAAACGCCTTATCTGACCTACGTTTGTATCGTTGTAGGCCTGATAAGACGCGGCAAGCGTCGCATCAGGCAACGGCAGTCGGATGCGGCGTAAACGCCTTATCTGACCTATGTTTTGCATCGTTGTAGGCCTGATAAGACGCGGCAAGCGTCGCATCAGGCATTACAAGGGGCTGCTATTTAATAAACGTAAACGCCGTGGTCACACGCTTCACGCCGCTCACCCGGCTGGCAATATCTGCCGCTGCTTTCGCTTCACGTTCAGTCACCAGCCCCATCAGGAACACTTCACCATTTTCGGTGGTCACTTTCACGTTGGACGATTTCACCAGATCGCTGGTTAAGAGCTGCGAACGCACTTTGGTGGTGATCCACGTATCGTTAGACGCTTCGCCCAGACCAATCGGCTGGCCCTGACGAATCTCGTTATACACTTCATTCGCGCCATCTACGCCCATAGCAATCTGTTTGGCGCGAGCCGAAAGTTCAGAGTTTGGTGACTGCCCAACCAGCAGCACTTTGCCCTGATAGGCCGTTACATTAATGCGCGCTTCTTTCTTAATCTGTTCGTCTTTCGACAATGCGCTGTTCACGCGCACTTCCAGAGTACCATCGTCCACCTGGGTACCGACACTGCGTGGGTCAGTTGCGGCTTTGGTACCCACAGCAGCGGTACCCACTACGGCAGCGGCAACACAACCTTGCAACAGCAGCGCGGAAATAAGGACTGCGATTGGCGATAATGCCTTCATGTATTCTCCTTAATCATCCTGGTGAGGGAAAAGCGTGTTATCGATCAGATCGCACAGGCAATTTACCGTCAGCATATGCATTTCCTGAATGCGAGCACTACGATGCGAAGGAATGCGGATCTCCACATCCTGTGGCCCTAACAAACCTGCAAGTTCGCCGCCGTCATAGCCGGTTAATGCCACAATGGTCATATCACGCGTAACGGCGGCTTCTACCGCTTTTACAATATCGCGGCTGTTGCCACGGGTGGAAATGGCTAACAATACATCTCCCGCATGACCCAGCGCCCGCACCTGTTTTGCATACACTTCATCATGTAAGCGATCGTTGGCAATCGCCGTTAAGACAACATTATCAGTATTTAGTGCAATGGCAGGTAGGCTGGGCCGCTCCGTTTCGAAACGGTTGATCATGCTGGCAGCAAAATGCTGTGCGTTGGCAGCGGAGGTTCCATTACCACAACAGAGGATTTTGTTGCCATTGAGCAGAGACTGAACCAGCGTCATGGCTGCACGGGAGATGGCATCCGGAAGCGCCTCTGCCGCCGCAATTTGAGTTTGAATGCTTTCAGTGAAGCAAGCTTTAATTCTTTCTTGCACGCTAATCCTTAAACCTTAATTATGAGTGGTCATTAAAGGCATCCTTAATCCACTCAACCTCATTCCCGGTGAAGGCTACCACATCGAACCGGCAATCCACAGTATCAAAACTCCCATTATGACGCGCGAGCCACAAGCGGGCAGTCTGTAATAATTTGTGTTGTTTGCTGCGGGTCACACTGGCTACCGCGCCGCCGTATAGGGCAGAGCGGCGGTAGCGCACTTCGACAAAAACGGTGGTCTGGCCTTCACGCATTATCAGATCGATCTCGCCGCCACGCTCGTTCACGTTAGCGGCGATAAACCGCAGTCCTTTGCCTTCCAGCCAGCGACGCGCTTGCGCTTCCCACGCATCGCCGGTCTGTTTAGTGGTTAACTGGCGGGGACTACCTGACCTTGTTGGTACTGTAGCCATGATAACTTCCTGTTAATCACGCAATCCGGGTTAGCCGTCAGACCTCCGGTATTACCGTTGATTTCAAAACCCTGAACCTGGCGCATTTGTGAGAAATGATTTGCCAGCGACCATGCATCAACACCCATTGCATACATGCGAGCCAGCGAATAATCGTTATTCACTGCGCTTAGTGCCTGCTGCATTAACGGTAGATTACCGCCTGCCAGCATCGGGATCTCGCTGTACTGTAATCCTTCCATCTCAAGTCGGAAATCAGGGCCAGCAGAGCCTTGTGCGCTGCGGGAACTGGCGTACAGCGTTGCGCCGCTATGACTGCCGTTACGCATGGCGATCATTGGTTTGACGAAAGCGATTTCGCCTGGCGTTGCCACAATATAGACCGCGTCGACACGACCACCGTTATTAGTGAACTGGTCATCGGTTGGTGTGGTTTGCAGCGTCGGATTGTTTGTGGTCATGCCGGAATCGGTTGTCGCTCTGGGGGTAATCGGGCTACCCGTTAAGGCGATGCCGGAGCCGCCGTTCACGCCCGCGCGTAATTCGCTGATGGAACCAAATTTTTGTTGCAGAACGGTGCCGCCACCCAATTTCTGCCACTCTTGCGCGAAGGCGTTTGCTACGCGGTCGCCAAGCGAACTGCGCGGGATCAGCACCAGTGGCGCCTGTTTCCCCTGGTCACGAATATGACGTGCCGCATCGCGTGCTTCATCTTCCGGCGATAGCGCGAAATAACAGATATTAGCGCGGTTTTCGATATTTTCCGGCTGATTCAGCGCCAGAACGTTCAGTGGCGTGTTGCTCTTCAGCAACTCCTCAACATTATTTTTCAGCAGCGGACCGACCACAATGCTCGCGCCGTCCTGCTGAACCTGGCTTAAGATCTGGCTAAGCGGTTGTGAAGAGGTATCGTAGATTTTCAGTTCTGCGGCTGGATTCGCTGGCGTGCTTACCGCCGCAGTACTTGCCGCAGGGGCGCTTACAGGCACCGGCTGCGCTGCGGTTTCTTCACCCGTTAGATCGTTAACCGAGGCTTGTGCCGGGCTGGCAACGCCATCCACGGTTTGTGGCTGGGGTTGTTCTGCTACGTCAGCGGCAGGTGCGGTAGCTACCTGGGCGGTCACTGGCTGAGTGCCAATGTTTTTCGCCGCTTCAAAGCCTTGCTGAATTGTGCGACCAAATACCGCAGCCTGACCATTCAACGGCAGCAGCAGGGCGATTTTATTGGTTGACGCTGGTTTGAACGCTTTTACGTTTACCAACTGTGTTGGCAGCATTTTCGCGCCCGGGTTGTTCGGATAACGTTTTTGCCAGTCGGCGATCCCGGCTTTCATCATGTTGGGATCGTTACGGTTATCAAACCAGACGCGTTGCAGATCCAGCCAGCCTTGCAGGATATTTTCGTCGGCGTTAATCACCAGCGTATTCGCCTGCTGTTGGGTCATGGACGATAGCGCTTGCCAGGTAGCATCAATATTCTGTTGCTTTTCCTTCGCGCCGAGCAGAGGTTCCTGGGCGACTAACGCACGCAGTAATTCCATGGAAGGACGTCCCTGGCTGGCATCGATTTTCGCCTGCCAGTAGCGCGCTTGCTGGTTTTGTTCTAAATCGGTCGGCGTGATTTTTGCCAACAAGGTCTGTGCACCAGTAAAATCTTTTTGCGCCAGCTTGATTTCTACCGCCAGCAGCGTTTTCTCGCGACGCTGGGTATCGTTTAGTTCTTGCGGTAGCTGATTAAACAATTCTACCGCTTGCCCGGTTTTGCCTTCTTTCACCAGTGCACGAATGGCGAGTAATTGCCAGTTGATCCTGGTATCATCAGAGCTTTGCTGCATCTGCTGAAGATAAAAGGCAGAATCGGCCTGCGCCGTCCCCTGCATGTAGGCAGTGGACTGATCGGGGGTATGGGTGCCACAACCGGCGAAAATCAGGGCTGCCAGAACAACAGGCAGACAACGCGCGGCTTTCAAACGAGAAAATGTTGAGGGTACCATAATGTATCCAGTGATATTTTTTTTACGCAATGCTCAATATTAAATCGGCAATACGGACGACACAATGAAACAACACCAATCGGCGGATAATTCTCAAGGCCAGCTCTATATTGTACCTACGCCAATCGGTAATCTGGCGGACATTACCCAGCGTGCGCTTGAGGTATTGCAGGCCGTTGATCTGATTGCTGCCGAGGATACCCGTCATACCGGTTTACTGCTGCAACATTTTGGCATAAACGCCCGGTTGTTCGCGCTTCATGACCATAATGAACAACAAAAAGCCGAAACGCTGCTGGCGAAGCTACAGGAAGGGCAAAACATTGCGCTGGTTTCCGATGCCGGGACGCCGCTGATAAACGACCCGGGCTACCATCTGGTGCGAACCTGCCGTGAAGCGGGAATTCGCGTAGTGCCACTACCGGGGCCGTGTGCTGCCATCACTGCGTTAAGCGCCGCGGGTTTACCATCAGATCGTTTTTGTTATGAAGGCTTCCTGCCTGCCAAATCAAAAGGCCGCCGCGATGCGTTGAAAGCCATTGAAGCGGAACCACGTACGCTGATTTTTTATGAATCGACCCACCGTCTGCTAGATAGCCTTGAAGATATCGTTGCGGTATTGGGCGAATCGCGCTACGTGGTGCTGGCACGTGAGCTCACCAAAACCTGGGAAACCATTCACGGCGCGCCCGTTGGCGAGCTGCTGGCGTGGGTCAAAGAAGATGAAAACCGTCGCAAAGGCGAAATGGTGCTGATTATCGAAGGCCATAAGGCGCAGGAAGACGACTTACCCGCCGATGCACTGCGCACGCTGGCGCTGTTACAGGCCGAGCTTCCGCTGAAGAAAGCGGCGGCGCTGGCGGCAGAAATTCACGGCGTGAAGAAAAATGCGCTGTATAAGTACGCGCTGGAGCAGCAAGGGGAGTGATTTGATTACAGGCGTCGCAGCAGGAATAGAGCTACAACGCCTGTACCAGGCGAGTTAACGACGACACATCTCATCAATCACGCATGTGAAATGGTTATGCAGCCATAAAAACGAAGCTGGGATAGCGGTGGAGACTTTAGCCGTGAGAAAACGTTCTGTCGCATCCTGCTTTCCTTCGCCTGTCACCAGCAACAAAACTTCGCGGGCAGTGAGAATATCCTTCAAGCCTAAGGTGATCCCACGGGTAACGGGGCGACCCGCGGTTTTTAACATCTCGTGTTGCTGTGTTCTGGCATCAAGTTGGCTGATATGGCAGGTCGGTTGCAGGCTTTCTCCCGGCTCGTTCAGCCCCAGATGACCGTTTTTCCCCAGTCCAAGTACGCACAAATCGATACCACCTTTAAGCGCAATCAGGTTTGTCACCCGCTCACACTCCGTCTCGTTAATATCTTCAGAGCGAAAGCTGATGAACTGGTCTTCACGTAGCCCCAGTGGCTGTACGATATGTTGCTGAAGGAAGGTCTCGCAGGTGCCGGGCAGGGTTAATGGCAGATCCACCCATTCGTCGAGCTTGACGAAGGTCAGCTGGCTGACATCAACGTGCTGCTGGTGGATTTTTTCTACCAGATAATGATACGTCAGTAATGGCGTGGCTCCGGTCGCCAGGCAGATCACGGCGTTCGGTTTACTACGAATCACACCCAATAAATATTCGCTGGCGCGTTCACTTAACGCCGTATAGTTTTCAACTTGCTGAAGGATTTGCACAGGATGAAATTCCTTAAGTAAAGAGGCTCCGTCAGGTGCGATGCTCAGACCGATGGCAAATGCAAAATTGCCAGATGCGCTATGCTTAACAGGCCTACATCGTTTCTGCAATATATTGAATTTGCATGATTTTGTAGGCCGGATAAGGCGGTAACGCCGCATCCGGCATGAACAAAGCGATCTTTGTTAACAATCTGAGGCACCGCCAGATGCAGTGTCTCGTTTTATTTATAAAATGCCGAAGGCGGAACAAACTATGGAAAGCACAAAAGTCACGCCAATTAACAGCACCGGATGCGCTTTTTTCACCCGCAGGAAGTAATACATCAGCAGGGTATAAGCCATCGGCAAAATATTCGGGAAGACTTTATCGAAGAAATCCTGCTGCAGCGCGACGCTGTGGGTACTGTCGATAGCAAACGACGTCACCACGTTAATATGCACATATGAAGCGATCAGCCC
The DNA here is from genome assembly GCF_004745185.1 of Escherichia sp. E2661. NCBI lineage: Bacteria > Pseudomonadati > Pseudomonadota > Gammaproteobacteria > Enterobacterales > Enterobacteriaceae > Escherichia > Escherichia sp. E2661. The sequence goes on from NZ_PDIG01000025.1 coordinate 5,946, forward strand.
GCCAATTACCGTGATCCCGAGGATGGTTGCCGAACGGGCGATCATCTGCGAGTTTTCTCTAACTTTATCGATAGCCTTTACGCCGACCGAATAACCAACGTGGGTCCAGCCGACGCGGAGGAAAAAGATAATCAGGTACACGGCGAAGAACAGAATCGGCCCCAGCAGGTTTCCCTGGCTGGCAAATGATGAGCAAATTCCCGCCATAATCGGCAACAAAGTGAACCAGAAAATCGCATCGCCAATCCCGGCGATTGGGCCAAACAGTGCCACTTTCAGACCTTTAATGGTGTCGCGGTTTTCCCCTTTCTCTTCCATCGAAATTAACAATCCCATCAGGAATCCGACCAGATTCGGATGGGTATTAATAAATTCGAGGTTATCTTTCATCGCCGCGCTTAAGCCCGGTTTGTCGTCCTTATAAATCTTTTTCAGGATCGGCAACATCGCCCAGGTAAAACCGCCCGCCTGCATCCTTTCGTAGTTAAAGCTCGCTTGCAGGAGTGACGAACGAAAGCCCAGACGGGTGATATCTTTTTTACTGATTTCAGATCCCATTGCTGTAGTCCTCTTCTTCATTTTTACTGGCAACGGGCTGCGGTTGCGCTTGTTGCCGGGATTTCGCATTGAAAAACTCATACACCGCAAAGCCTGCGCCCAGCACGGCAACCGGCAACAGGTTGCTGACCTGGATGTAGCAAACAAACAGGAAACCAGCGATCAGGTAAGGGATATATTGCGCTTTGAACATCACGCGCAGCAGCAGACCAAAACCAACGGCAGGTAGAATGCCGCCAGCCACTTCAAAGCCGTGGGTCAGCCAGGCGGGCATCGCCTTCACCAGCGCCTGCATCGCGCCCTGCGCTAGGTAAGTACAGAGGAAAGCAATTACCGCATACGCTAAAGCGACAATCAGCATCGTTGTCCAGTTAAGTCGGGAAAACGCTGCTGTATCCGCCTCTTTCGCGCATTTATCGGCTTTGGTCATAAATAATGAGAAAGCGGAATAGAAGAACAGAATGACGTACTGCATTAACAAACTAAACGGCAGGCCAAGACCAATTGCCGTTTTGGCATCGACGCCCGTAGACCACGCAATGACGGTAGTCATTAGCCCTGCCATAATCGGGTTGGGCGGCTGAACACCACCGGCAGGGGTTAATCCGGCGAAAGCCAGCTCTGTCAGACCACCGGTAATTAAACCGGTCTGAATATCACCGAGAATAGCGCCAGTGAGGGTACAAACGATTATCGGGCGGAATAAAAATAAGGCTTCCAGCCAAAAATCAATCCCCAGAACGAAAACTAACGCCGCCAGGGATAGCCCCTGAATTAGGGTTATTTCATGCATTTTTATTACCTCAAACCAATATTAAGGCGATTTTAAATTTAGTCAGGAATTTGTTCTTTTTGATCGCCGGGGACGTCCTGGATAAAAACATTTACGCCGCGTTGTTTAATAAAATGTAAGTCCGTGAGATCTTGAGAATCGACATACACTTTACTGCTGATTTGCTTTTTCCCTTCCGAGAAATGCATATTACCGACGTTGACATCTTTCAGGTCAATACCACCTTCGACCAATTTACGTACCGTTTGTGGCGTCCGGCAAATCAGGAAGATCTTCTGATGCGGCGCAGCTTTGCCGATAACATTAATGGTTTTTTCGATAGTAAAGAAACGAATGCCAAAGCCGTAGGTTTCCGCGGTAATCCCCATCAATTTCTGTTGAATATCATCGTTCGCGACGACATCATCTACGACCACCAGCAGATTCGCACCGATAGTGGATGTCCAGGTCACGCCAACCTGGCCATGAACCAGACGGTTATCAATACGGGTTAAGAGAATATTTGGACTGCTCATTGTGTAATCCTCACCATAAAGTTGAATAATATAATCTTTTTAAATATATTATTGTTGCGATATTGTACTGATGTATTTATTAAGGTTTAGTTATCTCCTTTACCATTAAGGCACTATCCGATATTAATCGGGCAGTGCATTCTGAAAAATCGTATAAAATTAATGATTACGCGGAAATTCGATTCGCTGAACCACAGACATTAATTTTATTTCTGACGACTTCTTTCATCGCATCCATACCGACACGCATATAATAACGAGGATCATTACCCTGCGGATTTTCCGCAAACCAGGCTTTTACCGCACCTGCGAAGGCAATTTTCAATTCCGTGGCAACGTTCACTTTTGTTACACCAAGCTCAATAGTGCGGCGGACAAATTCATCAGGAACATCGCTGGCACCATGCAGCACCAGAGGAACATCCACCACTTCACGAATTTCCGCCAGCCGCTGGAAATCAATCTTCGGCGTTTTGCTGTATAAGCCGTGCGCCGTACCAATCGCTACCGCTAGGCTGTCGACGCCAGTCAGTTCGACAAAGCGTCTGGCTTCTTGTGGGTCGGTCAGGAACGCGCTTTCGGCGTCGACGCTCATGTCATCTTCAACACCGCCCAGACGGCCCAGTTCTGCTTCCACGCTGCAATCCTGCGAGTGACAGAAATCGACCACTGATTTCACCAGCTTCACGTTCTCGGCAAACGGGAAGTGGCTGCCGTCGATCATCGCACTGCGTACGCCTGCGTGGACTTTTCGGCGAATATCATCGAGTGATTCGTGGTGGTCGAGATGCAGCGCCAGCGGCATGTTGTAGGTTGTGGAATAGGCGCTACACAGAGCGTAAATCTCTTCTAGCGCAATATGTTTAAAGGTCCCCGGCGTCCCGGCGAGGATCACTGGCGATCGCATTTCGCTACATACTTCGAGGATCGCCTGGATCGTCTCGGCGTTATGAATGTTAAAGGCTGGCACCGCGTAGCCATTGGCCTGGGCGTCCTGTAACAGATATTTGGTGGAGATAATGCTCATAATGCGATCCTCTTATGCCTGCCACGGATGAATGATTACGCCTTGCACCACGCGGTTTACGGTGCCACTGGCTGATGGGGTATCCGGCGTATTGCCCATGTGCAACGACTGCATCAGTGCAAACGTCTGGGCGTACATCAGGAAGCAAAATGCCTGTTCAACGTCGATAAAGTGACGGGATGGCGGCAGGATGATATGCGGGCCAGCGGCGATAACGTCGGTGCTTTCCGCGGCGATGGCGATTACGCGCATTGCCTGGTTGTCACGGCGGAGTTCTGCCAGCAGATCAAGATCATACTGACGGGTGTAAGGGTGGCTGGAGATAAACACCACCACCAACGTTTCGTTATCGACCAGCGATTTCGGGCCATGACGGAATCCGGTCGGGGAATCATAAAAGGCCGCCAGCTTACCCGCCGTCAGTTCCAGCACTTTCAGCGCCGACTCGCGTGCTGCGCCCTGTAAGCCACCGCTGCCGAGATAAACGATCCGTTTCCACGGTGCGTAACCAAACACACCTTCGCTGAAATCGCCCAGTGAGGTCAGGATCGCCTGGCAACGATCCGCCACATCGCGGAAGGTTTGGCCGTTGATCGTCTCAGGTGCGAAAACCGCAAGGCAGCTGGCCATCATGGTGGTAATGCTGCTGGTCATCGCAAAGCCGCGATCGTGTGTTTCTGCGGGCATCAGCAGGGCGAACGCGTTGTCGCTGTTGATCGCGTTTTGGTAAAGAGCGCCCGCTTCGTTGCAGGTGATCGGCAGGTGATAGCATTCTGGTACAAACTGATTCGCCAGCTCCACGGCGGCGACGCTTTCCGGGCTGTTGCCGGAACGCCCGAAGGAGATCAACAGCAGCGGATGAGCTGGGTTCAGGTAGTCCATCGGATTGGTGACCAGATCGGTGGTCGGTACAGCGCTGAAGTTTCTGCCGGTATGGCTGGCAAGCCACGGCGCGATGATGTCACCGATAAATGCCGATGTTCCGGCTCCGGTCAGGATTACCCGCAGATCCTCTTTGCGCAATAACGGTTCAAGGAAGTTATTGAGCGCGGAATGTAGCGCGTCGATGTTGGTGAGTGAACGGATCCATGCGCGAGGCTGATGGCGGATCTCTTCTTCAGTCCATGTGCCGGTGGTCGCGGCAGCAGGGGTGTAATTTTCTGGCATAACTCAATCCTTAGTCTGATGAACTTGACTTCCGGCGTGGTAGCTTTCGCTTGCCTTTCGTTTCATTTCACTTAGTGATTTCTTTCGTTGATTAAAATCTATAGAAAAGAAACTGAAAGTTCAATGGAGAAAAAGGAAATAAAACGAAATCTGTGATCGTTGAAAGAAAAGATAAGGGAAGCAAAAGGGATTTCCGGATGCGGCGTAAACGCTTTATCCGGCCTTACGGTCACCAACTGTAGGTCGGATAAGACGCGTCAGCGTCGCATCCGACACCACTGCTCAGATCAAAACGAAAGAAAAAGAAAGGCCTTACGGGGGAAGTGAAGGCCCAACAACGGAGCAAACAATTAAAACGAAGCTAATTGACCCTGAACCCAAATTTGTTGCACATGCAGCCCGCTATCCAGCGCAACGACGCTGGCGCGTTTGCCCGGTTTAAGCGATCCCAGAACACCATCAATACCCAGCATTCGCGCCGGATGCAGCGACGCCATATGGATGGCTTCCGCAGGCGTTACGCCCGTCAACTCGACCATGTTGCGCACTGCCGCATCGACAGACAGCGTACTGCCCGCCAGCCCACCGGACGCGGTACGGACAACGCCACCGCGCATCTGCACATCTTCACCACATAACGTATAACGACCATCCGGCATCCCGGCTGCCTGCATCGCGTCGGTGATCAGTACGATTCTCTCTTTCGCACAGCAACAACACAGCGACATCGCCGCCGGATGCACATGATGCCCATCGGCTATCAGTTCCAGCCAGGCGCGCTTGTCCGTTAATCCCGCGCCAACCATTCCCGGTTCGCGGTGATGTAAACCTGTCATCCCGTTATAGCAATGCACCAGGCCGTCGGCACCAGCATCAAACGCAGCGCAGGTTTGTTGCCAGGTTGCTGCGCTATGCCCCAGCATCACCCGTACGTTTTGCTGTTTAAGATGACGAATGGCTTGTAACGCGCCCGCTTTTTCCGGTGCCAGCGCCACCACGCGTAAGGTGTGCTGAGAAACGGCAATCAATTGATCCAGCTCGGCAATTTCAAGCTCGCGGAACAGCTCCGGCGGATGCGCGCCTTTATTCTGCGGCGTGAAGTACGGTCCTTCGAGATAACTCCCCAGCACTTGCGCACCAGGTCCGCCGCGTTGGCAACGTTGAGCAATACGTTTCAGCGCCGCATGAATGGTATTAAGCGGCGCGGTTACGGTGGTCGGTAACCAACTGCCGACACCTTCGCGTGCCTTGTGCATTGCCAGCTTGTCGAGTACATCCGGCGCGTCATCCATCACATCAACGCCCGCACCACCATGTACATGGGTGTCGATGTAAGCGGGGCAGAGCAGTTCCGCATCGCGTTCAGTCACGCCCACTGGAATCGGTTCGATTGCTGCGATTACACCGTCAGCAATACGCAACTGATGGTCATCGAGCCATCCCTCTTCAGTCAGCAGCCTTCTGGCGCGCAGAACGTGTGTCATATCCCTTCCTCGACCGGACATTCCTCATGGCAGCGGCCTAACTCGTCCACCAGACTGGTCAGCCCACGATGTCCACACTCCAGCGCCTGCACACGGAACTCTTCACCGCTTAACCCTTCGCGCTCCAGCACCATCTCCAGTAGCAGTTGCAAATTGGTGCCGGTGATCACTTCACAGCCCGGTTTTTGCATCGCCAGCGTTGACGCTACGCGAAACGGCGTGCCGCCCAGCAAATCCGTCAGAAAAACAATGCCGTCTTCACAATCCAGTTGGGCAATGGCCTCTTCAAGCTGCGATGTAAGCAGCGCGGTGCTTGAGGTTTCGGGAAAATCGATGGCAATAAACTGTGATTGCTCGCCGAGGATTTGCTTCATTGCTTTTTCCATGCCGCTGGCAAATCCGCCATGCCCTGTCAAAATAATACTTAACATCTAATACCTCATTGTATTTAAAGGAAATGACAGAATTTACCGACGATGCCGAGAACCACGGTCACCGCAATCAGGCGCAGCGGACTCCAGCCGCGGCGTACCAGCCAGAACATGGTCAGGGTGTAGACCAGCGGTAAGAAGGCAGGCATCAATTTGTCGATAACATCAGCCTGTAACTTAACCACTGCGTCGCCTGCCGTGATTTCCAGCGTGGTACTTAAGCGAACATAGGTTGCCACCAGCGCACCGATTACCGTCATCCCAACGATAGACGCTGCATGGCCGACTTTTTTGGTATTCGCTTTAATCAGCGGGATCGCTGCCACGCCCATTCGATACGCGTAATGCGCAAGACCAAAACGCAAACCAAGATGCACCACGTTGAACAGCACAATAAAGACGACTGCGCCGAGAATAGAGCCTTGTAGTGCGAGGCTTGCACCTATCCCGCCACAAATCGGCAGTAGCGTTAGCCAGAACATCGCATCGCCAATCCCGCCAAGTGGCGCACCGACGGCAATTTTGGTGCTCTGAATACTGTTAACGTCCTGCTTAGAACGCTCCATCGCAAGGATAATGCCGATAACAAACGTCACCAGAAATGGATGGGTATTGAAGAAACCCATATGCCCCTTCATGGCGCGCGCCAGGTCGCGTTTATTAGTGTGGATCTTTTTCAGAGCAGGCAGCAGACCGTACAACCAGCCGGAAGCCTGCATACGTTCGTAGTTAAAAGAAGCCTGTAACAGCATGGAACGCCAGGCGACGCGGTTGATATCTTTTTTCGTCAGCTCCGCGCCAATGCTCTGATCTTCATACACGTTTTCATTGACGCCAGTCAGCAATGTTTCTTCGTTTTCACTGACGTTCGGCAGGGTGGTTTGATTAGATGCCATCTTCAAATTCCTCTTTCTGTGCCGCAGGTTGAGTCGGTTCAGGAGATTTACGCAGCAGGTCGATCAGCGCCATCGCCAGCGCAGCGGCAGCAATAGCCAGCACCGGCAGCTTGAGCCAGGCGGCGGCAACAAAGCCCAGGATGAAGTAGGGGATGTAGACGTTTTTCATCATGATTTTCAGCAGCACGGCAAAACCGATTGCTGGCATGATGCCGCCCGCGACGCCGAGGCCGTCGATTAATCGTTGCGGCAGGACATCAATGATGGTTTTGGCATGTTCCGCGCCGAAGTAGATAGGCAGGAAAGCGCAGAGAAAATAGAAGATGCCGAGCGCCAGCAGCGCCAGATAGTTCACACGCTCAATGCCGCGTGTATCGGCGTTCTCCGCCATTCGGTCGCAGCGGGACATCACGCCAGACATCACCGAGAACAGGAAGGTAATCCCCATCTGTACTGCGACAGCGAAAGGTACGGCGACACCGACCGCGACATCGGGTTTCACGCCAGTAGTAATGGCAAACGCCGTGCCGACGATAGTACCGATAATCACGTTAGGCGGCTGTGCGCCCGCCAGAGGGGCCAGCCCCATCCACACCAGTTCCAGCGTACCGCCGGTTAAAATACCGGTATGCAGATCGCCAAGTACCAGCCCGACCAACGGGCCGAGAACCACCGGGCGGTGCATATGGGTTAAGCCGTTAAACATATCCAGGCCAGCGATAAAGGCGATAATGCCCAACGCAAATGCCTGCAACAGACTGATTTCCATGATGAATCCCTCAAAGTAATTTAAAGAGGTCCACAGCAGGCTCTGTCGGGACGCCCTGAACGAAGCATTCCACCCCAGCGGCTTTCAGGTCGTTAAATGCTGCGATATCGCCCGCATCCACAGAAACCGTTTTGGCGATTTGCTGCTTGCCATTGGCGTAGTGCATATTGCCAACGTTAATGCGGCTAACCGGGACGCCACCTTTCACCAGCGTCAGGAAATCGGCGGGTGTTTTACAAACCAGCAGGATTTTCTGCCGATCGGCGGCGCGATGAATGTTGTCGATAACTTTTTGCAGCGTCCAGAAACGTACGGCGATCCCTTCTGCCAGTACCATTTCCATCAGGTTTTGTTGTACCGGATCTTCGGCAACCTCATCATTGGCTACCAGCACCAGATTTGCCCCCGCAAATCCGACCCACTGAACGCCGACCTGACCGTGAATCAAGCGTTCATCAATCCGGCTTAAAACAATATTTGGCATAGCGTCTTCCTCTTTGTTTTGGTTATTGGCCTTCACAGGCTGTGTGGTACTGCGCCAGGATGTCCTGAATGTGGTTGATAATTAACGCCCGTGGCGTTGGCTGCAGCTCGCCGGAGCGAACTTTCACATACTGCAGCGGCAGATACTGGCTAATGAGCGGCAGCGGAATAGGCGCATCCGCCAGATTACGAACCAGATGGGCGAAAGCGTCATCAATCTGGCTGTCCGGCCAGTAGTAACGCACGCGATCCGAATAGCTATAACCACGCGCCAGACGACGCGCGTTGCCGTCACCGTGGTAGTGGCTTTGCCAGTATTCCGGGCGGTCGAGCATCACGTTTTCCATCACCTGACGCAGACCAGAGCAGGCTTTTGCTGGCACCAGTTCTTCTTCAATCGCTGCCAGAGAGAACAGAGCTTCACGCAGAGCAAAGGTCAGCGCCGGGCCAACTTTCAGAATGGCAAAGTGGTCAATCACCAGCTGGCGCAGCGATTGCGGCGTTTGATAATCGGTAGAGTGCGCTTCGAAAATCAGCGTTTCGTAGTTTTCGACCATCTGGCTTAAGGCGGTCGCTTTGGCGGGCTGATAATCAATAACGTTGGTGTGATCGAATTCGACGCCAGGCTGAACTACCAGCGCAATGATGCGCGGCCAGATGGCATTCAGACCTTGCTTTTCAAAAGCGTGACGATGGGCTTCCAGCGTGGCGCGGGCGGCATCCGGCGTGGTGACAGCCAGTTCGCTTAAGGTTTCATGTGCGCCGCCAGGCACCGGAACTTCGGTGCCAATGACATACACCAGATCGGCCTCGCCAAAATGTTCACGGCAGGTTTCTTCCGCCACTTTCGCCAGACGAGCGGCGCGTTCGGCAACGATGCCATCGGTTAAGGGAACCGGATCGTCCTGACAGGACATGCTGCAATCAAGGTGAATTTTTTTGAATCCTGCCGCGACGTAGCTTTTAATCAAATCATCGGCATTGGCCATCGCCTGAGCGGCAGGCAGGTTTTGCCAGCGGTTTGGCCCCAGATGGTCGCCACCCAGAATCAACGCGTCCTGTGGGAAATTCAGCGAGTCAGCAAGCTGGCAAACAAAGCCGCGAAAATCGGCTGGCGTCATTCCGGTATAACCGCCGAACTGGTCCACCTGATTGGACGTCGCTTCAATCAGTAGCGGCGTTTGGTTTGCACAGGCGTAGCGGATTGCAGCTTCCAGCACCAGCGGATGTGCGGAACAAACGGCATAAATCCCATTTGTTTTGCCCTCTTTATGCTGTCTCACCATTTCTGTCAGATGTTTCACTTTCCTCTCCAGTTCAGATTACTGCAACTTTAATCTTTCGTTTTGTTTCAATTGATACTGCGACATGGTGAGATAAAAATAAAACGAAAGATAATAGTTTTCTGATCTGATTCACAAAAGAAACATAATGAAAGCCACTGAAACGAGCGTAGCTTGCGTCAATGGGCAAGGTGGGCTTGCAATTGCTTAATAGAAAGGCGTTAATAGGCAAAACGAAATGAAACGAAAGTTTTACGAAAGGACTTACTATGAGTAATACCGACGCTTCAGGCGAGAAGCGAGTGACAGGCACCAGTGAGCGACGAGAGCAGATCATTCAACGCCTGCGCCAGCAAGGAAGTGTGCAAGTTAATGATCTATCGGCATTGTATGGTGTATCTACTGTGACGATCCGTAACGATCTGGCGTTTCTGGAAAAGCAGGGGATCGCTGTGCGAGCCTATGGGGGCGCGTTGATCTGCGATAGCACGACGCCGTCAGTCGAGCCATCAGTGGAAGATAAAAGTGCGCTCAACACGGCGATGAAACGCAGCGTTGCGAAAGCTGCCGTTGAGTTGATTCAGCCAGGTCATCGGGTGATCCTCGACTCCGGGACCACCACTTTTGAGATTGCTCGTCTGATGCGCAAGCACACTGACGTAATTGCGATGACCAACGGTATGAACGTGGCCAATGCTTTGCTGGAAGCGGAAGGCGTTGAGCTGCTGATGACCGGCGGGCATTTGCGCCGTCAATCGCAATCTTTTTACGGCGATCAGGCTGAGCAATCGCTGCAAAATTACCACTTCGATATGCTGTTTCTTGGCGTAGATGCTATTGATCTGGAGCGCGGCGTCAGCACGCATAATGAAGATGAAGCCCGTTTAAACCGCCGGATGTGCGAAGTTGCGGAACGGATCATCGTGGTCACCGATTCCAGTAAGTTCAACCGCTCCAGCCTACATAAGATCATCGATACCCAGCGGATCGACATGATCATTGTTGATGAAGGCATTCCTGCGGATAGTCTGGAAGGACTGCGAAAGGCTGGGGTTGAAGTGATTCTGGTCGGGGATCACGCGTCTTCGCTGTGACTCAATATGCCCGATAAACGTGTGCTATCGGGCATAATACGAATTGAATTATCAGGTCACCGGTGCCGGGTTAAACACCGCCAGCTGGTTATGCAGTCCCCATTGATCCGAGAAGGTTTTCTTCTTCCCGCTGGCGACGTCGAGAATAAAGTGGAACAGCTTCCAGCCCACCTCTTCAATGGTTTCTTCGCCGGTAGCGATGGTGCCTGCGTTGATATCCATTAAGTCAAACCAACGGTTTGCCAGCTCGGTGCGGGTCGCCATTTTAATGACGGGTACCGCCATCAGGCCATACGGCGTGCCGCGACCGGTCGTAAACACTTGCACGGTGATACCCGAAGCCACCTGTTGCGTGCCACAGACAAAATCGCTGGCTGGCGTCGCGGCGTAAATTAATCCGCGTTTAGTCGGGCGTTGACCAGGCGACAGCACTTCAACAATTGCGCTTTTACCCGATTTAGCAATGGAGCCGAGTGCCTTCTCTACCACGTTTGCCAGACCGCCTTTCTTGTTGCCCGGCGAAGGGTTGGCGCTGCGGTCGGTTTTTCCCATATTGAGATAGTTATCGTACCACTCCATCTCCTCCAGCAGCCGTTTGCCGACCTCTTCGTTAATGGCGCGCGGTGTCAGTAGATGAATCGCGTCACGCACTTCCGTTACTTCTGAAAACATCACCGTTGCACCGCAGCGCACCAGTAAATCAGACGCATATCCAACCGCCGGGTTTGCCGTTACGCCAGAAAAGGCATCGCTGCCACCGCACTGCATGCCGACAACCAGTTCTGAAGCCGGACAGGTTTCTCGCTGCCGTTGATTCAGTTTGTGCAAATGGCGTTCGGCGACCTGCAAAATATCCTCGACCATGGACTGAAAACCGACATGCTTTTCATCCTGCAAGCTGACAATGCTGGCGCTTTCTACTGGAATAGCTTGCACATCATCCGTTCCAATCAGCAGGCGTTCAGGCTGTAACTTTTCACAGCCCAGGCCAATCACCATCACTTCGCCGCCAAAGTTAGGGTTCAGCGAGATATTGTGAATGGTACGGATAGGCACAACTGCCGCCGGTGCGTTAATCGCCACGCCACAACCGTACAAATGATTCAGTCCCACCACGCCATCGACGTTCGGGTATTTTGGCAGCAGATCGCGCTCAATGATTTTTACTACGTAATCCACCACGCCTGCCACACAGTGGACGCTGGTGGTAATGCCGAGCAGGTTTTTGGTACCCACGCTACCATCAGCATTGCGATAGCCCTCAAAGGTATAACCTTCCAGCGGCGGTAAGGGTTCCGGGACTTTGGTTGCCAGTGGTAGCGTGTGTAACGGCGGCGCTTCCGGTAGTACTACCATTGATTCGTCGATCCAGCTTCCGCGTGGGATTGCGCGCACGGCGTAACCAATCACTTCGCCATAACGAATAATTTCACCATTAGCCGGAATGTCCAGCAATGCGACTTTATGCCCCTGAGGAATATGTTCAATTAATTCCAGTCCGTCCGGAAAACGCGTTCCTGCTTTCAGGCCATTATCATTAACAATAATTGCCACATTATCTGTGTCGTGAACTTTTATATAAAACGCAGTCGGCGTTTCTTGTCTGATTTCGATGTTGGCCATTGTGCAATATTCTCCAGCCAGGGGTTATTAAAATGAGGGCCTGGCCTCATTTAAAAATAAATGACTTCATTGGGTGAAATAAGAATGTCAGGAGTTTAAACGCAGAAATGTGATCAATGTCAATCATTTCAGGGATTGCAGTACCGCCCGGCAAGGCAATGCGTAAATCTGTGCTTTAGCGCGCAACCTTATGTGCATATGCTCAAAATAATATTTAAATCGCATTAATTAAATTAGCATTTGCACAATGATTATTATTCTCGCGCTGCTTATACTGATTCCCGAGTTCATTGTCATTACGGCATAAATGAAACTCATAAATAACATCTTCTCCATAATAATAAAAATCAGCATAAGTACCCGAGGTAAATAAAATGATTCTGGACACCGTTGACGAAAAAAAGAAAGGCGTGCATACCCGCTATTTAATATTACTGATTATTTTTATTGTTACCGCCGTTAACTACGCCGATCGTGCAACGCTGTCTATTGCTGGTACCGAAGTGGCAAAAGAGTTGCAGTTAAGTGCGGTTTCGATGGGTTACATCTTCTCCGCTTTTGGCTGGGCCTACCTGCTGATGCAAATCCCCGGCGGCTGGCTGCTTGATAAGTTTGGCTCGAAGAAAGTTTACACTTACAGCCTCTTTTTCTGGTCGCTGTTCACCTTCCTGCAAGGCTTTGTTGATATGTTCCCGCTGGCCTGGGCAGGGATCTCCATGTTCTTTATGCGCTTTATGCTGGGGTTTTCGGAAGCGCCGTCATTCCCGGCGAACGCCCGTATTGTCGCGGCCTGGTTCCCGACGAAAGAACGTGGTACTGCCTCCGCCATCTTTAACTCGGCGCAATATTTCTCGCTGGCGCTCTTCTCACCGCTGCTTGGCTGGCTGACTTTTGCCTGGGGCTGGGAGCACGTCTTTACCGTTATGGGAGTGATTGGTTTTGTGCTGACGGCGCTGTGGATCAAGTTGATTCATAACCCGACCGATCACCCACGTATGTCCGCGGAAGAGTTGAAGTTTATCTCTGAAAATGGCGCGGTGGTTGATATGGACCATAAAAAGCCGGGCAGTGCAGTGGCAAGCGGTCCCAAACTGCATTACATCAAGCAATTGCTCTCCAGTCGCATGATGCTGGGTGTATTTTTCGGACAATATTTTATCAACACCATCACCTGGTTCTTCCTTACCTGGTTCCCGATTTATCTGGTGCAGGAAAAAGGTATGTCGATTCTGAAGGTAGGCCTGGTTGCCTCGATTCCGGCACTGTGTGGTTTTGCTGGAGGCGTGCTCGGTGGTGTCTTCTCGGATTATCTGATCAAACGCGGTTTGTCACTGACCCTGGCTCGTAAGCTACCGATTGTACTGGGAATGTTGCTGGCTTCCACCATCATCTTATGTAACTACACCAACAACACCACGCTGGTGGTCATGCTGATGGCGCTGGCCTTCTTTGGCAAAGGATTTGGTGCGCTGGGCTGGCCGGTGATTTCTGACACCGCGCCGAAAGAGATTGTTGGCCTCTGTGGCGGCGTATTTAACGTCTTTGGCAATGTTGCCTCCATTGTCACTCCACTGGTGATTGGTTACCTGGTAAGTGAACTGCACTCCTTCAATGCAGCACTGGTTTTCGTGGGATGTTCGGCGCTGATGGCGATGGTCTGCTACCTCTTCGTGGTTGGCGACATTAAACGTATGGAATTGCAGAAATAAGCAAAGGTATAAGCGATGAATAACGATATTTTTCCCAATAAATTCAAAGCCGCACTAGCTGCGAAACAGGTACAAATTGGTTGCTGGTCAGCTCTCTCTAACCCGATTAGCACTGAAGTTCTTGGTTTGGCTGGCTTTGACTGGCTGGTGTTGGATGGCGAACATGCGCCAAACGATATCTCCACATTTATTCCCCAACTGATGGCCCTGAAAGGTAGCCCCAGCGCGCCAGTGGTGCGGGTGCCGACCAACGAACCGGTAATTATTAAGCGTCTTCTGGATATCGGTTTCTATAACTTCCTGATTCCATTTGTCGAAACAGAAGAGGAAGCGGTACAAGCTGTGGCATCTACTCGTTATCCACCAGAAGGTATTCGCGGCGTCTCCGTTTCTCACCGCGCCAATATGTTTGGCACCGTGGCGGATTATTTCGCACAGTCGAACAAGAACATCACCATTCTGGTCCAGATTGAAAGTCAGCAAGGCGTAGATAACGTCGATGCTATCGCCGCTACCGAAGGTGTAGACGGCATCTTCGTCGGTCCCAGCGATCTGGCTGCGGCATTAGGCCATCTCGGCAATGCATCACACCCGGATGTACAAAAAGCGATTCAACATATTTTTAACCGTGCCAGAGCGCACGGCAAACCCAGCGGTATCCTCGCACCGGTCGAAGCCGATGCGCGTCGTTATCTGGAATGGGGCGCGACGTTTGTGGCTGTTGGTAGCGATCTCGGCGTGTTCCGCTCTGCCACCCAGAAACTGGCAGATACCTTTAAAAAATAACCACCACCGCAACAAGAGAGATGATTGATATGACTATGAAAGTTGGTTTTATTGGCCTAGGTATTATGGGTAAACCAATGAGTAAAAACCTTCTGAAAGCAGGTTACTCGCTGGTGGTTGCTGACCGTAACCCAGAAGCTATTGCTGACGTGATTGCTGCAGGTGCAGAAACAGCCGCTACGGCTAAAGCGATCGCTGAACAGTGCGACGTCATCATTACCATGCTGCCAAACTCTCCTCATGTGAAAGAAGTGGCGCTGGGTGAAAATGGCATTATTGAAGGCGCGAAACCCGGCACGGTATTGATCGACATGAGTTCTATCGCACCGTTGGCAAGCCGTGAAATCAGCGAAGCGCTGAAAGCGAAAGGCATTGATATGCTGGATGCTCCGGTTAGCGGTGGTGAGCCGAAAGCGATTGATGGCACTCTGTCAGTGATGGTGGGTGGCGATA
Source organism: Escherichia sp. E2661 (assembly GCF_004745185.1). NCBI lineage: Bacteria > Pseudomonadati > Pseudomonadota > Gammaproteobacteria > Enterobacterales > Enterobacteriaceae > Escherichia > Escherichia sp. E2661. Next base: position 21,017 of record NZ_PDIG01000025.1, read on the forward strand.
AGGCTATTTTCGACAAATACTATGACTTAATGAAAGCGATGGCGGGGTCTGTGGTACATACCGGGGAAATCGGCGCAGGCAACGTCACCAAACTGGCCAACCAGGTCATTGTGGCGCTGAATATTGCCGCGATGTCAGAAGCGTTGACGCTGGCAACCAAAGCAGGCGTTAACCCGGATCTGGTTTATCAGGCAATTCGTGGCGGACTGGCGGGCAGTACCGTGCTGGATGCGAAAGCGCCAATGGTGATGGACCGTAACTTCAAGCCAGGTTTCCGTATTGATCTGCATATTAAGGATCTGGCGAATGCGCTGGATACCTCCCACGGCGTTGGCGCGCAACTGCCGCTGACGGCTGCGGTTATGGAGATGATGCAAGCGCTGCGTGCCGATGGTCTGGGAATAGCAGACCATAGCGCCCTTGCGTGCTACTACGAAAAACTGGCGAAAGTCGAAGTTACTCGCTAATGACGTCGTGCCCGGATGGCTTATTGCTATCCGGGCCTGGAATCCAGGCCGAATAAGAGAAACGCCCCCCGGCGTCATGTGGTAACAGGCAAAGGTATGAAAATCGTAATCGCCCCAGACTCTTATAAAGAAAGTTTATCAGCCAGCGAGGTTGCGCAGGCGATAGAAAAAGGATTTCGGGAAATTTTTCCTGATGCACAGTACGTTTCTGTTCCTGTTGCCGACGGTGGCGAAGGAACGGTGGAAGCGATGATTGCTGCCACCCAGGGGGCTGAACGTCACGCCTGGGTTACAGGGCCGCTGGGCGAGAAAGTGAATGCCAGTTGGGGGATCTCCGGCGACGGTAAAACCGCGTTTATCGAAATGGCGGCGGCCAGTGGGCTGGCGCTGGTGCCATCGGAAAAGCGTGATCCGCTGGTAACCACTTCACGCGGCACAGGGGAGTTAATCCTGCAGGCGCTGGAGAGCGGTGCAACAAGTATCATTATCGGCATTGGCGGCAGCGCCACCAACGATGGCGGTGCAGGGATGATGCAGGCGCTGGGAGCGAAGTTAAGCGATGCCAATGGCAATGAAATCGGCTTTGGCGGCGGCAGTCTTAATACTCTGAATACCATTGATATCAGTGGCCTCGATCCACGTTTAAAGAATTGTACGATTCGCGTCGCCTGTGATGTCACCAATCCGCTGGTGGGCGACAGTGGCGCTTCGCGGATCTTTGGCCCGCAAAAAGGGGCGAATGAAGCCACGATTGTCGAACTGGACAAGAATCTCTCTCACTATGCTGATGTCATCAAAAAATCGCTGCATGTTGATGTGAAAGACGTCCCCGGTGCAGGTGCGGCGGGCGGAATGGGCGCTGCGTTGATGGCTTTTCTTGGCGCAGAGCTAAAGAGCGGTATTGAGATTGTGACTACGGCGCTCAATCTGGAAGAACATATTCATGATTGCACGCTGGTTATCACCGGAGAAGGGCGCATTGATAGCCAGAGCATCCATGGCAAAGTACCGATTGGGGTGGCTAATGTGGCGAAGAAATACAATAAACCGGTAATTGGCATTGCGGGTAGTCTTACGAAGGATGTTGGCGTTGTGCACCAGCATGGTATCGATGCTGTATTCAGCGTGTTAAACAGTATTGTTACGCTGGATGAAGCTTTCAGCGGGGCTTATGACAATATTTACCGAGCTTCGCGCAATATTGCTGCAACACTGGCGATTGGAATGCGCAACGCGGGGTGACAAGGGCGTGTAAACCCTCTATACTGCGCGCCGAAGCTGACCAGACAGTCGCCGCTTCGTCGTCGTCCTCTTCGGGGGAGACGGGCGGAGGGGAGGAAAGTCCGGGCTCCATAGGGCAGGGTGCCAGGTAACGCCTGGGGGGGAAACCCACGACCAGTGCAACAGAGAGCAAACCGCCGATGGCCCACGCGAGTGGGATCAGGTAAGGGTGAAAGGGTGCGGTAAGAGCGCACCGCGCGGCTGGTAACAGTCCGTGGCACGGTAAACTCCACCCGGAGCAAGGCCAAATAGGGGTTCATAAGGTACGGCCCGTACTGAACCCGGGTAGGCTGCTTGAGCCAGTGAGCGATTGCTGGCCTAGATGAATGACTGTCCACGACAGAACCCGGCTTATCGGTCAGTTTCACCTCTTCAACGAAAACCCGCCAGTGCAAACTGGCGGGTTTTTGCTTTTGTGCGGCAGTAAGATGAATGACTGTCCACGACGCTATACCTAAAAGAAAGCGGCTTATCGGTCAGTTTCACCTCTTCAACGAAAACCCGCTAGTGCAAACTGGCGGGTTTTTGCTTTTAGCGGGGCGGTAAGATGAATGACTGTCCACGACACTATACTCAAAAGAAAGCGGCTTATCGGTCAGTTTCTTTTTTTCAGTATAAATACTCTTTTTTCGTCACCCTTGTTGTCTCCCGAGATTACTTACCTTCAAATATGAATTATTAGTTTTGTGATCATCAACACAAAATGCTATCCGTGCATTATGGGGGCAGCAGAAATCATGGAAAACGATTGCATTCACAAAATGATGTCCTGCTATGATGGTAAAAGTTGACGTTAATCAATTGTTCGAGATGATCAATATCTGTATTCGATTTTTTAAAATATTGATAAAATAGATGTTTTGTGACCAACAAATTCCGCGAAAAAATGTGACGCGGCGCATTATTTACCTGTAAATATGATTTGTTTATAATAAAATTTGATAACTTGCTCATTAAATTTAACTTAAAATTTGCCTGAGAAATACACGATATTTGCTTGAAATATCGTCGCAGGACATTTTTTTAATAAGCCATATAAAGCGTGTTGTTATCGCCATAAAATATGGTTATCCCCCCCTATGTTTTTTGATAAAAGTCAGGCTTTACGCTGATTTTATTATGTCAACTCATTGATATTAAAGATTTATATTGATTTAAGTAGATGCCTGGAAAGCAATTGGAAGTTAATTTGTGAGTGGTCGCACATATCCTATTCATTCCATTTTGATACACTTCATGTCGTCAATGAGGTAATTAATGCAGGTCGATATGAGCACTATTCTTCTTCCTAAAACGCAGCACCTGGTAGTCTTTCAGGAAGTCATCAGAAGTGGCTCTATTGGCTCGGCTGCAAAAGAATTAGGTTTAACTCAACCTGCTGTAAGTAAAATCATTAACGATATTGAAGATTATTTTGGCGTGGAATTAGTGGTACGGAAAAATACCGGTGTAACGCTGACGCCAGCTGGTCAATTGTTGCTCTCACGTTCCGAATCCATTACCCGCGAAATGAAAAATATGGTTAATGAGATAAGCGGTATGTCCTCTGAAGCCGTGGTGGAAGTCTCATTTGGTTTTCCTTCGCTAATTGGCTTTACCTTTATGTCCGGGATGATCAACAAATTCAAAGAGGTGTTCCCGAGAGCGCAAGTCTCAATGTATGAAGCACAGTTGTCCTCGTTCTTACCTGCTATCCGCGACGGACGCCTCGATTTTGCGATTGGTACATTAAGTGCAGAGATGAAGCTTCAGGATTTGCATGTTGAGCCGCTGTTCGAGTCCGAGTTTGTGCTGGTGGCCAGCAAGTCCCGAACATGCACCGGCACTACCACGCTGGAGTCGTTGAAAAACGAACAGTGGGTGTTGCCGCAAACTAATATGGGATACTACAGCGAACTTCTCACCACGTTACAAAGAAATGGCATCAGTATTGAAAACATCGTTAAAACCGACTCAGTCGTGACAATTTATAATCTTGTTCTCAATGCTGATTTCTTAACCGTGATTCCTTGTGATATGACTTCACCTTTTGGTTCTAATCAATTTATTACTATTCCGGTTGAAGAAACGTTGCCCGTGGCGCGATATGCCGCGGTATGGTCAAAAAATTATCGTATTAAAAAAGCAGCATCGGTTTTGGTTGAACTAGCCAAAGAGTATTCATCTTATAATGGGTGTAGACGAAGACAATTAATAGAAGCTGATTAGTTATTTGTTTTTTCTCAAACATAAATAATCCACCTGTCTTTTTTCGGGTGTCGGTTACGGTTACCTACATATTTAATTCAGGTTAAGAGGTTTATCATGCATATTACATACGATCTCCCGGTTGCTATTGATGACATTATCGAAGCAAAACAACGACTGGCTGGGCGAATTTATAAAACAGGCATGCCTCGATCCAATTATTTTAGTGAACGTTGCAAAGGTGAAATATTCCTTAAGTTTGAAAATATGCAGCGTACTGGTTCATTTAAAATTCGTGGCGCATTTAATAAATTAAGCTCTTTAACTGATGCTGAAAAACGCAAAGGTGTGGTGGCCTGTTCTGCGGGTAACCATGCGCAAGGGGTTTCGCTCTCCTGCGCAATGCTGGGCATCGACGGGAAAGTAGTAATGCCGAAAGGCGCGCCAAAATCCAAGGTCGCGGCGACATGTGACTACTCCGCTGAAGTTGTTCTGCACGGCGACAACTTTAACGACACCATCGCCAAAGTTAGCGAAATTGTCGAAACAGAAGGCCGTATTTTTATCCCACCTTATGATGATCCGAAAGTGATTGCCGGTCAGGGAACGATTGGCCTGGAAATTATGGAAGATCTCTATGATGTCGATAATGTGATTGTGCCAATTGGCGGTGGCGGTTTAATTGCTGGTATTGCGGTAGCGATTAAATCTATTAACCCGACAATTCGTGTTATTGGTGTGCAATCAGAAAACGTTCACGGCATGGCGGCTTCTTTCCACTCGGGAGAAATAACCACGCACCGAACTACCGGCACCCTGGCGGATGGTTGTGATGTCGCCCGCCCGGGTAATTTAACTTACCAAATCGTTCGTGAATTAGTCGATGACATCGTGCTGGTCAGCGAAGACGAAATCAGAAACAGTATGATTGCCTTAATTCAGCGCAATAAAGTCGTCACCGAAGGCGCAGGCGCTCTGGCATGTGCTGCTTTGTTAAGCGGTAAATTAGACCAATATATTCAAAACAGAAAAACCGTCAGCATTATTTCCGGCGGCAATATCGATCTTTCTCGCGTCTCTCAAATCACCGGTTTCGTTGACGCTTAATCATCTCGTTGAGGATAGGATATGAGTACTTCAGATAGCATTGTATCCAGCCAGACAAAACAATCGTCCTGGCGTAAATCAGATACCACATGGACGTTGGGTTTGTTCGGCACAGCTATTGGTGCCGGCGTGCTGTTCTTCCCTATCCGCGCAGGTTTTGGCGGACTGATCCCGATTCTTCTGATGTTGGTATTGGCATACCCCATCGCGTTTTATTGCCACCGGGCGCTGGCGCGTCTGTGTCTTTCAGGCTCTAACCCTTCCGGCAACATTACGGAAACGGTGGAAGAGCACTTTGGTAAAACGGGTGGCGTGGTCATCACGTTCCTGTACTTCTTCGCGATTTGCCCACTGTTGTGGATTTATGGCGTAACCATTACCAACACCTTTATGACGTTCTGGGAAAACCAGCTTGGCTTTGCGGCGTTGAACCGCGGCTTCGTGGCGCTGTTCCTGCTGCTGCTGATGGCGTTCGTCATTTGGTTTGGTAAGGATCTGATGGTTAAAGTGATGAGTTACCTGGTATGGCCATTTATCGCCAGCCTGGTACTGATTTCTCTGTCACTGATCCCTTACTGGAACTCTGCTGTTATTGATCAAGTTGACCTCAGTGCGCTGACGTTAACCGGTCATGACGGTATCTTGATTACCGTCTGGCTGGGGATTTCCATCATGGTCTTCTCCTTTAACTTCTCGCCAATCGTCTCTTCCTTCGTGGTTTCTAAGCGTGAAGAGTATGAGAAAGACTTCGGTCGCGACTTCACCGAGCAGAAATGCTCACAGATCATCTCCCGTGCCAGCATGCTGATGGTTGCCGTGGTCATGTTCTTTGCCTTCAGCTGCCTGTTTACGCTGTCTCCGGCAAACATGGCGGAAGCAAAAGCACAGAACATTCCGGTGCTTTCTTATCTGGCTAACCACTTTGCTTCCATGTCCGGTGAGAAATCGACGTTCGCCACCGTACTGGAATATGCCGCTTCTATCATCGCACTGGTTGCTATCTTCAAATCTTTCTTCGGTCACTATCTGGGAACGCTGGAAGGTCTGAACGGTCTGGTACTGAAGTTCGGCTACAAAGGCGATAAGACGAAAGTGTCTTCCGGCAAACTGAACACCATCAGCATGATCTTCATCATGGGTTCCACCTGGGTAGTTGCTTACGCCAACCCGAACATTCTGGACCTGATTGAAGCCATGGGCGCGCCGATTATCGCTTCACTGCTGTGCCTGTTGCCGATGTATGCCATCCGTAAAGCGCCGTCGCTGGCGAAATACCGTGGTCGTCTGGATAACGTGTTTGTTACCGTGATTGGTCTGCTGACCATCCTGAACATCGTGTACAAACTGTTTTAATCCGTAACTCAGGATGAGAAAAGAGATGAATGAATTTCCGGTTGTTTTGGTTATTAACTGTGGTTCGTCTTCAATTAAGTTTTCCGTGTTGGATGCCTCGAACTGTGAAGTATTAATGTCAGGTATTGCCGACGGTATTAATTCGGAAAATGCATTCTTATCCGTAAATGGAGGAGAGCCAGCACCGCTGGCTCACCACAGCTACGAAGGTGCATTGAAGGCAATTGCGTTTGAACTGGAAAAACGGAATTTAAATGACAGCGTGGCCTTAATTGGCCACCGCATCGCTCACGGCGGCAGTATTTTTACCGAGTCCGCTATTATTACCGATGAAGTCATTGATAATATCCGTCGCGTTTCTCCACTGGCGCCGCTGCATAATTACGCCAATTTAAGTGGCATTGAATCGGCCCAGCAATTATTTCCTGGCGTAACTCAGGTAGCAGTATTTGATACCAGCTTCCACCAGACAATGGCCCCGGAAGCGTTTTTATACGGCCTGCCGTGGAAATATTACGAAGAGCAGGGTGTGCGCCGCTACGGCTTCCACGGCACGTCTCACCGCTATGTGTCCCAGCGTGCGCATTCTCTGCTGGATCTGGCGGAAGATGACTCCGGCCTGGTGGTGGCGCATCTTGGCAATGGCGCGTCTATTTGCGCGGTTCGTAACGGGCAGAGCGTGGATACCTCAATGGGGATGACGCCGCTGGAAGGGCTGATGATGGGGACGCGCAGTGGCGATGTCGACTTCGGCGCGATGTCCTGGGTGGCCAGCCAAACCAACCAGAGTCTTAGCGACCTGGAACGCGTGGTGAATAAAGAATCGGGACTATTGGGGATTTCCGGTCTTTCTTCCGACTTGCGTGTACTGGAAAAAGCCTGGCATGAAGGTCATGAACGTGCACAACTGGCAATTAAAACGTTTGTTCACCGAATTGCCCGTCATATTGCCGGACACGCTGCCTCATTACATCGCCTGGATGGAATTATATTCACCGGTGGAATAGGTGAGAATTCAAGTTTAATTCGTCGTCTGGTCATGGAACATTTGACTGTATTAGGCGTAGAGATTGATGCAGAAATGAATAATCGCTCTAACGCTTACGGTGAAAGAATTGTGTCCAGTGAAAATGCGCGCGTAATTTGCGCCGTTATTCCGACTAATGAAGAAAAAATGATTGCGCTAGATGCAATTCATTTAGGCAAAGTTAAAGCACCCGCAGAATTTGCATAATTTAGTTGAAGTATTGTAGAGAGATTATTTTTCATGAAGGTAGATATTGATACCAGCGATAAGCTGTACGCCGACGCATGGCTTGGCTTTAAAGGTACGGACTGGAAAAACGAAATTAATGTCCGCGATTTTATTCAACATAACTATACACCGTATGAAGGGGATGAATCTTTCCTCGCCGAAGCGACGCCAGCCACTACGGCATTGTGGGAAAAGGTGATGGAAGGTATTCGTATCGAAAACGCGACCCATGCGCCGGTTGATTTCGATACCAATATTGCCACCACCATTACTGCCCATGATGCCGGTTATATCAACCAGCCGTTGGAAAAAATTGTTGGCCTGCAAACAGATGCGCCACTGAAACGTGCGCTGCATCCGTTCGGCGGCATCAACATGATTAAAAGTTCATTCCACGCCTATGGCCGTGAAATGGACAGCGAATTTGAATACGTGTTTACCGATCTGCGTAAAACCCATAACCAGGGCGTATTTGATGCTTACTCACCGGATATGCTGCGCTGCCGTAAATCTGGCGTATTGACTGGTCTGCCGGACGGTTATGGCCGTGGACGTATTATCGGTGACTATCGCCGCGTGGCGTTGTACGGCATCAGTTATCTGGTCCGTGAACGCGAACTGCAATTTGCCGATCTCCAGTCTCGTCTGGAAAAAGGGCAAGATCTGGAAGCCACCATCCGTCTGCGTGAAGAGCTGGCAGAACATCGTCATGCGCTGCTGCAGATTCAGGAAATGGCGGCGAAATACGGCTTCGACATCTCTCGTCCAGCGCAGAATGCGCAGGAAGCGGTGCAGTGGCTCTACTTCGCTTACCTGGCGGCGGTGAAATCGCAAAATGGCGGCGCGATGTCGCTGGGTCGTACTGCATCGTTCCTCGATATCTACATTGAACGCGACTTTAAAGCTGGTGTGCTCAACGAGCAGCAGGCGCAGGAATTGATCGACCACTTCATCATGAAGATCCGCATGGTGCGCTTCCTGCGTACGCCGGAATTTGATTCGCTGTTCTCCGGCGACCCTATCTGGGCAACGGAAGTCATCGGCGGGATGGGGCTGGACGGTCGTACGCTGGTGACCAAAAACTCCTTCCGTTATCTGCATACACTACACACCATGGGGCCAGCACCGGAACCTAACCTGACCATTCTGTGGTCGGAAGCATTGCCGATTGCCTTCAAAAAATATGCGGCACAAGTCTCCATCGTCACTTCTTCTTTGCAGTATGAAAACGACGATCTGATGCGTACTGACTTCAACAGCGACGATTACGCGATTGCCTGCTGCGTCAGCCCGATGGTGATTGGTAAGCAGATGCAGTTCTTCGGCGCGCGCGCTAACCTGGCGAAAACGCTGCTGTACGCAATTAACGGCGGAGTGGATGAGAAGCTGAAGATTCAGGTCGGCCCGAAAACAGCACCACTGATGGACGACGTTCTGGACTACGACAAAGTCATGAGCAGCCTCGACCATTTCATGGACTGGTTGGCAGTGCAGTACATCAGCGCGCTGAACATCATCCATTACATGCATGACAAGTACAGCTACGAAGCCTCACTGATGGCGCTGCACGATCGTGATGTTTATCGCACGATGGCATGTGGTATTGCGGGCCTGTCGGTGGCGACGGACTCCCTGTCTGCTATCAAATATGCCCGCGTGAAACCAATCCGTGACGAAAACGGCCTGGCGGTGGACTTTGAAATCGACGGCGAATATCCGCAGTACGGCAACAACGACGAGCGCGTAGACAGCATTGCTTGCGACCTGGTTGAACGCTTTATGAAGAAAATTAAAGCCCTGCCAACCTATCGTAACGCCGTACCAACTCAGTCGATTCTGACCATCACCTCTAACGTGGTGTACGGCCAGAAAACCGGTAACACACCGGATGGTCGTCGCGCCGGTACACCGTTCGCACCAGGTGCTAACCCGATGCACGGTCGTGACCGCAAAGGGGCCGTGGCTTCGCTGACCTCCGTTGCCAAGCTGCCGTTCACCTACGCCAAAGACGGTATTTCGTACACCTTCTCAATTGTCCCTGCGGCGCTGGGCAAAGAAGATCCGGTACGCAAAACCAACCTTGTCGGCCTGCTGGATGGTTATTTCCACCACGAAGCGGATGTGGAAGGCGGTCAGCACCTCAACGTCAACGTTATGAATCGGGAAATGTTGCTGGATGCCATTGAGCACCCGGAAAAATATCCGAACCTGACAATCCGTGTCTCTGGCTACGCCGTGCGCTTCAACGCACTGACCCGTGAACAGCAGCAGGATGTGATTTCACGTACCTTTACCCAGGCGCTTTGATGCCGGAGGATGTATGAAAAAGATTATCGAAACGCAACGTGCGCCAGGCGCAATCGGCCCGTATGTTCAGGGCGTTGATTTAGGCAGCATGGTCTTCACCTCCGGGCAAATTCCGGTTTGCCCGCAGACCGGGGAGATCCCTGCGGATGTGAAAGATCAGGCGCGTTTAAGTCTGGAAAACGTCAAAGCGATCGTGGTTGCTGCCGGGCTGACCGTTGGCGATATCGTGAAGATGACGGTGTTCATTACCGACCTTAACGACTTTGGCACCATCAATGAAGTTTACAAGCAGTTTTTTGACGAGCATCAGGCGACCTACCCGACACGCAGCTGTGTGCAGGTAGCGCGTTTGCCGAAAGATGTGAAGCTGGAAATTGAAGCTATCGCGGTACGCAACGCGTAAAGCTCCTGAGCGGGGCGATCGCAGGGTCGCTCCGCTCCTCTTCACGAACGGCAATCCGAGGGTGTGGATATGATTAGTGCATTCGATATTTTCAAAATTGGGATTGGTCCCTCCAGTTCGCATACCGTGGGGCCAATGAATGCCGGAAAAAGTTTTATTGATCGGCTGGAAAGTAGCGGCTTATTAACCGCGACGAGCCACATTGTGGTCGATCTTTATGGATCGTTGTCACTGACGGGCAAAGGTCACGCCACGGATATCGCTATCATCATGGGACTGGCAGGAAATAGTCCGCAGGACGTTGTTATTGATGAGATACCTGCATTTATTGAATTAGTGACGCGCAGCGGAAGGTTGCCGGTGGCAGCGGGCGCACATGTCGTTGATTTCCCAGTGGCAAAGAACATTATTTTCCATGCGGAAACGCTGTCCCGTCATGAGAATGGGATGCGTATTACCGCGTGGAAAGAGCAGGAAGAACTGTTAAGCAAAACCTATTATTCAGTCGGTGGCGGGTTTATTGTCGAAGAAGAACAATTCGGCCTGTCACTGGATGTTGAAACGCTCGTCCCTTACGATTTCCATTCAGCAGGTGAGCTGCTGAAAATGTGTGATTACAACGGGTTATCTATTTCTGGTTTGATGCTGCAAAACGAGTTGGCGCTACGTAGCAAAGCCGAAATTGATGCTGGTTTTCGCGTATCTGGCAGGTGATGCATGACGGTATTGAACGCGGTATGAATACCGAAGGTGTGCTGCCAGGCCCGCTCAATGTGCCACGTCGGGCGGTGGCGCTGCGACGTTTGCTGGTTTCCAGCGACAATATCTCTAACGATCCGATGAACGTGATCGACTGGATCAATATGTTTGCTCTGGCAGTCAGCGAAGAAAACGCCGCTGGCGGACGTGTTGTGACAGCGCCAACTAACGGCGCTTGCGGCATTATTCCTGCGGTGCTGGCCTATTACGATAAATTCCGCCGCCCGCTCAATGAGCGCTCCATTGCCCGTTTTCTGCTGGCGGCTGGCGCTATCGGTGCGCTGTATAAAATGAATGCCTCCATTTCCGGTGCGGAAGTGGGCTGTCAGGGCGAAATTGGTGTGGCCTGTTCAATGGCGGCGGCAGGGTTAACCGAACTGCTGGGCGGCAGCCCGGCGCAGGTGTGCAATGCGGCGGAAATCGCTATGGAACACAACCTGGGACTGACCTGCGATCCGGTTGCCGGGCAGGTGCAAATTCCGTGTATTGAACGCAATGCTATTAATGCTGTTAAAGCCGTGAACGCCGCGCGGATGGCGATGGGACGCACTTCTGCACCGCGTGTTTCTCTCGATAAAGTTATCGAGACGATGTACGAAACCGGCAAAGATATGAACGATAAATACCGCGAAACTTCACGCGGAGGACTGGCCATTAAAGTGGTCTGCGGCTGATATCTCATCCGCGTTTATACTGGGGTGCACAAAATGTGCACCCTTTTTTATTGTGATCTGCCGCAAATAGAGAATAACTATTTCTCTAAGATTGATTTGATAGAAAATTATTATCCATAACTGCTATTTCAAAGTCTTGATTGTGAAGATTTTCTCTGACCTCACGCGTATCATTTCTTCATTCTAATAACTCGCCTGCAAAAAAAACGTAGACCGCGTATCGCCTTGATGCGGCTCGAAAAAAATAATAAGCCCTACAAAATATTGAGCGAGAACTTATGGAAATTGCAACGAATAAAGGCGTCATTGCAGACGCTTCGACCCCGGCGGGTCGTGCTGGAATGAGTGAAAGTGAATGGCGTGAAGCTATCAAATTCGACAGTACCGACACCGGTTGGGTGATTATGAGTATTGGGATGGCGATTGGCGCGGGGATAGTTTTTCTCCCGGTGCAGGTCGGATTGATGGGATTGTGGGTATTTCTGCTCTCATCAGTGATTGGCTACCCGGCAATGTATCTGTTTCAGCGATTGTTTATTAATACGCTGGCGGAATCTCCAGAGTGTAAAGATTACCCGAGTGTCATTAGTGGTTATTTGGGTAAAAACTGGGGGATTTTATTAGGTGCACTTTACTTTGTGATGCTGGTTATTTGGATGTTTGTTTACTCCACCGCCATCACTAACGATAGCGCCTCCTATCTGCACACTTTCGGCGTGACGGAAGGATTGCTGTCTGACAGTCCGTTTTATGGCCTGGTACTGATTTGTATTCTGGTAGCGATCTCTTCACGCGGCGAGAAACTGTTATTCAAAATTTCGACCGGCATGGTGCTGACCAAACTGCTGGTGGTGGCGGCGCTGGGTGTATCGATGGTCGGGATGTGGCATCTGTATAACGTAGGTTCGCTGCCGCCGCTGGGGCTGCTGGTGAAAAACGCCATTATCACACTGCCGTTTACCTTGACCTCGATTCTGTTTATTCAGACGTTAAGCCCGATGGTGATTTCCTATCGTTCGCGAGAAAAATCGATCGAAGTAGCACGACACAAAGCGTTGCGGGCGATGAACATTGCGTTTGGGATCCTGTTTGTCACCGTCTTTTTCTACGCAGTGTCGTTCACTCTGGCGATGGGACATGACGAAGCAGTAAAAGCCTATGAGCAGAATATTTCCGCGCTGGCGATTGCAGCTCAATTTATTAGCGGCGACGGTGCAGCATGGGTGAAAGTGGTTAGCGTCATCCTCAATATCTTTGCCGTAATGACAGCGTTCTTTGGCGTCTATTTAGGCTTTCGCGAAGCAACGCAAGGGATCGTAATGAACATCCTGCGCCGCAAGATGCCAGCTGAGAAGATTAACGAAAATCTCGTTCAGCGCGGCATCATGATTTTCGCCATTTTACTGGCCTGGAGCGCCATCGTACTGAATGCGCCAGTGTTGAGCTTTACCTCTATCTGTAGCCCAATTTTCGGCATGGTAGGGTGCCTGATCCCGGCGTGGTTGGTTTACAAAGTACCGGCATTGCACAAATACAAAGGTGCCTCTCTGTACCTGATTATCATCACCGGTTTGTTGCTTTGCGTTTCTCCGTTCCTGGCATTTTCATGATTTACCTGAAATTTTAAGGTTTTTATTATGTTTGATTCGACTTTAAATCCGTTATGGCAGCGTTACATCCTTGCAGTTCAGGAGGAAGTAAAACCGGCGCTGGGATGTACTGAACCGATCTCACTGGCGCTGGCGGCGGCGGTTGCTGCGGCAGAACTGGAAGGTCCGGTTGAACGTGTAGAAGCCTGGGTTTCGCCAAATCTGATGAAGAACGGTCTGGGCGTCACCGTTCCCGGTACGGGAATGGTGGGGCTGCCGATTGCGGCGGCGCTGGGGGCGTTAGGTGGAAATGCCAACGCCGGGCTGGAAGTGCTGAAAGACGCAACGGCGCAGGCAATTGCCGATGCCAAAGCGTTGCTGGCAGCGGGGAAAGTCTCGGTCAAGATCCAGGAACCTTGCGATGAAATCCTCTTCTCACGCGCCAAAGTCTGGAACGGCGAGCAGTGGGCTTGTGTGACCATCGTCGGCGGGCATACCAACATTGTGCATATCGAGACGCACAATGGCGTGGTTTTTACCCAGCAGGCGTGTGTGGCAGAGGGCGAGCAAGAGTCGCCGCTGGCGGTGCTCTCCAGAACGACGCTGGCCGAGATCCTGAAGTTCGTCAATGAAGTGCCGTTTGAGGCGATCCGCTTTATTCTCGATTCTGCGAAGTTAAATTGCGCGTTATCGCAGGAAGGTTTGAGTGGGAACTGGGGGCTGCATATTGGCGCGACGCTGGAAAAACAGTGTGCACGTGGTTTGCTGGCGAAAGATCTCTCCTCGTCAATTGTGATTCGTACCAGCGCGGCATCCGATGCGCGTATGGGGGGCGCAACGCTTCCGGCAATGAGTAACTCCGGTTCTGGCAACCAGGGGATCACCGCGACAATGCCCGTGGTGGTTGTCGCGGAACACTTCGGGGCAGATGATGAACGGCTGGCGCGCGCGCTGATGCTTTCGCATTTGAGCGCGATTTATATCCATAACCAGTTACCGCGTTTGTCTGCGCTGTGTGCCGCAACGACCGCCGCAATGGGCGCCGCCGCTGGGATGGCATGGCTGGTGGATGGGCGTTATGAAACCATCTCGATGGCAATCAGCAGCATGATCGGTGATGTTAGCGGTATGATTTGCGATGGCGCGTCGAACAGTTGCGCGATGAAGGTTTCGACCAGTGCGTCGGCGGCGTGGAAAGCGGTGTTAATGGCGCTGGATGATACCGCCGTGACCGGCAATGAAGGGATCGTGGCGCATGATGTTGAGCAGTCAATCGCCAACCTGTGCGCGCTGGCAAGTCATTCAATGCAGCAAACGGATCGGCAGATTATCGAGATTATGGCCAGTAAGGCCAGGTAAGCGCCGGATTTCGGATGTTATACCTGATGCCGGATGCGATGCTGGCGCATCTTATCCGGCCTACGGATTGTGCAATTTGTTGATGTTGTTGGGTTTTGTACCTGATGCCGGATGCGATGCTGACGCATCTTATCCGGCCTACGGATTGTGCGATTTGTTGATGTTGTTGGGTTTTGTACCTGATGCCGGATGCGATGCTGGCGCATCTTATCCGACCTACGGATTGTGCAATTTGTTGGTTTTGTAGGCCGGATAAGGCGTTTACGCCGCATCCGGCAACCTGTGTTTACGCGGTAGCTTCATCCTCGGCTAACCGTATTTCGGCGTCGGCGACTATCGCCTCCAACTCACTCAACATCTCTTCATAGCCAAAACTTTTGGTAGCGCGAGTGGTTTCTTTCGCCGCAACGGACTTTACTGGCTGACGTTTTTTCGCCGATTTTTTACTCATCATCTTCTCCCTGTAAAAAAACTAGACAGGTAAATCTATCAGCAAAGCGCGCAGCGGGGAATCAGCAACGAGTGTAATGTTAGCCTCGTCACGAATAAATGCGCCGTCACCGCAGGTCAGCGCAGCTTTCTCTTCGTGATGCGTAAGCGCATGAAATTGACCGTGGATCGATTGCAAATAAGCACGCGGACCGTGCAGTTGAAAGTTCGCGCTTTCTCCCTCGGCGAGCACAATATGATGCAGCCACACCTGCTGGCGCAGTTGCAGGCTACCTTTCGCGCCATCTGGCGAGGCGATTAATTGCTGTTTATCCATATTTAGCGCCAGTTTTTGAATCAGCGGATTCTCCCGTTGTGGGCAAGCATCCAGCCAGAGCTGCATTCGCGTTAACGGTTTGTCCTTGCTGATATTATGTTCGCTATAACTCACGCCCGGCTGAGTAGAAAGCAATAAGGCTTCACCGGCGCGGGCCTGAACATGATTACCTTCGCTGTCCCGATACTCTGCTTCTCCGTCGAGAATCACATTCAAAATATCAACTTTTGGGTAGGTACGTGGCTGGAAGGCGGCCCCTGGAGCCAACACTTCCTGGTTAAGCACGCGCAGGGAGGCATAGCCTAACAATTTAGGGTCGAAGTAGTGTCCAAAGGAAAAAGTATACCGGGCCTGCAACCATCCGTAGTCTGCTTGTCCACACTGCCTGGCAGTTCGGGTAGTAATCATAATTCTTGACCTCTCTTTACTTCCTTTTATGGTAAGGGGCTGGACGCTACATTGTTAGCCAGATATTCTGCCCGGTATGTTCAAATTTCCTGAATGAGAACGAAATGGCCAAAGAAAGGGCATTAACGCTGGAAGCACTAAGGGTTATGGATGCGATCGATCGCCGTGGTAGTTTTGCGGCGGCGGCCGATGAGCTGGGACGCGTGCCTTCCGCGCTTAGCTACACCATGCAAAAACTGGAAGAAGAGCTCGATGTGGTGCTGTTTGACCGCTCGGGCCATCGCACCAAATTCACCAATGTCGGGCGGATGTTGCTGGAGCGGGGACGTGTTCTGCTGGAAGCCGCAGATAAACTGACCACCGACGCCGAAGCCCTCGCGCGTGGTTGGGAAACGCATCTCACCATCGTGACTGAAGCGCTGGTGCCCACGCCTGCCTTTTTCCCGTTGATCGACAAACTGGCGGCAAAAGCCAATACCCAACTGGCAATCATTACCGAAGTGCTGGCGGGGGCGTGGGAGCGGCTGGAACAGGGGCGAGCAGATATTGTTATCGCGCCGGATATGCATTTTCGTTCCTCGTCGGAGATCAACTCTCGTAAGCTTTACACCTTGATGAACGTCTACGTGGCAGCGCCTGAGCACCCGATTCATCAGGAGCCGGAACCGTTATCTGAAGTGACGCGCGTGAAATATCGCGGAATTGCAGTGGCAGATACTGCTCGTGAACGCCCGGTATTGACCGTACAGTTACTGGATAAACAACCGCGCCTGACGGTCAGCACCATTGAAGATAAACGTCAGGCATTGCTGGCAGGGCTTGGCGTCGCAACGATGCCGTACCCGATGGTAGAAAAAGATATTGCTGAAGGGCGTTTGCGTGTAGTTAGTCCGGAATCGACCAGTGAAATCGATATTATTATGGCCTGGCGTCGCGACAGTATGGGGGAAGCAAAATCCTGGTGTCTGCGGGAAATTCCAAAGTTGTTCGCTGGAAAATAATCTATAAAGCACCTTTCACAAGGTGCTTAATTATTATTCCTGTTCCAGTTTTGGATCAGGTCCAAACCGGTTTTCGCCTGGCGTCCCCGGCTGGCAGTTAAAGATGATGATAATCAGCCAACCGATAAACGGAATTAAGAACAGTAGCACCCACCATGCTGAACGGTCGGTGTCATGCAGGCGACGGAACTGTACTGCCCACCACGGCAAAAATACCAGAATGCCGTAGATAGTCGTCAGGATGCCTTCGCCACCGGCACGTTGCCAGCCCAGCATTTTATCCAGCAGTCCCAGCACGAGCGTAAAGATGATGTTGACCAGAATAAACATCCAGTACTCTTTGCGGCGTGCACGCCCCCGGAAACCGACATAATTTTTTAGTACTTTCAGATACCAGTCCATTTTTGCCTCAATTTTGCTCAATCACTTGTTTTTAAAGCAGCAAATTAAGAATAGACATGAATGAATTTGCAGTAAATATTACCGCGATGAATTAATAAGGCGCGGTGAAGGATAAGGGCAAGCGCAAAATCGCCAGATACGCTACGCTTATCTGGCCTGGGCGGGTTCTGCAATATATTGAATGTACAATGTTTTGTAGGTCAGATAAGGCGTTCACACCACATCCGACATAACAACACGCACTTAGCCAACAACCAGAGGCACCACGAAGGGTGCCTTTGTTTAACCGAAGCGAACATCCCGCCCGTGCGGTTCATCGAGATCCTGCCACGGGCCAATCGAAATAATTCCCGTTGGGTTGATGGTCTTATGGCTGCGGAAGTAGTGATTACGGATATGGTCGAAATTGACGGTTTCGGCTATTCCCGGCATCTGATAGATATCGCGCAGGAAGCCATACAAATTCAGGTAATCGCTGATACGGTGCTTATCGCACTTGAAGTGGGTGACATACACCGGATCAAAACGAACCAGCGTGGTCCACAGGCGAATATCGGCTTCGGTTAACTGGTTACCCGTCAGGAAGCGATGCTGCCCTAATATCTGTTCCAGTCGCGCCAGCGATTCAAACACTTTCACCACCGCTTCGTCGTACGCTTCCTGGCTGGTGGCAAAACCAGCTTTATAGACGCCATTATTTACGGTGTCGTATATCCAGCCGTTAAGTTCGTCAATTTTAGTTTGCAGAGCAGGGGGGTAATAATCACCCGCTTTTGCGCCCAGCGCATCAAACGCAGTATTGAACATGCGGATGATTTCTGCTGATTCGTTGCTGACAATGGTGTGGTTCTTTTTGTCCCACAGCACGGGGACAGTAACTCGTCCGCTGTAGTGTGGATCAGCGTGGAGATAAAGCTGGTACAGGAATTCATGTTGATAGAGCGTGTCGCCGGTTGCACCCGGGAAACTGTCATCAAAGGTCCAGCCGTTTTCCAGCATCAGCGGATTCACCACGGAAACGGAAATAAACGGTTCCAGTCCTTTGAGTTTACGCATGATCAGCGTGCGGTGCGCCCACGGGCAGGCGAGTGAAACATAGAGATGATAACGATCTTTTTCTGCGGCAAAACCGCCTTTTCCAGTGGGGCCTGGCGCGCCATCGGCAGTGAGCCAGTTACGAAATGCAGAAGCTGAACGTTGAAATTTACCGCCAGTGGATTTGGTATCGTACCAGGTGTCATGCCAGACGCCGTCAATCAGTTGACCCATTTTTCTCTCCTCTAATAGCAAAAACGAGGAGCGTTTCTCCTCGTTTGAGACTGATGGCAAACGCAAAACTGCCTGATGCGCTATGCTTATCAGGCCTACATAGTTCCTGCAATCTTTTGAATTTGCATGTTTTTGTAGGCCGGATAAGGCGTTCACGCCGCATGCGGCATGAACAACGCGCACTTTGTCAACAATCTGAAACGAGGAGTTTCCCCCTCGTTTTTTTATCGTTAAGTATAGCGCGTGCTTACCACTTTTTTATTCAGCAGGCGGTCGATGCTATACGCGCCCGGTCCGGTAATCGCCAGCAGCAGGAATCCGCCAGAAATTGTCAGGTTTTTCATGAACATCAGCGAGTTGACGCCTTCAGCAAAGTTGCTGTGAAATAAAAAACGCCGTCAACAGTGTAAAGCCAGCGGTAAACAGCGCGGTGGTGCGAGTCAGGAAACCGAACAGGATTGCCAGACCGCCACCGAACTCAAGCAGGATCACCAGCGGCAGCATAAAGCCCGGGACGCCCATTGCTTCCATGTATTGTTGAGTACCAGCGTAGCCAGTAATTTTTCCCCAGCCGGCCGTAATAAACAGAATCGGCATTAAAATACGCGCTACCAGTACACCAACATCTTCTAATTTTTTCATCTTACTCTCCACTGCGCCGCTCAGGCTGCTGATTGTTTTTTTCTGCAAGAGCGCGGTATTAGCGTCATTGCTGTCGATGGAGAGAATAATAAACGTGGTGAACGATGATTGTTAGCAAGGAAAACTGTCAAAAATTTTCAAAAAATTTGAGGGATAAGGCCGGAATAGTTCCGGCCAGAGAGGAAGTTAACCGCGAAGCTGTTGCTGATTGAGGGTGGTTTTAACCAGACGCCACGCACTCCAGACGCCAAAACCGCGCCTGGCCCAGCGGACCAGCATATTCGGATGACGAATAGTCCAGATAGCCATCACGCTGCTGCCGACCAGCGCCCAGGAACGCAGGCTCAACAGCATATTCCAGCGGCGATCATAGGCACCCGTTGCCTCCAGCCAGTCACGCCGACTGGCGGAAAGATCCAACCGTTGCTGCTGGATCTGACGAAGCAGTTGTGCCTTACGTTGTTCACGTTCGACTTTACTGCTCACGGGACTCCTCCTCGAGAAGTTGTCGATCGTTTGCCAGTTCGTGACGCGTATGGCGCAGCAAGGTGGATTTGCGCGACTTGCGTAACGTCCAGATACCGCCGATGAGTGCCAGAAGCAGCAACACCACAGTGGTGGCAATCATTGCATTCAGGCGATATTGCGGATCAACGGCCCAGATAATCAGCACCATCAGGCTCATAAGACCAAATGCAGCGAAAAGCATCGTCAGGCCGAGCATCAGTAAAAGCTGAAAGATATTGGCTTTTTCTTCTTCCAGCTCAACCACCGCCAGCCGCAGACGCGTCTCCACCATTTCGACCATGATGGTGACAATTCGCTGCCCGATGCCCAGAACGCTTTTACCGGGCCCTTGCGCGTGATGAGTGTCCGCCATAATTAACGACGCGACAGCAGAACGCCCAGCACCACGCCGATGGCTGCGCCAATACCAACTCCCGCCCACGGATTCTCACGCACATATTCATCGGCACGCGCCGCCGCTTCGCGGGTTTGTTTAGCAATCGCATCACCGGTTTCACCCAGACGATAGCGACTCTGTTTCAGAGCCTGTTCCGCTTTGCTACGAATCTTACTCAGCTCTTCTTTTGACTTTTCGCCAGAGGAGCTAAGCACCTCTTCCAGCGTATCGGACAGGGATTTCAACTCAGCACGCAGATGTTCCGTAGTGTGTTCTTTCGACATAGTTTTCTCCAGGTGAGTAAGTATTAACTATTGGGGATTAGTAGTCGCGCGCTTCCAGCTTTTTCAGCTCTTCCTGCGCTTCTGCCAGTTTCCGTTCGCGTTTAGCAATCTTATCCGCATCGCCTTTTTGTTTCGCCTCGGCTAAATCATGTTTGCGTTCTGCCACTTCATCTTTCTGCTTCGCGATTTTCTTTTGATGATCGGCACGCAACTGGTTATCTGAACAATTCGCCCGCACTTCGCTAAGGGCTTTGTTCAGGCCGTTGATACGATTCTGGTTTTGATGTTTTTCGGCATAGCTGATCTCCTTAAGGATATTTTGCTCCTTTTCCTGACAAAGGGTAGTGGCATAACTACTGACACTAAGAAGCAAAAAGAGAAACAGCTAAAGCGATGCGGTATTTCATTCTTGAACCTTCCATTGTGACTCGGACCCATTACAGAGGAACGATTGTCCAGACAACGAGGCGGTGGTATTAACCACCGCCTTATTAATCATAGACAGTAACGGTGAAATCACCAAAGTGAGTGATATGTTTCGGATAACAGGAAGTTATCCGAAGCGATGAGAATTGTCCCGCAGCCGGGTCAGCCATTGCATGGCCTGATTATTATCGTCCTGCTGCGCAATGATGTAGCCATGAGGCAATGTTCTGTCGAGGACCGCTTTGGCGGCGGCGCTTTGATCGCTGGAATCAAACGTAATCAACAGAGTGTCATTCTTAGGGGTGATGCTTTTGAAAGGAATTCCATGAGCATCAAGGTGATGCCAGATGGAAAAACCGTCCGGCATCGTCGTCCCTTGATGAATGGCGCGGATCGCCAGCGTGGATTCTTGTTGACGAACCGCAGACCAGGCCAGCAGCAGCGTGCCAGCCAGCAATATAGCAGCGCCGAACCAGGCTAGCTGGCGAAGCGACATGCGAGGTATTTGCATCCTTTACCCCCGATTTCCATATTTCTTTTTCCATAAAACAACCAGAGAACCTGCCAGGCCGAACACCAGCAGCACCACCGGGAGCAGCATCAGGCATGACATCAGCTGGTCCTCATACTTCAAAAATACCGGCGTCTTGCCGAGCATGTAACCTAAGGTTGTCAGGATCAACACCCACAGCAGGCCACTCATCCAGTTGAAGAACTGGAAGCGGGCGTTATTCAGCCCTGACAGTCCGGCAATGGTCGGCAGTAATGTTCTGACAAATGCGATAAAGCGACCAATTAACAGCGCAGATAAACCGTGTTTATGAAAAAGATGGTGTGCGCGTTGGTGGTAGTGCGCAGGTAAATGGGATAGCCAGTTTTGTACGGTGCGGGTGTTTCCCAGCCATCGCCCCTGTATGTAGCTGACCCAGCAACCGAGGCTGGCCGCAACAGTGAGCAGCATAATAGTCTGCGGGTAACCCATTGCGCCTTTGGCAATCAATACACCGACCAACACCAGTAAGCTGTCGCCTGGTAAAAAGGCCGCTGGAAGCAAGCCGTTTTCGAGGAACAAAATCACAAACAAGACAAAATACAACATGCCAATCATCGACGGATTGGCCAGGGTTTCAAAATCCTGCGCCCACAGGGCTTGCAGCAATTGGGTCAAAAGTTCCATTCATTATTCCTGGTGAATCGGTTAACGCCACGCCGGTTTTAAATGATGCACACCCGTCAGGTTATTGCTGTTGTTGTATATATTGCGGGTCGAGACACCAATACGGCCTGAACTATTCCCTGTTAAAACGTGAGATAAGAAAACATTTAATAGCATAAATTCAAATTGAATCTAATTGTAACAAAGGTCAACGTTGTTCGTTATCAAAATTACATGTCCGTGGAGTCTGATTTTGCTGATTGCAGAGGAGGGTGGCGAGAGGATTTACACAGGCTGACACTTTATACTTTTCGCTTACTGATAAAGCGAACAGGCGCGTTGCTGCGCCTGTCAGAAATGGGAGTTTATTTGCTGCTGTTGGCCACAGTATCCAGATGAACGACAGGATTCTCGGCGAACAAATAGCGGTCGGCATTGAATTCGAAATCGTCACTGGTTTCGTTAAACAACATAATTTTGGTATTTTCCAGATGCTGCCACATTGCAAGTTTGGCGGCATGAGGATCTTTGCGTATCAACGCTTTGAGAATCTGATCGTGGTCATCACACCAGTTATCGACGGTACGGGAATCAATGTGCTCGTGCAATTTTTTCCAGTACGGGTTATGACTACGCTGGGTCCACATTTTCTCAACGATGGCAGCCAGTGCAGAGTTCTGCGTCGCTAATGCGACCTGAATATGAAACTGCAAATCCCACTCGGAATCACGGAAGCATTGTTCGCCGCGCGCCTGTTCCTGGATGGCCATCAGTTTCATGATGTCCTGTTTCGTTACCTGGGTTGCAGCAAACTCGGCAATATTGCTTTCGATAAGTTGACGAGCCTGGAGCAGTTCAAACGGACCGTAATTGGCAAATTCCATATTCGCGTCCGCCGCCTGCTGATGGCGAGGCTGGTTGGAAACCACATGAATTCCCGAGCCTTTGCGTACTTCTACATAGCCCTCGACTTCAAGCATGATGATGGCTTCACGAACCACGGTGCGGCTGACGTTTTTTTTCATCAGAAATAAAACGTTCGGCGGGCAGTTTATCACCCACCAGATAGACGCCCTGCTCGATGCGCTCTTTCAGGTCAGCGGCGAGCTGTTGGTACAAACGGCGTGGTTCAGTGATTTCCATATGCGCTCCAGGCATGATACGGCAGACTATATTTGTTATACCACTTTTGCGAGCTTAGCTCTACTCGCAGTGGTGAAAAAGCCGCCTGAGAAGGCGGCTTTGAAGGGAAACTAAAACTTACATTTAGCGTTAATGTTGCGGAGCGGGATCGTTATGTGTTTCCTGCGCCACCTCAATTGCCGGTTTGTTCTGCAACACGGTCCAGATAACCAGCGCGCCCAGCAAGTCGAATACCGCCAGTACTGCGAACAGCGGGCTGAAGCCGATGGTGTCAGCCAGTGCACCTACAACCAGCGCAAACAGCGTACTTGCCAGCCACGCAGACATCCCAGTCAGACCGTTTGCCGTTGCCACTTCGTTACGACCAAACACGTCAGAAGAGAGGGTAATCAGCGCGCCAGACAGTGCCTGGTGAGCAAAACCACCGATACACAGCAGCATAATCGCGACATACGGGTTGGTGAACAGACCGATCATACCTGGGCCAATCATCAGTACCGCACCCAGTGTTACCACCATCTTACGGGAAACAATCAGATTCACACCAAACCAACGCTGGAACAGTGGCGGCAGGTAACCACCGAGGATACAACCAAGGTCAGCAAACAGCATTGGCATCCAGGCGAACATCGCGATCTCTTTCAGGTTAAAGCCGTAAACTTTAAACATGAACAGCGGGATCCACGCGTTAAAAGTACCCCAGGCAGGTTCAGCCAGGAAGCGCGGTAATGCGATACCCCAGAACTGACGGTTACGCAGGATCTGACCAACGGACATTTTCTTCGCCGCGCCAACCTGGTGCTGGGCTTCCTGACCATTAATAATGTAGTCACGTTCTTCATCGGTCAGATGTTTCTGGTCGCGTGGATGTTTATAGAAAATCAGCCATGCCATCGCCCAGATAAAGCTCAACGCACCGGAGATAATAAATGCCATCTGCCAGCTGTGCATGACGATCGCCCATACCACCAGCGGCGGTGCAATCATCGCACCAATTGAGGAACCAACGTTAAAGTAACCTACTGCGATGGAGCGTTCTTTCGCCGGGAACCATTCGGAACTGGCTTTCAGACCTGCAGGGATCATCGCTGCTTCTGCCGCACCTACCGCACCACGGGCAATCGCCAGACCGCCCCAGCTACCAGCCAGTGCAGTTGCGCCACAGAATACCGCCCACAACACGGCAAACATTGCGTAACCGATTTTTGTCCCCAGAACATCCAGAACATAACCCGCTACAGGTTGCATGACCGTATATGCAGCAGAATAGGCTGCGATGATGTAGGAATACTGTTGGGTGGAGATGTTTAACTCTTCCATCAGAGTTGGTGCAGCTGCCGCCACAGTGTTACGCGTCAGGTAACCGAGCACGGTGCCGAGCGTCACCAATGCGATCATGTACCAACGTAACCCTTTAATTTTACGCATGTAAAACCTCATCGTTTTGTTATATCCGCAATAAGCGCGGTCATCATCCTGCCTGGGGCAGAGGATGTTAGTTACGACCGGATGACCGAAAAAAACCGGTACACCCCGAACGCTGCCATGAAAGTTTCGTGCTAATTCGGCTTCCGTACCGGTCAACCCAATCCATCTAACAAATGAATGAATTGGCAATTTGCATTCCGTCGACTTATGATTCGCGACGGCAGAAAGATAACTTGTCATACAACTTTAAAAGGTGAGAGCCATCACAAATGTGGGAATATTTGTAGGGGCATTACTGGATGAGAGTGAAGCCAGAACTGGCGCGGCTTGCAGAGGGATTTACCACTTTGAGAGTAATTTTTTTAACTACGTTTATTGATCTAACTCACGAAAATATCTTCGGGCTCTGGAAATTGGTGTGATAACTTTGTCAGCATCGCACCCTAAGCAAGCTAGCTCACTCGTTGAGAGGAAGACGATAATGACTCCGTTTATGACTGAAGATTTCCTGTTAGATACTGAATTTGCCCGCCGTCTGTATCACGACTACGCAAAAGACCAGCCGATTTTCGACTACCACTGCCATTTACCGCCGCAGCAAATCGCAGAAGACTATCGCTTTAAGAATCTGTATGACATCTGGCTGAAAGGCGACCACTACAAATGGCGTGCAATGCGTACCAATGGTGTTGCTGAGCGCCTGTGTACTGGTGATGCATCTGACCGTGAGAAGTTTGATGCCTGGGCGGCGACCGTTCCGCACACGATCGGTAACCCGTTATACCACTGGACGCACCTCGAACTGCGTCGTCCGTTTGGCATCACTGGCAAACTGCTGTCTCCGTCTACCGCGGATGAAATCTGGAACGAATGTAACGAACTGCTGGCGCAGGACAAATTCTCCGCGCGCGGCATCATGCAGCAGATGAACGTGAAAATGGTCGGCACCACCGACGACCCGATCGACTCTCTGGAGCATCACGCAGAGATCGCCAAAGACGGCTCTTTCACTATTAAAGTGCTGCCGAGCTGGCGTCCGGATAAAGCCTTCAACATTGAACAGGCGACCTTTAACGACTACATGGCGAAGCTGGGTGAAGTTTCCGATACCGACATTCGCCGCTTTGCAGACCTGCAAACTGCCCTGACCAAACGTCTGGATCACTTCGCGGCTCACGGCTGTAAAGTGTCTGACCACGCGCTGGACGTGGTGATGTTTGCCGAAGCGAACGAAGCGGAACTGGATAGCATTCTGGCGCGCCGTCTGGCTGGCGAAACCCTGAGTGAGCATGAAGTCGCACAGTTCAAAACTGCGGTGCTGGTATTCCTGGGCGCCGAATACGCACGTCGCGGCTGGGTACAGCAGTACCACATTGGCGCGCTGCGTAATAACAACCTGCGTCAGTTCAAACTGCTGGGGCCGGATGTCGGCTTTGACTCCATCAACGACCGTCCGATGGCGGAAGAACTGTCTAAGCTGCTGAGCAAACAGAATGAAGAAAACCTGCTGCCGAAAACCATTCTCTACTGCCTGAACCCGCGCGATAACGAGGTGCTGGGCACCATGATCGGTAACTTCCAGGGCGAAGGTATGCCGGGCAAAATGCAGTTTGGTTCCGGCTGGTGGTTTAACGATCAGAAAGACGGTATGGAACGTCAGATGACCCAACTGGCGCAGCTCGGTCTGCTGAGCCGCTTTGTCGGTATGCTGACTGACAGCCGTAGCTTCCTGTCATATACCCGTCACGAATACTTCCGCCGCATTCTGTGCCAGATGATTGGCCGCTGGGTGGAAGCGGGCGAAGCACCGGCGGACATCAACCTGCTGGGCGAGATGGTGAAAAATATTTGCTTTAACAATGCGCGTGACTACTTCGCCATTGAACTGAACTAAGGTCTGGGGTTGATATGCAATACATCAAGATCCATGCGCTGGATAACGTCGCGGTCGCTTTAGCGGATTTGGCTGAAGGCACAGAAATCAGTGTCGATAACCAGACCGTAACGCTGCGCCAGGATGTTGCTCGTGGACATAAATTTGCGTTAACAGATATCGCAAAAGGGGCCAACGTCATTAAATATGGCCTGCCGATTGGTTATGCATTGGCGGATATTGCGGCGGGGGAACACGTTCACGCCCACAATACGCGCACGAATCTGAGCGATCTGGATCAGTATCGCTATCAACCTGATTTTCAGGATCTGCCTGCGCAAGCGGCAGATCGTGAAGTGCAGATCTATCGTCGCGCTAACGGTGATGTCGGGGTACGTAATGAGTTGTGGATCCTGCCGACCGTGGGCTGCGTCAACGGCATCGCGCGACAGATCCAGAACCGTTTTTTTGAAAGAGACGAACAACGCTGAAGGTACCGACGGCGTGTTCCTCTTCAGCCACACCTACGGCTGCTCGCAGCTGGGCGACGATCACATTAATACCCGCACTATGCTGCAAAACATGGTGCGTCATCCGAACGCAGGCGCCGTGTTGGTCATTGGTCTGGGCTGTGAAAACAACCAGGTTGATGCTTTCCGTGAAACGCTGGGCGATATCGATCCTGAACGCGTTCATTTCATGATCTGCCAACAGCAGGATGATGAGATTGAAGCCGGGATCGAGCATTTGCATCAGCTGTATAACGTGATGCGCAACGATAAACGCGAGCCGGGTAAACTTAGCGAACTGAAGTTTGGTCTGGAGTGCGGCGGTTCTGACGGTCTTTCCGGTATTACTGCTAACCCAATGCTGGGGCGTTTCTCTGATTACGTCATCGCTAACGGCGGCACTACCGTGCTGACCGAAGTACCGGAGATGTTCGGTGCAGAGCAGTTACTGATGGACCATTGCCGTGACGAAGCGACGTTTGAAAAATTGGTCACCATGGTCAACGACTTCAAACAGTACTTTATTGCCCATGACCAGCCGATCTACGAAAACCCATCGCCGGGGAACAAAGCGGGTGGTATCACCACGCTGGAAGATAAATCTCTCGGCTGTACGCAGAAAGCGGGCTCCAGCCAGGTGGTAGACGTGCTGCGCTACGGCGAACGTTTGAAAACACCAGGGCTGAATCTGTTAAGTGCACCGGGTAATGATGCCGTAGCGACCAGCGCCCTGGCGGGTGCGGGCTGCCACATGGTGCTGTTCAGTACCGGTCGCGGCACGCCGTACGGCGGATTTGTACCGACGGTGAAAATCGCCACCAACAGCGAACTGGCAGCGAAGAAAAAACACTGGATCGACTTTGACGCGGGTCAGCTGATCCACGGTAAAGCGATGCCGCAGTTGCTGGAAGAATTTATCGATACCATCGTTGAGTTTGCCAACGGTAAGCAAACCTGTAACGAGCGTAACGACTTCCGCGAACTGGCGATCTTCAAAAGCGGCGTAACGCTATAAAGTCGAAATGAGTTGTTAATAAAAAACGGCGTTTCATAATGTGAAGCGCCGTTTGCTTTTCCATACCTGCTAAGGATTTATCATGACCGCGTATTGGCTGGCCCAGGGCGTGGGTGTCATCGCCTTTCTGATTGGTATTACAACATTCTTCAACCGCGATGAACGTCGCTTCAAAATTCAGCTTTCCATCTATAGCGTATTTATTGGCATACATTTTTTCCTGATGGGCGTCTTCCCGGCGGGGGCCAGCTCAATCCTCAATGCTATCCGTACGTTAATTACTCTGCGTACCCGTAGTTTATGGATAATGGCGATCTTCATCGTGCTGACGGGTGGAGTTGGTCTGGCGAAGTTCCATCATCCGATGGAGCTGCTGCCGGTCATTGGCACGATTGTCAGTACCTGGGCGCTATTTCGCTTTAAAGGACTGACCATGCGCTGCGTGATGTGGTTTTCTACGTGTTGCTGGTTAACTCACAACATCTGGGCCGGGTCGATAGGCGGCACGATGATTGAAGGCAGTTTTCTGCTGATGAATGGCCTGAATATCATTCGTTTCTGGCGTATGCAGAGAAGGGGAATTGATCCGTTTAAAGTGGAGAAAACCCCTTCCGCCGTAGACGAAAGGGGCTAAGTATTAGTTACGCAGGGCGCTATTGGCCAGACGATCGTCTTCCGCCTGGCACGCCGCTGCGGTGAACAGCACGTCAGTTGAAGAGTTCAGCGCGGTTTCGCAGGAGTCCTGCAATACGCCGATGATAAAGCCAACGGCAACCACCTGCATGGCGATATCGTTCGGAATACCGAACATATTACAGGCCAGCGGGATCAGCAGCAGAGAACCACCTGCCACGCCGGAAGCACCACAGGCGCACAGAGAAGCCACTACGCTCAACAGCAGCGCTGTGGGCAGATCCACCGGAATACCCAGCGTATTAACCGCAGCCAGCGTCAACACGGTAATGGTAATGGCTGCGCCTGCCATATTGATGGTGGCACCCAGCGGAATAGAAACGGAATAGGTATCGCGATCCAGATTCAGCTTTTCACACAATGCCATGTTTACCGGAATATTCGCCGCCGAGCTACGGGTGAAAAAGGCGTATACACCGCTTTCGCGCAGGCACAGCAGCACCAGCGGGAACGGGTTACGACGAATTTTCCACCACACCAGCAATGGGTTAACCACCAGCGCCACCAGCAACATACAGCCAACCAGCACGACCAGCAGTTGCGCGTAGCCCCACAGTGTGGAGAAACCGGTGGTTGCCAGCGTAGAAGAAACCAGACCAAAAATACCGATTGGTGCGAAACGAATCACCAGTTTCACCATAAAGGTAACGGCATTCGACATATCGTTGACCAGGTTTGTTGGTGGTTTCGTTACCGTGACGCAGAGCGAAACCAAGGCCAATGGCCCACACCAGAATCCCGATGTAGTTACCTTTCAGCAGAGCCTCAATAGGGTTAGAAACCATGCTCAACACCAGCCCACGCATCACTTCCACGATGCCTGACGGCGGCGAAATATCGCCCGCGCTACTGGACAAATGCAAGGTAGAAGGGAAGGCGAAGCTGAAGACAACCGCAGCCAGCGCGGCAGAGAAAGTACCCAGCAGATAGAGGAACAAAATAGGGCGGATATTGGTTTTCTGCCCGTGCTGGTGGTTAGCGATGGAAGCCATTACCAGCATCAGCACCAGAATTGGCGCTACAGCTTTCAATGCACCAACGAACAAAGTGCCTAACAGACCGACAGCTTCAGCCGCCGGTTTTGAGATCCATGCCAGAAGAATCCCAAGAACAAGGCCGACCAGGATTTGTTTTACCAGGCTGCCATGAGCCAGACGCCGGAATAGCCCCGGTGAACGTTGCGTAGTCATTTTTCGATCCTTTCATTGTGTTGTCGCACATCCCTGGTGCGTTCTGTCGACGCATCTTTCAGGATGTAACAAAGTGTTTGCCAAGTCGAGTATAAGGAAAGTTACAGCTTCGGGAAGCGAAAAATGCTGGATTTTAAAGAGAGGTCATGTTTTGCAACTTAATGGTTACATTTATTTGACATAAGCAGAGGGAAGGACTGGCTACTAAGGCTGATTAGATAACATATGGGCAAAACTATTTGGAATATGAGAACGGTTGCGCTCCTTTAATGTGCTATGCCATATAAAGTCACTGGCGCAGGGAGCGGCCAATCGCCGCCGCCCCGGCCTCCAGGGAACGCTTCGATGATATTGACGCCACTAACACCCAAGCGATCTTTTTGTAAAGAGCTATAAGTCGGTTACATACTTAATAGCTCATCTATGTCTGGAATGAGTTATCACCCTTAGTGGCTTAACATACAGCGAATTATTCCACCCGCTGCTTATCATGCCGATAATTCACCCACGCGTTGATAATAAATGTCATCACCAGAATGCCAAACACCACGCCCAGCGAAACGGCGATCGGAATATGGTAGAAGTCGACAATCAGCATCTTGATACCGATAAACACCAGAATCACCGCCAGACCATATTTGAGCATCGAGAAACGCTCCGCTACGCCCGCCAGCAGGAAATACATCGCACGCAGGCCGAGGATCGCAAACAGGTTTGAGGTCAGCACAATAAACGGATCGGTAGTCACGGCGAAGATAGCTGGAATGCTATCCACGGCGAAAATCACGTCGCTCAACTCCACCAGAATCAGCACCAGCATCAGCGGCGTGGCATACAACAAGCCATTCTTACGCACAAAGAAATGCTCGTTGTCGATGGTGTCGGTCATACGCAAATGACCGCGCAGCCAGCGCACCAACGGCTTGTCGCCAATCCCTGATTCATCTTCATGGGCGAGCGCCATCTTCACGCCAGTAAACAGCAGGAAGGCGCCGAAGATATACAGGATCCAGTCGAACTGAGAAATCAGCCAACTACCGGTGAAGATCATGATGGTACGCAGAACAATCGCCCCGAGCACGCCATATACCAGCACGCGGCGTTGTAACGCCGCCGGAACAGAGAAATAGCTGAACAACATCAGCCAGACAAAGACGTTATCGACCGCCAACGATTTCTCAATCAGATAACCGGTGAGGAAGGCCAGTGCCTGCGGGTCCGCGACTTCGCGCCCCTGCGTCTGGACTAAATACCACCAGAAAGCGGCGTTAAACAGTAACGAAAGGGTCACCCACACCAGCGACCAGGCCGCAGCCTGTTTCATGGTCATGGCATGCGCGCCACGACGCCCCTGCAACAACAGGTCGATAGCCAGCATAATGGCGACAACAACAGCGAATCCGCCCCATAGCAACGGCGTGCCGACAGTATTCATAGAAGTTCCTTACACATAAAAAAACGGCCAACGTCGGAAGACGTCAGCCGCTGCTTTTTATGCATAGACCTCGCCTTCCGGCAAGGTCTCACTTACAACAAAAAAGGAATACGTCTGCGTATTCCTTTCAGATTGGTGACAAAGTGCCTGCGTTTATGCCGGATGCGGCGTGAACGCCTTATCCGGCCTACAAAATCATGCGAATTCAAAAGATTGCAGGAACTATGTAGGCCTGATAAGCGTAGCGCATCAGGCAATTTTGCGTTTGTCATCAGTCTCAAAGGAATACGTCTGCGTATACCTTTCGGGTTGCCCGGTGACCGGATGTGGTTTTTCACACATCGTAATGACGATCGACCGGCAATGAAGTTACTCCCCTTTGCAGGTAACAAAGTATGACAGACCATTCATCCAGTCAATGGTCTGTTACATGCCTTTTACACTGCTTTACGGTAACCATTATTGTTTTACGCTATCTGCCGGAAAAATCACCCCAGTCTGGCGGCGGATCTCGGTCAGCAGTTTGGCAGTGATGCGGCTGACCGCCAGCCCTGGATGATTAATCAGATGCTCATCCACCAGTTCAGCAAACAGCTCTGCTTCGTAGAGCATGGTATTAATATGCTGCGGCTGGGTGAGATCCTGCATCTGGCTGCCGCGCGGCACAAAGCAGACTTTCTGGCATTCAGAGAGTTTTTCAATCACCAGCGATCCTGCTTCGCCCTGAATCTCGCTCGCCAGGACAGAATCACTGACTTTTGAGTGCTGCAATGTAACGCTAAAATCACCGTAATCCATCACCACCACGCCGTGGGCATCCACGCCGCTTGCCAGCAAACTGGCGGTTGCCTGCACGCTTTTCGGTTCACCGAATAATGCCACCGCCGACGCCAGGCAGTAAAAGCCGATATCCATAATCGAACCGTTAGAGAACGCCGGGTTAAAGGTGTTGGGATTCTCACCATCCAGATAACGTTGATACCGCGAGGAATACTGGCAATAGTTGAAAAAGACTTTCCGCAGTTTGCCGACTTTTGGCAGCGCCTGGCGTAACAGATGAAAGTTAGGCAGGCAGGCCGTTTTAAATGCTTCAAACAGCACCACCTGATTTTCCCGCGCACAGGCAATGGCCGCATCCACTTCCGCCAAATTCGACGCCAGTGGTTTCTCGCAAATCACATGGATTTTGTGGCTCAGAAAAAGCTGCGTCTGGGAAAAGTGCAGGGCATTCGGGCTGGCAATATACACCGCGTCAATGGCATCGCTTTCCGCCATCGCTTCCAGCGACGTAAACAGATGCTCGACAGAAAACTCATTGGCGAAGTGCTGGGCCTGTTCAAGGCTGCGGGAATAGACGGCGGTTAACTTATATTTACCGCTCTCATGTGCGGCCTCCACGAACTGGTGAGTGATCCAGTTCGTACCAATCACAGCGAAACGTATCATAACGCGTGGATACTCCATAAAGGGATTCTGCCGTCAATGTAGCACGCCTTTTTCATCTTCGACGTGCGCGGATACGCATTATTTCTGCGCCGGACAACCATGCTCACTAAACGGACCAATCATGACCGACGGCCCGAGATATTTTGGCTGACGATGGAGGATTTTTGCGTCTATCACCGCTCTAACCCTGGCGAGTTTCTCCCGCAGCTGAGTATAAAAACCGTGCTTCATATTCAGGTCTGGCGCGTTAAACCCGATAGCATCGATGCCGTACTGTTTTGCCAGCCAGATGGCGCGTTGGTTATGAAATTCCTGCGAGATAATGGTGATATGGTTTTCCCCAAACACTTTATTGGCACGTACCACTGAATCAAGCGTTGAGAATCCGGCATAGTCACAGAAGATCACTTTTGCCGGTACGCCCTTAGCGATCAAAGCCTGCTGCATGCCTGACGCTTCATCGTAATTTTTACGTCCGTTGTCGCCACTGACCAGCAACCATTTCACTTTTCCTGCGTGGTACAACTCTGCGGCGGTATCAATACGTCGGGTAAAGTAGCGATTACCTGGCCTTGCTCCCAACAATAAACCCACGTTACGTGCCGGAATAGCGTTGACGTCACTCCAGGTGAGTTGTTGGCTGGCGTTGACCATTGCCCGATCGGCGATAAAAATCATCGCGCCTGCCACAATCAACAGAAAACAGCCAATTTTTGGAGTCCGGCGAGAAAAACAAATGCGGCGAAGAAGGCGGGCGAATGCGCGCAGCATGGTCGTTATCCTTAACGATAGAGGGGAGGTCGATTTTAGGCGCTAAAGGAGGAAAAGATAGCGCCTGAGATCATTTTCAGATTTTGTCTTGTCCCAGTGACAGTTGCGTCAGCCACAGGCGAGTGTCGAACTCAAGCTGGTGGTACTGCGGTTCCATATGGCAGCACAACTGATAGAACGCTTTGTTATGTTCTTTCTCTTTCAGATGCGCCAGCTCGTGCACCACAATCATGCGCAAAAACGGTTCTGGCGCGTTGCGAAACACGGTGGCGACGCGGATCTCCGCCTTCGCTTTCACCTTGCCACCCTGCACACGTGAAACAGCGGTATGTAATCCGAGCGCGTTTTTCAGCACGTGGATCTTATTGTCATACATCACTTTATTGATCGGCGGGGCATTACGCAGAAACTGATTCTTCAGATCCTGAGTATATTGCCAGAGGGCTTTATCGGTGGCGTAGTCGTGCGTTCCCGGATAGCGTTTTGCCAGCACATCGCCCAGACGCCGTTCATTAATCAGCGTGCGCACCTGGGAAAGCAGCTGCTCGGGATAACCCTGAAGATAAGTAAGATTGCTCATAACCGCCCACGAAAAAGAGAAAAAGGGTATACTCACGCACCCTTTTCAGGGGCAACGTCGAAATTTTATCATTCAGGAGGGCCGATGAGCCACTTAGACAACGGTTTCCGTTCACTGACACTACAACGTTTTCCGGCGACGGATGACGTTAACCCGCTACAGGCGTGGGAAGCGGCGGATGAATATTTGCTGCAACAGTTGGACGATACAGAAATCCGCGGCCCGGTGTTAATCCTGAATGATGCTTTTGGCGCGTTAAGCTGTGCGCTGGCGGAACATAAGCCGTACAGCATCGGCGACTCATACATCAGCGAACTGGCGACACGCGAGAATTTACGCCTCAACGGCATTGATGAGTCGAGCGTGAAGTTCCTCGACAGCACCGCCGACTACCCGCAACAGCCGGGCGTAGTGCTGATCAAAGTACCGAAAACACTGGCATTGCTGGAACAGCAACTGCGCGCACTGCGCAAAGTGGTCACGCCGGAAACACGCATTATTGCCGGTGCCAAAGCCCGTGACATTCACACTTCCACGCTGGAACTGTTCGAAAAAGTGCTCGGCCCGACCACCACCACGCTGGCATGGAAAAAAGCGCGCCTGATTAATTGCACTTTCAACGAGCCGACGCTGGCCGATGCGCCGGAGACCGTTAGCTGGAAGCTGGAAGGTACTGACTGGACTATCCACAACCATGCGAATGTCTTCTCCCGCACCGGGCTTGATATCGGCGCGCGCTTCTTTATGCAACATCTGCCGGAAAATCTCGAAGGTGAGATTGTCGATCTCGGCTGTGGTAACGGCGTTATTGGCCTGACACTGCTTGATAAAAACCCGCAGGCGAAAGTGGTATTTGTCGATGAATCACCGATGGCGGTTGCTTCCAGCCGTTTGAACGTTGAAACCAACATGCCTGAGGCGTTGGATCGCTGCGAGTTTATGATCAACAACGCGCTCTCCGGCGTGGAGCCTTTTCGCTTTAATGCTGTGCTCTGCAACCCGCCGTTTCATCAGCAACATGCGCTGACTGATAACGTCGCCTGGGAGATGTTCCACCACGCCCGCCGCTGCCTGAAAATCAACGGCGAGCTGTATATCGTTGCCAACCGTCACCTGGATTACTTCCACAAACTGAAGAAAATTTTCGGCAACTGCACCACTATTGCGACGAATAATAAATTTGTGGTGCTGAAAGCGGTGAAGCTGGGACGTCGTCGGTAAGATTGGCAGCTACCTGCCAGATAAGGCGTAAACGCCTTATCTGGCCTACGTTCAGCACGTTACCCCCAGGTCGGATAAGACGCGGCAAGCGTCGCATCCGGCAATGTCTGCCCAGTTCTGGAATCACGCTTCCATAAAACAAAAATCCCAGTCACCATCCTCTGCATTCTCTTGTTTCGCGTTGTTCAACGTTTATTCTTCCGTCAAGCAGATAAATTCATCCGTTGCCAATCTGTCAACGGATGTTATCATATTGCCAATTTGTCAACGGACGTGATGAAGAATGCACCTGATAACTCAAAAAGCATTGAAAGATGCTGCGGAAAAATACCCGCAACATAAAACGGAGTTGGTGGCTTTGGGGAACACGATTGCTAAGGGATATTTCAAAAAACCTGAGTCATTAAAAGCAGTATTCCCATCTCTGGATAACTTCAAATATCTGGATAAGCATTATGTTTTCAATGTCGGGGGCAATGAATTACGTGTTGTAGCAATGGTCTTTTTTGAATCGCAAAAGTGCTACATACGTGAAGTTATGACGCATAAAGAATACGATTTCTTTACCGCCGTTCATCGTACTAAGGGGAAAAAATGATTGCGATTGCCGACATCTTGCAAGCAGGAGAAAAGCTAACCGCTGTGGCACCTTTTCTGGCGGGTATCCAGAACGAAGAACAATACGCCCAGGCGCTGGAACTGGTCGATCATCTGCTGCTCAACGATCCTGAAAACCCCTTGCTGGATCTGGTGTGTGCCAAAATAACCGCGTGGGAAGAATCAGCGCCCGAATTTGCTGAATTTAATACTATGGCTCAAGCCATGCCTGGCGGTGTTGCTGTGATTCGTACACTGATGGATCAATACGGTTTAACCCTTTCTGATCTGCCGGAAATTGGCAGTAAATCGATGGTGTCACGTGTTTTGAACGGGAAGAGAAAATTAACGCTGGAACACGCTAAAAAACTGGCAACGCGATTCGGCATTTCCCCTGCATTGTTTATTGATTAACGCGGCCTGCCGGATGCGGCGTACGATTAGCACGTTACCCGTAGGCCGGATAAGACGCGTCAAGCGTCGCATCCGGCACTTCAATGCACGATTTAAATCTCCAGCGCCAGCTGTGTTCCCTGGGCAATTGCCGTCGTGCGTCCAGCTCCATAGCTACATCGCAACCGCCAATTAAATGCACCGTTTTCCCGCTATCAATCAGCGGTTGCGCCAGCGCGCGGTTTGGCTCTTGCCCTGCGCAGATCACCACATTGTCCACTGCTAATACCTGCGTTTCGCCGTTGATCACCACATGCAGCCCGTCATCGTCGATCTTCTGATAACTTACGCCTGGGATCATTTTCACACCCCGCGAGAGCAGGGTGGTGCGATGGATCCAGCCGGTGGTTTTGCCTAACCCCTGTCCCGGTTTGCTGGCTTTGCGCTGGAGCATCACAATCTGCCGTGGGCTACGCGGGATCTGCATTCCCTGCGGGCTTAAGCCACCAGCCTGTTGTAGGCTACTGTCGATCCCCCATTCATTACAGAACCCGGCGATATTCTGGCTGGTGGATTCGCCCGGCTGACTCAAATACATCGCCGTATCAAAACCAATCCCACCACAACCGATGATGGCAACGTTGTTGCCCACCGGCGCTTTGTCGCGCAATACGTCGAGATAACTCAACACCTTCGGGTGATCGATCCCGTCAATGGGCGGAATGCGCGGCACGATCCCGCTGGCGAGGATCGTTTCATCGAACACCTGTAACTGATCCGCCGTCACGCTGTGATTGAGTTTTAGCGTCACGCCCGTCACTTCGATCATCCGGCGGTAATAGCGCAGCGTTTCGTAAAACTCCTCTTTGCCGGGGATCTGTTTGGCGATATTAAACTGCCCGCCGATCTCGCTGTGCGCATCAAACAATGTTACCTGATGCCCACGCGCCGCCGCGTTAATGGCAAACGCCAGCCCAGCTGGTCCCGCACCGACCACCGCCAGATTTTTTTTCTGCACGGCGGGAAGGATCGGCATTTTGGTTTCGTGGCAGGCGCGAGGATTTACCAGGCACGAGGTGACTTTGCCAACGAAGATCTGATCGAGGCAGGCCTGGTTGCAGCCAATGCAGGTGTTGATCTCATCGGCTCGCCCCGATTGCGCTTTTGACAGCAGCTCCGCATCAGCAAGAAACGGTCGTGCCATCGACACCATATCGGCATCGCCGCGCGAGAGAATGTCGTCGGCAACCTGCGGATCGTTAATTCGGTTGGTGGTCACCAGCGGCAGCGAAACGTGGCCTTTCAGTTTGCGCGTGACCCAGCTAAATGCGCCGCGCGGCACGGGCGTGGCAATGGTCGGAATACGTGCTTCATGCCAGCCAATGCCGGTGTTGATAATGGTCGCGCCCGCCGCTTCAATGGCCTGCGCCAGCTCTACCGTTTCGGCAAAAGTCCCGCCGTCTTCGACCAGGTCGAGCATCGACAGTCGGTAGATAATAATGAAGTCGTTGCCAACGCGTTCGCGTACCGCACTCACCACTTCAACGGCAAACCGCATCCGGTTGTGGTAATCGCCGCCCCACTGGTCACTACGCTGATTGGTGCGCAGCGTCAGAAATTCGTTGATCAAATACCCTTCGGAACCCATCACCTCTACGCCATCGTATCCGGCCTCCCGCGCCAGTTGCGCGCAGCGGGCGAAATCGTCGATCAGTTGCAGGATCTCTTCATGGGTGAGTTCATGAGGAACGAAACGGTTGATGGGGGCCTGCAACGCGGAGGGCGCTACCAGATGCGGCTGGTAGCTGTAGCGTCCGGTATGCAAAATTTGCAGGGCGATTTTGCCGCCTTCCTGATGTACGGCTTCGGTAATGGTGCGATGGTGTGGGATCTGGCTGGCGTCGTTGAGCATTGCGCCACCTTCCATGCCAACGCCTGTTAAATCAGGTGCGATACCGCCGCTGACAATCAACGCCACGCCGTGACGGGCGCGTTCAGCATAAAACGCCGCCAGCCGTTCAGCGCCGTCCGGGTATTCCTCCAGCCCGGTGTGCATTGAACCCATCAGCACGCGGTTTTTTAACGTGGTAAAACCTAAATCAAGCGGGGCGAACAGCGACAGGTAGCTCATAAAATTGTCCAGTATGTAAAATAATTGTTATGTGGTCGGATGAGTTCTAATTTAGCCGTCGTCGGGGAAAAGGGAAAAGGGGAATGCGGGGGTTGTGATGGGATTCAAAAAGAATACGCCCGGTGGTAACGCCGGATGCGACGCCTGACGCGTCTTATCCGGCCTGGGGGAACGTACATGTAGGGCGGATAAGGCGTTCACGCCGCATCCGCCAGCCGTTGCAAATTATTGCTTACGGAAAAAATCGTTATACAACATATACAAATGCGCGGCACTCCAGGAGAAATTTGGTGCGCCTTGCTGTGCGCCAGTCAGCGGGTTGTAATTCTCCTGAATTGGGCCATCGGCGGTTAATCCTTTGGCGTGCCGGAAGAACGTATCCGCCAGCTTCAGGGCATCATCGCGATAACCGTAACGCTCCATCCCTTTCAGACCAAACCAGAACTGATCCACCCATACGCGCCCGCGCCAGTAGATATCCGCGCCAAAGGCCGGGTTGGTTAACGCCGCCGTTCCCAGCGGAACAAAGGTGTTGAACTCTTTAGGATCGAGCATCACCTTCACCACCGCGTCGGTGTTGGCCTGCGTTGCCGCACCGTTAAACAGCGGTGACCAGCCTTCCGGCCCTTTACCGCGTTCGACAATCGGTTTGCCCGCGCAGCCGTTCGCCAGCGGTTTATCTTCAATACGCACGTCATAGTAGAACTGCGTAGCCGGGTCGAACATACAGGTGTTGATGTAGTCCGCGAGCTGCTGTGCCAACTGGCGATAGCGCTTAGCCTCTTCTGGTTTACCGAGAATCGTCGCCATCTCCGCCAGATAATGGTTATCGCTGTACATATAGCTGGCCTGATCCACCGACTCCTGCAATAGCGAGTACCCCAGCAACGTTCCGTCCTGACTGCGGTTTTCGGCGAATTTCACCGTCCAGTCGCTACGTTTGCCGCCGCTTGCGACATATTTATCCAGCTGTTCTTTGTCGATAAACCCAAAGACGGCGGCATCATCACGCCCCGATTCCCACGACGCAGCGACCTGTGCCGGAATTTCCAGACTGTCGTGCTGGCCTTTTTCCACCACGCGGGCGTAGTTGTTCAGCCCAGACTGCGTCTCTTCTTTATCGCCTTTTTTCACCGTAAACAGCATCTCGCCGCTCTCGGTGTTGTGGGCTTTGTCGCGGGTCGCGCCATATTCCGGCACGCCGTTGCCGTTGTGATCGCGGTTACGTAACCACCAGTCGTGATAGGCCACCAGTTTCGGGTACATCTCTGCCAGCCAGGTTTTATCCTGGGTGACGTTATACACTTCCATCACCGACCAGGCGGCAAGGCTGGGTTTGGTATTGCGTTCGTTCCAGTTGCCGCCATCGCCGCCACGCTCCGGGCTAAGGTTCCATGCAATCAGGTCGGGGACAAAGCCCACATCCTGCGGACGCACGGTGTCGCCAGGTTGGATCTGCCAGGAGAAGACCGCGCGGATATTCTCTTTGGCGATGTCCGGATTGAAATGCGCCATCGCAAACGCCTGCTTCCAGGTATCCCACGGCCAGGTCTGGTTGCCGGAGAACCAGCGTCCGGTCACCGACGGCGTGACGGTGTTATATTTCACCGCACCCCCAGGCGAGCGCCAGTTAGCGTTGAGCGTTTCGATTGCTTTTACCGCGACGCGCGTCTGTTCCGGCGTCGCATCCGGATTGGTTAACCCTTTCTTCAGGTATTCTTCCCAGCGTTGCTGTGAGGCGGTGAGATAAAACGCCGGACGCGCCAGAATATCGCGGATCTGCATTTGCTCTTTGCTAACTTCCTGAGAGGTCAGCAGATGGGAATAGGTGGTATAGAGCGTCGTCGACCCGTTGATATGCGCCTTACTGGTAAAGCGATTGCCGTTGATTTCAGTCTGCACTGGCAGGGATTTATGCACCTGATATTCTGATTCACCGGAGGTCAGCAGATCCCAGGTGGCACGTACTTTGCCAAAGGTGACTTTCAGGCCATCACGAGTGGCGCTGATTTTGCGCTGATAGTCAGGGTACTCGCCAGCAATGGTTTTATCGGAAAGTGGTTTCCCTTCTTTCGCTTCCAGTTTTTCCAGCAGTTCGCCATCCCACACCAGATCCAGCGGTTTATCGCTGGTGATTTTGGTTTCCAGTAGTGATGTGCGCGGCGTGGCGAAGCGCAGAGTCATTTCGACCTGCACATCTTTTGCTGTCAGTTTTTGCACCAGCGCGCCGGGAATACTGTATGCCTCCAGCGTGAAGTCGACTTTCTTGCCGTCTTGCCAGACGGTCAGGCGATCGAAATTGCTGGCCATAAAGTTGATGTATTCTTCCGTCAGCAGCGCAACGCCAGGAAAACCGCCCATGGTGTTAGGGCCGTCTGGCAACAGATGACCATGCCAGGCTCCGAGATCGAAAAACGGATTAAAACGCTGGTGATCGTCGTAATCGTAATCCTTCATGTACTGCGGTGCGCCAGTACGGTTAATCACGTTTTTATAATTGTCAGCGTTAGCGGCATGGGCGGAAAAGCTCATCAGCAGAGCACAGGCTACTGGCGTTAAAATAGTTTTGATTTTCATGAGATTACTGTCCTTATTACCAGTAAAAATATTGCATCAGGAAGAGTTGGTCGCTGGGATCGTGAGAGGCATTTTTCATGTAGAAGCGGCTATCAAAAGCCGTTGCGAAACGTCCGCCGCCGTATTCGTACCAGATACCAAACTGCATGAAAGAGGTGGTTTCATCGTCAGCGTGGTCAGGGCGATGTTTGGCGTAGGTGTAAGCGGTGGAGAGATAAACGTCCTTTAACGCTTCATACATGGCGCTAACCATCATCCCGCTTTCACTTCCCGGTACGTCCAGCCCGTCGGCACGTCCGGTATGGTGCCAGGCGCGAGCGGCAAAGTTAGGGGTAAGCAGGCCCGTGAGATAGAGTTGTCCTGTGCCGTCGGTAATTTCCAGACCATTCATCCAGGTGATGCCTTCGGCAAGGTCATACTGGATGTAACCGTTCATCATTGCCGGATAGGTGTATTTGTCGTCGTAGCGATCGTACTTGCCAAAATGTAGCCATGCTTTGCTTTCGTCATGATGTCCGGCAGGTGTGGCGGTGACGCTATAACGAAAGTTGCCGCTTAAGTTCTGCACCTTCAGCGCGGTCATAATGTCGCGGGTATTGGGAATGACGTAGCCCAGATCGGGTGTGAAGTCGCCCCACCATTGCAGGTCATCCAGCGAGGAATCCTGACGCAGACTGAGCATGATTTCGGTGCCATCATTGGTACGATAACCGCCATAGAAACGGTTAATTCCGCCCTCGAAACCACCCCAGCTATGGTCTGGCACCCAGGCATTGCCGTCGTGGTCGGCCTGCACGGTCCAGCCTTCGCCGTAAATCAGGCCGAACCAGGAGCCGTACTTCATCTCCAGGCCACCTTCAATATAGGTGCCGTCGCTGTATTTATGTTTATTCTCACCCTCTAAATCCATATATCCACCAAGCCCTAATTCGCCGTAAAAACGAAATGAAGGAGAAGATGTCGAGGTAATTGCGGGTGTTTTTGTGTCGTCATGTTCTGCCGGACGTGCTTCTTCTCCTGCCGCAGAAAAGGCGTAGCAAAACGGCAGAGCAAGTAATGCTCTGCATGGTGCAGTGATTAATTTCATTGTGTTAATCCATGAGCTAAAGAAAAAGTACAGCCTTTTATCGTTGTAATTATAAAAATAGAAAGGCAGAAACTATTTTCCCTCTCCTCATCCAGGAAGAGGGAAAATGCCTGCTCATTTTTTATTATTCTGCTTAATCAACATTGCTGGCTGGCGTCGCTTCAATATGGCGCTCTTCAGCCGTTAATCCCTTTATATATTTACTGTATTTCCACCACGCAAAGCCAAGGAAGATAACAATACCGCCGACGTTATAAAAAATGATGGTCAGAATATTCGCGCCAGTCGGGAATGTCGAAGCGACAAACCCTACGGCAAATATCGCAATCAGCATTGAAACAATGATAATACCGGTGCGGCGGGAGCCCATACGGAAATCGCGTGGCAGGTGATCTAATTTGGCGCGTAAATTCAGGTAAGCCAGCATGATGAATAACGGCGGAAGCATGGACGCTGCGGCAGTCATATTAATAATAGTATTCATCAGATCCTGCACGGTATTGGAACCGAGCATCGGGATAATCATCAGCGGGATGACGATCAGGAACTGGATCCACGCCGCGCGCGCCGGAACGCCGTTTTCGTTCAGTTCGACGGTTTTCTTACCAAAGATGCCTTCCGGGATTTCGGAGAAGAAAATTTTCACCGGCGTTGCGGTCCACATCAGCAGGGAACCGAACATCGCGGTAAAGGATACCAGACCGACAAAGCGATTCATCAACGCTTCCGGCAGACCAAAATACGCCGCCATGCCGTGGAATACCTGCACCGATCCGCCAGTAAATTTCAACTCTTTGCTGCTGACGAAGACGTTAATCAGCACCGAGGAGACGGAATACAGCACACCGATGAAAATCCCGGCGAGGATGATCACTTTAACGAACGATTTCGAACCGCCTTTGACGTCGTTAACGTACACCGCGACGGACTCCGCGCCACCTGCGGCCATAAAGATCCAGGTGGTAACGCCGAGGAACGCCCAGTTGAAGTTTGGGATCATCGCGTCAACGGTGATCGGATCGGCAGGCTGTACGCCGCCAACCAGCGCCGTACCTGCCAGTAAAATGTAGGAGAGCGTTAACAGCAGCATCAGCGTTGAGGTGACGGAGGTGATTGGCCCCAGCATTTTCGCCCCGTTGGTAGAAACCCAGGTGGAGAAGGCGAACAGCACCATACTAATAATAGTGGTGGCAATCGGCGTCATAATATATTCGTAGCCGAGGAAGGCATACGAAGCATAAGCAATAACGCGCGGCAACAGCGAGGTGAAAAAGAACAGGTTTACGAACCAGTAGGTATAGGCAGTAATAAATGCCCAACGTCCGCCCAGCGAACTTTTTACCCACGCGTAGACACCAGCTTCTGAGTTTTTATTTAACGAAACAAATTCTGCGATGATCAGACAGAAGGGAATAAAATAAAAAATCGTCGCGAGGAAAAACATCGGTGCCGAGGCCAGTCCAAGCTCAATATTATTATTGATAACGTTGTTAAAGCTGTAAACGGCGGCAAAAGTCAGCGAGAGCAAGCCGAATTTGCCGATTGTATTACGTTTGGTATCAGACATAACACATCTCCGAAAATGAGTAGGGTAGCGGTGGCGGCAAACTCCTTTTGCCGCCGTAGTTGTTATTTGTTATGGAAATAACCATCTTCGATGGTGACTTTGAGAACCACTTTTTTGACTGCGTTATTGCAGATAAACCGATACGCTTCATGGATATCGCAAATAACGATTTGCCCTTCGTGGACCTCTACGGTTTCTCCGCAGCCTTTTAAATATTCACGGTCAGTTTCATCACGATAATATTCCACCACCTGTAATGTCTCTTTCGGCGCATATTCAATTTTTTTGCTGCCCTTGCAGGTAGTAATGCACTTCAAAATAGCGTCGATGCCCGGTAAATAGCGCATCGGTCGCGGAGTCTGTCTCCACGCGGTAAGTCAATGAGTCACCGATGGAGTGGGCGACGCCAGGCTGAATGTTGTCGATATTTTCAATCGCTTCAACGCAGCGCTGCCACTTCTTGCCGGAGGCGTAAATCTGGCGGAACTGTTCTAAGTTATCGATGATCCTCATTGCTTATTCTCGCTGTGCAAATTCGTGGAAAAGAACCCTGCGCCGAACTCATACGACGCCAGGCTTTGCGCGGTAGCTTCTCCGCCAGAAACCGGCAGCAACGTAAAGCCGTAGCTGAAGTCACGGAACCAGACGCGCCAGGAGTCCAGCACCTCGCTGCCCCATGAGTTGGAGCCGAGGCCAAGCAGCTGGTGGTCGAGATTCAGGGTGATGTCATCACTGCGCTGCAGCTCGTTACAGTGCTGGGCAGCGTGGATGTTTTCCTGGGTATAGTGCCAGGCGCTGAAGTTAATTGGGCGCTGCGGAACCACCAGCAGACCGTTGCCGTGGCGGTTAGTCAGTGCCGTCCAGCGGACATGCTGACGGTTGCCGTTGTTCTGCGGGAAGGGATAGTTCTCGAACATGGCATCGACGGTGCTGCGCCAGATATCGATGATGTTAGCCTGCTGGCTGTCGGCGTAGTTTTCGCCCGGTCCACGACCGTAATACGCCACCTGATCGTATTCGCCGTTAATCCCCATGGTGAAACCGATGCACGGAATGATGTGCGGATAGTCGCCGTAACGCTCGCCGGAAATCGCCACGTTAACCTGGCCATCGGCAGCGATGCGCCAGATGTAGGTGCAGCGCATTCCGAAGTCAAACACCGGCGGGGCTATAACCGTGCGGCTGATGATCAACAC
Source organism: Escherichia sp. E2661 (assembly GCF_004745185.1). Classification (NCBI taxonomy): domain Bacteria; kingdom Pseudomonadati; phylum Pseudomonadota; class Gammaproteobacteria; order Enterobacterales; family Enterobacteriaceae; genus Escherichia; species Escherichia sp. E2661. Next base: position 65,868 of record NZ_PDIG01000025.1, read on the forward strand.
CTCGCTATCGCTCTGTTCCACGGCAAAGTCGCGCAAATGTTCCTGCATGATCTGCAAATGATTCGGCTGCCACAGCCCTTCGTACTCCTGCTTGTGGTTGTCGATCATTGGCTTGAAGAAGTTAATCTTTGGCTCGCGAGTCAGCAGCGATTCGCCATTTACCTGCCAGGATATCGGTTTGCCACTCATTTTTGAGAAGGTGATCGCGAAGTTGTAGCCGCGAACGGTGCAGCTCAAACGATCGTCTCCCAGCGTCAGCGGACGCGCATTATTTGGTGCGAAAGGCACTGGCTGCGCGGTGTTTTCCTTCAGCGGGAACTGATAAGTGGCGATAGGGTGTCCGGCTTCGCTGTAGCGGGTGCGGGAATCTTTGGTCACCGTAATGTTGAGGAACGTTTCGCGGGCGTCCAGTTGCGGCAGCGTGATCTGCAAGGGGGCTTCGCTGTTCGGCGCAACGTCGCGCAGTTTAATCTGCTGTGTCGCGAGTGTTTCACCTTCGGCGCGCACCTCTGCGTGCAGGGTGTAGTCATCCAGCGTGGTAAACCACAGTTTATTTTCGACTTTCAACTCGCCGCGAGTCAGATCCAACGCGTGGATTTTTACCGGTGCGATAACCTGTTTGTACTCTTTCAGGCCTGGTCCCGGCGTCTGATCGGAATAGATCAAACCATCAAGACAGAAGTTATAGTTGTTGGGATAGTCGCCGTAGTCGCCGCCGAATTTATACCAGACATTGCCGTTGTCATCCTGCGCCTGGATCCCGTGGTCGCACCACTCCCAGACATAATGTCCCTGAATGCAATCGTGCTTATAGAAGACGTTCTGGTACTCCGTCAGCCCGCCCGGTCCGTTCCCCATTGCATGAGCATATTCACAGATGATGCGCGGCTTCGGATGCGGGTATTCACCAAACTCATTCATCAGCGGCACGCGGGTGTACATGGTGGAAATAATATCGACCACTTCAGCATCGCGATCTTCTTCGTAATGCACCAGTCGCGTGTCATCCAGCGCCTTCGCTGCGTGGTACATCGCGCGGATGTTACAGCCATAGCCGGATTCATTGCCCAGCGACCAGATGATGATCGACGGATGGTTTTTCTGCGCGTGAATATGGCGAACAATGCGCTCGACGTAGACTTTTTCCCACTGCGGATCGTCGGTAATGCGGCTGATATCGCCGACATTAGCAAAGCCGTGCGATTCGACGTCGGTTTCCGCCATCACAAACAGGCCGTAGATATCACACAGTTCGTAAAAACGAGGATCGTTGGGGTAGTGAGCGGTACGCACGGAATTGATGTTGTGCTGCTTCATCAACTGGAGATCTTTCTCGACGCGATCCATCCCAACGGCGCGGCCTTTGCGATGATCATTGTCGTGGCGGTTGACGCCATGCAGCATCACATAACGGTTATTGATCCAGAACAGACCGTCGCGCACTTTGATATCACGGAAGCCAACGCGTTGTGGCACCACTTCCAGAACGTTGCCGTCGGCGTTTTTCAGCGTCATGACCAGATGGTAAAGATAAGGGGATTCTGCCGACCATTGCTGCGGCTGTTCGACAGTAAAAGCAAAGCTGGCGCTGGTCAGCTTTTCAATTGCCAGATGCTCAATGGCGCTGCTGTGCACCACGCGTTCCCCATCAAACAGGGTATATTCCAGCGTCGTTACGACAGGGGAGGCGGCGAGATTTTCCAGCACCACTTCGCAGGAAAGCGTGGCATCGCAATAGGCTTCGTCAAAGTCGGTGCGCACGGTGAAATCGTTAATATGCGTTAGGTGTTTTCCGATCAGATAAACATCGCGGAAGATCCCCGCCGACCACCACATATCCTGGTCTTCCACGTAGGTAGAGTCCGCCCATTGCATCACGCGCACACACAACAGGTTGTCGCCGGTTTTAACCATCGCGCTGATGTCAAACTCTGCGGTCAGGCGACTGCCCTTGCTGAACCCCACATACTGACCGTTAACGTAGACTTCAAAATAGGTTTCGACGCCGTCAAATTTAATCAGCGTCTGTTTACCCTGCCAGCCGTCGCTGAGGGTGAAAATACGTTGATAGGCACCGGTTGGGTTATCGCTGGGGACAAACGGCACATCGATGGGGAACGGAAAACCTTCGTCGGTATATTGCAGTTTGCCGTGGCCTTCCATTTGCCACATGGCGGGGACGGTAATATGCCCCCAGTCAGCCATTAACTCAGAGGTGAAGGCTTCTGGTACTTGCAGCGGGTGGTCAAAAAAGTGGAAATTCCACTGACCGCTTAAGGGCAGAAACAGGCTGCTGGTTTCGCGGACAAAGGTACGCGCCTGCGCAACAGAGTCATATGAAAAAAAGTACGCACGCGGAGCAAGTCGGTTTTCGTGGGTGAGCTGAATGTTTTCCCAGCGATTCATAGGGCCTCCCGGTAGAGAGAAATCGGAACCATTCATGGTGATGGTAGTTTGTGTAATTGCTGGGGAGTTTAGTAAAATTTTTACTAAAAAGTAGCAGGTAAATGCATTTACTTTAACTGGATCACGAAAATAAACGGCAGCACTGTCCGGCAAAAACGATTGCCGGACAGTGTGTAAGGGGATTTAACGGGTCGTGCCGCGCAGTTTTAATTTGCTGGGAACGAAGACTAATAGCGGCAGCGCGCGACCATCGCGGGCTTTTTCATACACCAGGTTAACGCCCTGACTTCCCATCATCTCGGAATGGATGCGCACGGTGGAGAGCGGCGGAAAGGTAAATCGCGCGGTGGGGATATCGTTAACGCTGATAAGCGAAATATCCTGTGGGATGTTCAGGCCACGTTCATGAATTGCCCGCAGTACGCCGATAGCAATGGAATCGGAAGCAACAAACAGTGCCTTCGGATAGTCTTCCCGCGCCAGCATCTGTTTTGCCAGTTCATAGCCCGACGAACTGGAAAAACCGCCGCGCCAGATATCCTCTTCGCGTACCACTTGTTTCAGTCGGCCATATTCCGCAAAGGCGACCTCACGAATATCCGCCTTGCCAGGCATGTCTTCACCGCCAATAAAACCAATGCGATTAACGCCCTGATCGATATAGAAGTCGATGATTTCTTTACTGATGCGTGCCAGATCGATATCTACCGCATCGTAATTACTGCCGGGTTCGTGAAAGTCGATAAAACAGATATTGTCGGTCAACGCGCCGGCGGCGGCGCGCAGGGCTGGCGTGGGTTTGCCGACAATTAAAATACCGGTGACGTTTTTAATGTCCGGCAATCCGTTGTGTTCATAACAGTTGGTCAGTTCGATCGCCAGCTTTTCGCACTGGGTTTCAATGCCGTGGCGGATCGCCAGATAGTAAGGATCGTTGATCTCCAGCTCCTGTTGGTAGCTGTAGATAGCCAGAATATGGTGTTGGTTGACTGCGCCTGTCAGTAGTTTACGGGCGCTACTGGTCTTGTACTCCAGCTTTTCGGCGATCTCGAGAATGCGATGTTTCGTCTCTTCTTTCACATTCAATGTCGGATCGTCATTTAAGACCCTGGATACTGTCGCCAGGGATACGCCAGCTTCGATTGCGATGTCTTTTAGTGTTGCCATGTTTACCTTTTTTACTTTCCCTGATGTGCGCTTCCATTGTAGAGGAAGTGCTTATCGGGTCACCTGTTTTCAGTAAATAAAGCGCGTTTCTTTGACGCTGTAACGGTAACACAGCGGCTTACAAATGTGATCACGCCTGCATTCTCCATTTTTAGCCTACAGGATTGAGAAAAACTTTTGCTATAGTTTAGTAAAATTTTACTCGAAGGGAGGAAGCAATGGAAACCGTGGCTTACGCTGATTTTGCACGTCTGGAAATGCGCGTCGGAAAGATTGTGGAAGTGAAACGCCATGAAAACGCCGACAAGCTGTACATCGTACAGGTTGATGTGGGGGAAAAAACGCTGCAAACCGTGACCAGCCTGGTGCCGTACTACAGCGAAGAAGAGCTGATGGGAAAAACAGTGGTGGTCTTATGCAATCTGCAAAAAGCGAAAATGCGCGGTGAAACGTCGGAATGCATGCTGTTGTGTGCGGAGACCGATGACGGCAGTGAAAGCGTGCTGTTAACGCCGGAGCGGATGATGCCTGCGGGCGTACGTATTGTATAAAAAGATCGGATGGCGACGTCGTATCGTCATCCGATTTGATATTACGCTTCTTCGACACTGACTCGCATGGCCGCCAGCGCCTTACGCGCCGCTTTGATCACCAGTTCACACTGTTCAATGGTCAGTGTCAGTGGCGGTTCAATGCGGATCGTTTTGGCGTTATTGAGCGTTCCGGCCACCAGTACGCGCTGGCGGAACATCTCGCTGGCAAAGTTATAGCCGATTTCGTTATCAACAAACTCAATCGCCATCAACATCCCTTTACCACGCGCTTCCTGTACCAGATCGGGATATTCCCGCGCCAGTTGACGGAAACCGTCCAGCAACATATCGCCTTTTTGTTCAGCCTGAGCCGGTAAGTTCTGCTCCAGCAACACATTGATGGTCGCCAGTGCCGCCGCACAGGCCAGCGGGTTGCCGCCAAAGGTGGTGGTATGCAGGAACGGGTTGTCGAACAGGACTGAGAACACCTCTTCAGTAGCGATGGTTGCGCCAATCGGCATCACGCCGCCGCCGAGGGCTTTTGCCAGACACAGAATGTCCGGCTGAACGTTCTCATGCTCGCAGGCGAACATCTTGCCCGTGCGCCCCATGCCCGTTTGTACTTCATCGAGGATCATCAGTGCGCCGAACTCATCGCACAGCTTACGCACGGCGGTGAGATAGCCCGGCGGCGGCAGAATTACACCACCTTCGCCCTGAATCGGCTCAAGGATCACCGCAGCCACATCATCACCGGTTTTTTTGCACTCGTTAAGAGCCGTGCGCATGGCTTCGATATTGCCAAACGGGACATGACGGAAGCCCGGCAGTAACGGCATAAACGGTTTGCGGAAGGTCGATTTCGCCGTGGCCGACAGCGCGCCAAGTGATTTACCGTGGAACGCGCCGCTGGTGGCAATAAAAGTAAACTTGCCGCGCGGCGACTGATAAGCCTTCGCCAGCTTCAGCGCTGCTTCAACGGACTCGGTGCCGCTATTACAGAAGAAGCTGTATTTCAGTTTACCGGGCGTTAGTGCAGCAAGGGTTTTCGCCAGCATCGCCCGTAACGGATCGAGCAGCTCCTGGCTGTGCAGCGGTTGTTTCGCAAGTTGATTCTGTACGGCGGAAACCACAACTGGATTACGGTGCCCCACGTTGAAAATTCCAAAACCTCCCAGGCAGTCGATAAACTCCTGTCCCTGGGTGTCGACAAGCGTATTTAAACCTCCCGCTTGCCACTCTACGGCTCCGTAATCCCCGCCGGCGGTAACAGATTTGCGATACTCTAAAAACCCCGGATTGACATGCTCTTTGAAGTATTCAATCACCTCCCGGTTAAGTGCTTTCATCTCCTCATGGTCCAGCGTTCGCTTTTCAATGAGATTCAGGGCGTGGGCGCTGCACGCTAAAGCCGATGCGCTCGAAGGTAACCTGTTCAAAATATGCTCCGGAGGCTCGCGTATCACATGATACCGATTTAAGTATTGCAGGGATTGCGCCACTCCGGCTGCGATCGCGAAAATCGGGATAAACACAAATTACATTATCATTTGCGTAACATTTAATTCCAAATGTTAACCGTTGCTGTTATTTTGCCCGATTTTATCGGGGAGGAATTTTGCGATCGCTGTGCAAATGCATTCTTTCAGGGCAATAAATGTCTGATTTTTGGGCAAGATAATTAACGTTCTCGGATAATAACAGAATGAAAGTATTTTAAATCAAGGGATTAGAGTTTGTGCTTTAATCGCAAATTGCGATCTAAATCAAATTAAAGTGCTAAAGATAACCGCGCCGGGGCCGACATAACTTCCGACAAGAAGTTAACAACCATATAACCTGCACAGGACGCGATTATGTCTTCTCATCCGTATGTCACCCAGCAAAATACCCCGCTGGCTGACGATACTACCCTGATGTCCACTACCGATCTGCAAAGCTATATCACCCACGCCAATGATTCTTTCGTGCAAGTGAGCGGCTATACCTTGCAGGAGTTACAGGGCCAGCCGCACAACATGGTGCGTCACCCGGATATGCCAAAAGCGGCGTTTGCGGATATGTGGTACACCCTGAAAAAAGGGGAACCCTGGAGCGGCATCGTGAAAAATCGCCGCAAAAATGGCGACCATTATTGGATACGGGCGAATGCGGTACCGATGGTGCGCGAGGGCAAAATCAGTGGCTATATGTCGATTCGCTCCCGGGCGACGGATGAAGAAATCGCGGCGGTGGAGCCGCTGTATAAGGCGCTGAACGCTGGACGTACCAATAAACGTATTCATAAAGGCCTGGTGGTGCGTAAAGGCTGGCTGGGTAAACTGCCTTCATTACCGCTTCGCTGGCGAGTGCGTGGAGTGATGACACTGATGTTTATCGTGCTGGCGGCCATGCTCTGGTTTGTCGCTGCCCCGGTGGTGACGTATTTCCTCTGTGCGTTAGTGATGTTGTTGGGAACTACCTGTTTTGAATGGCAAATTGTACGCCCGATAGAAAATGTCGCCAGCCAGGCACTGAAAGTGGCGACCGGAGAACGTAATAGTGTTGAGCATTTGAATCGCAGCGATGAGCTGGGGCTGACATTACGCGCGGTAGGGCAGCTTGGCCTGATGTGTCGCTGGTTGATTAATGATGTCTCAAGCCAGGTTTCCAGCGTCAGAAACGGGAGTGAGGTGCTGGCAAAAGGCACCGATGAACTGAACGAGCATACTCAGCAGACGGTAGATAATGTCCAGCAAACTGTAGCGACCATGAACCAGATGGCGGCGTCGGTGAAACAGAACTCAGCCACAGCGTCGGCTGCCGATAAACTTTCTATCACCGCCAGTAATGCGGCTGTGCAGGGCGGGGAAGCGATGACCACGGTGATCAAGACGATGGACGATATCGCCGACAGTACCCAGCGCATTGGCACCATTACTTCGCTGATTAACGATATTGCGTTTCAGACCAATATTCTCGCCCTGAATGCGGCGGTGGAAGCGGCGCGTGCCGGCGAACAGGGCAAAGGTTTTGCAGTGGTGGCAGGGGAAGTGCGTCATTTAGCCAGCCGCAGCGCCAATGCTGCCAACGATATTCGCAAGCTGATCGATGCCAGTGCTGATAAGGTGCAATCCGGTTCGCAGCAGGTACACGCCGCCGGACGGACGATGGATGATATTGTGGCGCAGGTAAAAAACGTCACGCAGTTGATCGCCCAGATTAGCCATTCAACGCTGGAACAGGCCGATGGGCTTTCCAGCCTGACCCGTGCGGTGGATGAGCTTAACCTGATCACGCAGAAAAACGCTGAGTTGGTGGAAGAGAGTGCGCAAGTGTCGGCGATGGTAAAACACCGCGCCAGCCGACTGGAAGACGCGGTGACGGTGCTGCATTAATCGGTATGTCGCATCCGGCGGTTGGAGCACACGATGCCTGATGCGATGCTGGCGCATCTTATCAGGCCTACGGGGCGCGTAGGCTGGATAAGGCGTTCACGCCGCAGAGCACAATGCCTGATGCGATACTGGCGCATCTTATCAGGCCTACGGGGTGTGTAGGCGGATAAGGCGTTCACGCCGCATCCGGCAATCGGTGATTAATCCAGTTGCGTAATATCAAACGCGGCGCGGTCGATCACCGCAATGATCTTTTTTATCTGCGCGTCGCTGATGTCGCTCTGATTGACGCGTAAATCCAGCACCGCTTTAAAATTATCCAGCGCTCGCTTCATTTGCGGGTTCTGGCGCAGCGCCGCACCAACGCAACGCGCTTTGATGCGTTCTTCAATCATCTCCACCTGTTCGCGGTTTTCTTCCAGCCACTGCGCGCCTTGTTCGGTCAACGCAATCTGCTTTTTGCCGCCTTCCTCTTCGCGGATGGTAATTAGCGACTGCTCCTGCAGAAAATCCAGCGTCGGGTAGATGACGCCCGGGCTTGGGGTGTAATTCCCCTGGGTCAGATTCTCAATCGCTTTAATCAACTCGTAGCCGTGGCTGTCATCGCGCGAGAGAATATCCAGAATCACCAGACGCAATTCACCGTGACCAAAGAAACGTTGCCGACGACCGCCGCCGCGACCGTGGCGCCCCCCGCAGCATTGACCGTGTTCATGTTGGTGACCGTGTCCGCAGTGCTCGTGTTCTGACTTCTCACCTTTGCAGCAGCCTTCATGGCGTGGCTGGCCTTCATGTTTACAACACCCTTCGTGATGATGGCTCATATCAGCCTCCTTTTGCTTAATTAGATATATCTAATTTATATCTGATGTGAGAGTTCTTGCAAGTGTAAAAATGATTTTTAAACGCAGATGTACTCAACATCCAGGCCGGATAAGGCGTTCACGCCGCATCCGGCAGCCTTGCTATGGCGCTGAATGCCTTCACATACTTCAGATATATCAGTTCTACAAATCGCTTGCATTTATCATGATTAACAATCATTATCATTTGCGAAATTTATTTAGATATATCTGATTACCATCACGAAGGCGATAACAATGAATAACTCCCCCCGCTACCCGCAGCGCGTTCGCAATGATCTGCGCTTCCGTGAACTGACTGTGTTACGTGTTGAGCGCATCAGCGCTGGTTTTCAGCGCATTGTCCTCGGCGGCGAGGCGCTGGACGGCTTTACGTCGCGTGGCTTTGACGATCACAGCAAACTCTTCTTTCCCCAACCTGACGCTCACTTTCTGCCGCCAACGGTAACGGAAGAGGGCATCGTCTGGCCGGAAGGACCACGCCCACCGTCGCGTGACTATACGCCGCTGTATGACGAACTACGCCATGAACTGGCGATCGATTTCTTTATTCACGACGGTGGGGTCGCCAGCGGCTGGGCGATGCAGGCGCAACCGGGCGATAAACTCACGGTGGCAGGTCCGCGCGGTTCGCTGGTGGTGCCAGAGGATTACGCGTATCAGCTGTATGTTTGCGATGAGTCCGGGATGCCCGCACTGCGCCGCCGCCTGGAAACGTTGAGCAAACTTGCCGTTAAACCGCAAGTTACCGCGCTGGTCAGCGTGCGGGATAACGCCTGTCAGGATTATCTCGCGCACCTTGATGGTTTTAATATCGAATGGTTGGCGCATGATGAGCAGGCGGTAGATGCGCGTCTGGCGCAGATGCAAATCCCTGCCGATGATTACTTCATCTGGATAACCGGCGAAGGGAAGGTGGTGAAGAATTTAAGCCGTCGCTTTGAAGCGGAACAGTATGACCCTCAACAGGTACGTGCAGCGGCTTACTGGCACGCGAAGTAACTGATATATGAAAAGAAAAAGGCTGACGATTTCTCGTCAGCCTTTACTGTATCTGGTGGCCCCTGCTGGACTTGAACCAGCGACCAAGCGATTATGAGTCGCCTGCTCTAACCACTGAGCTAAGGGGCCATGGTAGCGGATTATAAAGTAACTCCGTGTCGCAATCCAGCCATTACCGCGCGCCTGCTGTTTTTATAAACAATGTGTTTTCAATTCGTTATACTTTCCCCAGGTTGTGTTGTTCAGGGGTTAATATGGTTGAAGATATTATTGCACCAGGGTTGCGCGTGGTGTTTTGCGGCATCAATCCGGGGCTTTCATCTGCGGATACTGGCTTTCCTTTTGCTCATCCGGCGAACCGTTTCTGGAAGGTGATTTATCAGGCCGGGTTTACTGACAGACAGTTGAAGCCGCAGGAGGCGCAGCATTTGCTGGATTATCGTTGTGGAGTGACCAAACTGGTTGACCGTCCAACGGTGCAAGCCAATGAAGTTTCAAAGCAGGAGCTGCACGCAGGCGGGCGTAAGCTGATTGAAAAAATTGAAGATTATCAGCCTCAGGCGTTGGCGATTTTGGGTAAACAGGCCTATGAGCAGGGATTCAGCCAGCGCGGCGCACAGTGGGGGAAACAAACGCTCACTATTGGTTCGACGCAGATCTGGGTACTGCCAAATCCCAGCGGTTTAAGTCGAGTTTCTCTGGAAAAGCTGGTGGAGGCGTATCGGGAACTGGATCAGGCACTGGTGGTGCGTGGGCGATAAAAAAACGCCACCGAAAAGGTGGCGTTTGTGCAAAGGGACAAGTGCCGGATGTGGCGTAAACGCCTTATCCGGCTACCGATTAATCGTCCAGGAAGCTACGCAGCACTTCAGAACGGCTCGGGTGACGCAGTTTGCGCAGCGCCTTCGCTTCGATCTGACGGATACGTTCGCGGGTAACGTCGAACTGTTTACCCACTTCTTCCAGCGTGTGGTCGGTGTTCATATCGATACCGAAACGCATACGCAGAACTTTCGCTTCACGCGCGGTCAGGCCAGCCAGCACGTCGTGCGTTGCCGCACGCAGGCTTTCGGTGGTCGCAGAATCCAGCGGCAGCTCGAGGGTAGTATCCTCGATGAAATCCCCCAGATGCGAATCTTCATCATCACCGATCGGCGTTTCCATGGAGATTGGCTCTTTGGCGATCTTCAGCACTTTGCGGATCTTGTCTTCCGGCATCAGCATACGTTCAGCCAGTTCTTCCGGCGTCGGTTCACGGCCCATCTCTTGCAGCATCTGGCGAGAAATACGGTTGAGCTTGTTGATAGTCTCAATCATATGCACCGGAATACGGATGGTGCGCGCCTGATCCGCGATAGAACGGGTGATCGCCTGACGGATCCACCAGGTTGCGTAGGTGGAGAATTTGTAGCCACGACGGTATTCGAACTTATCAACCGCTTTCATCAGACCGATGTTGCCTTCCTGAATCAGGTCAAGGAACTGCAAGCCACGGTTGGTGTATTTCTTGGCGATAGAAATAACCAGACGTAAGTTCGCTTCAACCATCTCTTTCTTCGCACGGCGGGCTTTCGCTTCACCGATGGACATGCGACGGTTGATATCTTTAACCTGCTCAATGGTCAGGCCGGTTTCTTCTTCAATCTGTTGCAGTTTCTGCAGGGCGCGATGCACTTCTTCAGAGACATCGTGCAGTTTTCCGACCACGGCTTGTTCATCGCAATTGCCGCATTGAACCAGGTATCGCTGGTTTCATTGCCGGTAAACAGGGTGATGAAGTTTTTCTTCGGCATTTTGCACTGCTCAACGCAGAGCTTCATGATCAGACGTTCTTGCGTACGAACGCGGTCCATCATGACGCGCATGCTGTTGACCAGGTAGTCAAACTGCTTCGGCACCAGGCGGAACTGTTTGAACACTTCAGACAGTTTCAGGATCTCTTCCTGAGCGGCTGCATGGCTACGGCCTTTCGCTTTGATGGTGTCACGCGTTACAACGTACTGAGCGCGCAGTTCCGCAAATTTTTCGCGAGCCAGTTCCGGGTCGATGCTGTTGTCATCGTCGGCGGTATCGTCGTCAGCATCTTCTTCGTCTTCATCTTCGTCATCGTCCAGATCTTCCTGGGAAAGCTCAGAGCCGACGTGAGTGGCGGTTGGTGCCAGATCTTCTTCTGCGTTCGGGTCAACAAAGCCGGTGATCAGATCGGACAGACGCGCTTCTTCTGCTTCCACACGATCGTACTGTTCCAGCAGATAGGTGATCGCTTCCGGGTATTCAGCAACGGAGCATTGAACCTGGTTGATCCCGTCTTCAATACGTTTAGCGATGTCAATTTCGCCTTCGCGGGTCAACAGTTCAACGGTGCCCATTTCACGCATGTACATGCGTACCGGGTCAGTCGTGCGCCCGATTTCAGATTCCACGCTGGAAAGCACCTGCGCGGCGGCTTCGGCAGCATCTTCGTCCGCGGTGTTTTCAGCCAGCATCAGATCATCGGCATCCGGTGCTTCTTCCATCACCTGAATGCCCATGTCGTTGATCATTTGGATGATGTCTTCGATCTGATCTGAATCGACGATATCTTCCGGCAGATGGTCATTGACCTCGGCATAGGTCAGATAGCCTTGCTCCTTACCACGGGTGACAAGAAGTTTCAGCTGTGACTGCGGGTTTTGCTCCATAAGACGGTATCCACACTTATTTCATGAGGTTGGTGTTGGGCGATTGACCCGATGTCCTTCAGGTGTTAACGCTGAAATCCAACGGCTGTTTACCGCCAACGATAATTACGAGGGCGTACTTATATATTTGCCGCTGCCTCTCAGTGCGGCTGTCGGGGGCTTCCCGATCGCTATTCGGCACTTAAGCCGTTAAATCACTTTTTCGCCAGTTCCTGGTTCAATGTCCAGAGTTCCAGGCGTTCTTCGTTGCTTAAACCATGCGTGCGCTCACGAGCGATTAACTCTTCCTGGCGCAGTTCAAGCAGCGAATCAAACATATGGTTGAGTGAGTCGGTGAAGGTTTGCTCAGCAATATTCTTATCTGCTATATCGTCCCACATCGACAGTTTTTCAAGGGTGGCAGCATTATTTGTACCACGATAGTGCTCTAAAAGTTGCCCGGTGGTCAGACCTGGCTGAGAGAGACAAGTGTTGACCAGTTCTCTGAATAAGCCAAGTCCAGGGAGCTTATTTTCATCCAGATTCTCAAGCGGCGGGACCAACGTCGCTAATTCTGGATTTTGCACCAGCAACCCTATAAGTATACGCATGGTCGTGCGTTTTAGCTGCGGAACAGGGCGAGAAACGCCGCTCTCTGCCGCTTTTGGCATTAATCGTTCAAGCTGGCTGTCATCAAGTATGCCTAACTTATTGCCTAATTCCTGACGAAGATATATTCGCAGCGTTTCGCCCGGCACCTGTGAAATCAGCGGTAGCGCCAGGGTACTTAAGCGCGCGCGTCCGTCAGGGGTACTCAGATCAACCTGCGGCATCAGGCTGTTAAACAGAAATGCGGAGAGTGGCATCGCCTGCTCCATCCGCGCTTCAAACGCCTCTTTACCTTCTTTGCGCACCAGCGTGTCAGGGTCTTCGCCATCAGGCAAAAACATAAAACGTAGCTGACGACCGTCTGTCATGTAAGGCAGCGCCGTTTCCAGCGCTCGCCAGGCGGCATCGCGACCTGCGCGGTCGCCGTCATAACAGCAAATGACATTGTTGGTTGCGCGGAATAACAGCTGTATGTGATCGGCAGTGGTTGACGTACCCAGTGACGCAACGGCGTAATTAATGCCATATTGCGCCAGCGCCACCACGTCCATATAGCCTTCGACCACAAGCAGACGATTGGGTTCAGCGTTATCCTGCTGCGCCTCATAAAGACCGTAAAGCTGGCGGCCTTTATGGAAAATGTCCGTTTCCGGCGAGTTCAGGTATTTGGGGGTATCGTTGCCCAGCACGCGCCCGCCAAACCCAATCACCCGACCGCGTTTATCGCGAATAGGGAACATCACCCGCTCGCGGAAACGATCGTAACTGCGACCCTGATCGTTAGTGACCAACATGCCCGCATCAATCAATGACTGACGATTTTCTGGATTGCCACCAAACCGTTTCAGGACGTTGTCCCAGCCGGGGGGCGCAAAACCAATCGCAAAGCGGGCGATAACCTCGTGGCTTAATCCGCGTTTTTCCAGATACTGGCGCGCAGACATAGCAACAGGTTGCTGTAAAGATTGTTGGTAAAACGTATTCAGACCGTCCATCAACTGATAAAGCGTTTGCCGTTGATGGCGCTCGATCTGGCTGGGGCCGCTGCCTGCTTCAAATGGCACTTCAAGATTGTGCATTGCAGCCAGCTCTTCGACCGTTTCGACGAACTCGAGCTTGTCGTAGTTCATCAGGAAGTCGATCGCGTTGCCGTGCGCGCCACATCCAAAGCAGTGGTAAAACTGTTTCTCACCGTTAACGGTGAATGACGGGGTTTTCTCGTTGTGGAATGGACAACACGCGTGAAAATTCTTGCCCTGCTTTTTCAGCTTCACACGGGCATCGATCAGATCGACGATGTCGGTGCGTGCCAGCAGATCATTAATGAATACGCGTGGGATTCGTCCAGCCATAGGCCCCGATTTTTAGCAATTCATAAACGAAAATAAGCCGCGCATTCCTTTCGGAAGCACGGGCCTTACAACTACAACTCGGTCTGATCGGAGAGCAACGCTCTCGGGGAATTAGTACAGACGAGTGCGGCGTGCGTTTTCGCGAGCCAGTTTCTTCGCGTGACGTTTCACTGCAGAAGCTTTAGCGCGCTTACGTTCGGTAGTCGGTTTTTCATAGAACTCACGACGACGAACTTCCGCCAGAACACCTGCTTTTTCGCAGGAACGCTTGAAGCGACGCAGAGCTACGTCGAACGGCTCGTTTTCACGTACTTTAATTACCGGCATGTGCCTCTCACCTTTGATTAATTCGGTTTGCCGCTGGCATCAACGCCAGCTTATTTCAAAATGGTGCGGAATTTTACTGCAATTGCTGCTGCTTTGTAAAGCACCGCGGCCTCTTTTGAAAGGGACTTTTATAAGGGTGGGGAGTATACACGAGGCTTTATCCAGGGGCGAACAAAGTTTTACATCAACCCGCATTGGTCCTACACTGCGCGGTAATAAAGCGAGGTAAAACAAGTCATGCGTGTACTGGGTATTGAAACTTCCTGCGATGAAACTGGCATCGCCATTTACGACGATGAAAAAGGTTTGTTAGCCAACCAATTGTATAGTCAGGTGAAATTGCACGCTGACTACGGCGGCGTCGTGCCTGAACTGGCTTCCCGCGATCACGTGCGTAAAACCGTACCGTTGATCCAGGCGGCGCTGAAGGAGTCTGGTTTAACGGCAAAAGACATTGACGCTGTGGCCTATACCGCAGGCCCTGGATTAGTCGGCGCGCTGCTGGTTGGCGCGACCGTGGGGCGTTCTCTGGCGTTTGCCTGGGACGTTCCGGCGATCCCGGTACACCATATGGAAGGGCATCTGTTAGCGCCGATGCTGGAAGATAACCCGCCAGAATTTCCGTTTGTCGCGCTGCTGGTTTCCGGCGGTCATACGCAGTTAATCAGCGTGACTGGCATTGGGCAGTACGAGCTGCTCGGCGAGTCTATTGATGATGCCGCCGGTGAAGCGTTTGATAAAACCGCGAAGCTGCTGGGGCTGGATTATCCTGGCGGACCGTTACTGTCGAAAATGGCGGCTCAGGGTACTGCCGGGCGCTTTGTTTTCCCGCGCCCGATGACCGACCGTCCGGGGCTGGATTTCAGCTTTTCTGGCCTGAAAACCTTCGCGGCGAATACCATTCGTGACAACGGCACCGACGACCAGACGCGTGCTGATATCGCCCGCGCTTTTGAAGATGCGGTGGTCGATACGCTGATGATTAAGTGTAAGCGAGCGCTGGATCAGACTGGCTTTAAGCGACTGGTCATGGCAGGCGGCGTGAGTGCTAACCGCACGCTGCGGGCGAAGCTGGCGGAAATGATGAAAAAGCGTCGTGGCGAAGTGTTCTACGCGCGTCCGGAATTTTGTACTGATAACGGCGCGATGATCGCCTATGCCGGAATGGTGCGGTTTAAAGCAGGCGCGACGGCGGATCTCGGCGTTAGCGTGCGTCCGCGCTGGCCGCTGGCAGAGTTACCGGCTGCGTAAAACTATCAGGTGCCGGAGAGCAATTTCCGGCACCGTCCTCACTTAAAGCAACACCACGGGCATCCACAGTAAGCCGGTAATCACCAGCAACACGAGGAATATCAGCCCAAAAATCGCCCCCAGTCGCCAGTAATCCACCGTTGGCAGATAACCACTACCGTAGTAAATCGGACTGGGTCCGGTGGCGTATGGTGTAAGAATGCTCCCCAGACCAATTGCCGCGCCAACCATCAGGCAGAACACCGACAGCGGGATTCCCGGCATCGCCAGCGCAGCGGCAATCATCATCGGTGCGAGAGCAGAGGTATACGCCGTAGCACTGGCAAAAAAGTAGCGCAGCAGATAAAAGACCACAATCAACGCCACCATCACCATCGTCGGCGAATAACCACTTAAGCTGCCTGCTAACAGTTTGCCAAACCAGCTAATAAAACCGGTGTTGTTGAGCCCGGTGGCAAGGGTGATGAGTGATGCCAGCCAGAAGAAAACGTTCCACGCCGCTTTATTACTGACAATATCGTCCCAGCAGATAATGCGCAGAAGCAGCATCAGTGCTACCACGCTGTAACCGACCATCGCGGCATCGATATAATCACCGCCGAAAATCCACAGCACCAGCGCGCCTACCATCAGCCCCAGCATCCGTTTTTCACGCGAACAGAGCGGGCCCATTGCCTGCAGTTCCGTCTCTGCCCAGCGCGGCACCTGATCGCCTGACTTCAGTACCGGCGGGTACAGCACGTAAGCCAGCCAGGGAACCAGCAGGACCAGTAAAATACTGAGCGGCAACATCCCGAGGAACCAGTCGCCCCAACTCAGCGTGGCGTGAGATGCGCTTTTCATCAGTCCAATTAACAGCAAGTTAGGAGCCATCGCCGTCAGGAAAATGGCGCTGGTCACGCAGTCGGCAACAATCCCCATCCACATGATGTACGAGCCAATACTGCGCGAACTGCTGTCGTTTGGTTGTGATTGATAGAGCGGCGGCAGGTTACGGATGATGGGATAGATAATCCCCGCACCACGCGCCGAGTTGGACGGTGTTACAGGTGCCAGGATCAGCTCGGAGAACATCACCGCATAGCCGAGAAACAGTGTGCGATGCCCCATCTTTTTCACCAGAATCAGCGCGATACGTCGCCCCAGCCCGGTTTTTTCATAGCCCGTACCAAACATAAAGGCGGCGAAAATCAGCCAGATAACCGAATTAGAAAAACCGGAAACCGCCCACGAGAGGGATTTTGCAGTGAATTTAAAGCCTGGCTGGGCGAGCTGCTCCGGGCTAAACAGCAGCCAGGGAGACAGTATGGCGATGATGGATATACCCACCATCGCCACCACGGCACCCGGCACGGGTTCGAGGATCAGCCCAACGATCACGCCAGTAAAAACGGCAAAGTAGAGCCAGGTATGACTCTCCAGCCCTGCGGGAACCGGAAGTAGAGCAATAATGGCGATGACCGCCAGCGGCGCAAGGTATCGCCACCATTCAGTGGAAGGTTTCATCGTGTTATGCCTGCGAAAAAGGAGAGGGGGCGAGCCTCTCCGGGAGGGTTATTTGATGTAATGGACGTGCTCGCAAATCTCTTCCACGATGGGATCGCGGCGTTCGGCGAACAGCTTTTTGTTTTCGGCTATCAGGTTGTTGCCGTGGGTATCAATAGAGACAATCAGCGGACCGAACTCTTTGACCCGACAGACCCACAGCGACTCTGGCATCCCGAGTTCTGTCCAGTGCACCTCTTCAATCTCTTCCACTTGAGTTGCCGCCAGCACCGCGCAGCCAGCCGGGAAAATCACATGTAGCGCCTTGAATTTCTGACAGCCTTCTTCGGTCAGCGGCCCCATTCCGCCTTTGCCGACCACCAGTTTCACACCGGTCTGCTCGATAAATTCACGTTCAAAACTTTCCATACGCATACTGGTTGTCGGGCCAACGGAAACCATCTCCCATTTGTCGCCGTTTTTGCGCACGATGGGGCCAGCGTGGAAAATCGCTTTGCCGTTGAGATCGTAAGGGATCGGACGTTTGAGTTCGATCAAGCGGCGGTGACAAACGTCACGGCAGGTCACCAGCGTACCGGTCAGGTAGATCACATCGCCGACGCGAATATCTTGCAGATCTTCAGCTTTGATCGGGGTTGTCAGGATCTTTTTCATAACGCGCTCCGGGTGTGAGACAGATTTTCAAAGGAGAGATCGGCATGAACCAGCAGCGTGCCGCGACGATGCGCCCAGCAGCCTGTAGAGACAGCAACGCCGATGGTTGACGGATGGCGGGCGGCAGATTCGATATGTACGCCCATCACTGAACTGTTGCCAGTCAGCCCCTGTGGACCAATCCCCAGACGGTTAAGTCCTTCCTCCAGGCGTAGCTCCAGCTCTGCCGCTTTTGGATTGGGATGGCGGCTGCCAATCGGGCGCAAAATGGCTTTACGCGAGAGCACTGCGGCGGTTTCCACCGAGGTGGCGATGCCCACGCCCACCAGTACTGGTGGACAGGCGTTTACGGCGAGGGTGGAGATATTTTCGAAGACGAATTTCACCACGCCTTCGTAGCCTTCTGACGGCATTAACACTTTCGAGCGGCCAGGTAGCGTGCAGCCGCCGCCTGCCATGTAAACTTCGATTTCCGCATCGTCGCCGTCGGGAATGATGTCCCAGGTAACCCACGGTACGCCGCTGCCGGTATTTTTGCCGGTGTTCACTTCGTCAAAAATTTCCACCGCGTTGTGACGCAGTGGCGCTTTGACGGTTGCTTCTTCCACAGCTTGCTTAAGAATGCTTTGCAGCTCGCCAAGCAGCGGGAAGCGGGAACCGACTTTAACGAAGAACATAATCTCCCCGGTGTCCTGACAGGCAGGACGATTCAGGTCGATCGCTTTTTGCATGTTATCGAACATCGTGTGGTAGATAATTTTCCCCATCGACGACGTTTCGGCATCCCTTAGCTGTTTTAGTTTATCCACCACGTCATCGGGCATTCGGGTAGAAATCATGGCGGTAAAGTTAGCGACAATATCCGTCAACTTATTCACTGCCTGTTGCTTATTACATTCGCTCATCATGGCAACTCCAGTTTATGTATTTGTCTGGAAAAATTCACCGCCACAAACTACCACTAAAAATGTGGTTTTATATTTTTGTGCCACCGTGAATATGTAATTAACAGTTCGTTAATCAACACGAAAATAAGAACGAATATTGCGCCAGAGCAGGGAATAGCAATGTTTTGCGAAATACACTGCGTTTATCAAAACTGCGGATATTTAACAATGCTAAATAGCTGGCCTTTAGCCAAAGACTTGCAGGTACTGGTGGAAATCGTCCATAGCGGGAGTTTTAGCGCCGCTGCGGCAACGCTTGGGCAAACGCCTGCATTTGTCACCAAGCGGATCCAAATCCTTGAAAATACGCTGGCAACCACACTGCTGAACCGCTCCGCTCGCGGCGTGGCGCTGACTGAAAGTGGTCAACGTTGTTACGAACATGCGCTGGAAATCCTCACCCAATATCAGCGACTGGTCGATGACGTCACGCAAATCAAAACGCGCCCGGAGGGGATGATTCGTATTGGTTGCAGCTTTGGTTTTGGGCGCAGCCATATTGCGCCAGCCATTACCGAACTGATGCGCAATTATCCTGAGTTACAGGTGCATTTTGAATTGTTCGATCGGCAAATTGATTTAGTGCAGGATAATATTGATCTGGATATTCGTATTAATGACGAAATTCCTGATTATTATATTGCGCATCTTTTGACAAAAAATAGAAGAATATTATGCGCCGCACCTGAGTATCTGAAAAAATATTCCCAGCCACAATCATTACAGGAATTAAGTCGCCATGACTGTCTGGTGACTAAAGAGCGTGACATGACCCACGGAATATGGGAGTTAGGGAACGGCCAGGGGAAAAAATCGGTGAAGGTTAGTGGGCATCTTTCCTCCAACAGCGGCGAGATTGTGCTGCAATGGGCGCTGGAGGGCAAAGGGATAATGCTGCGTTCCGAGTGGGATGTTTTGCCGTTTCTGGAGAGTGGTAAACTGGTGCGAGTATTGCCGGAGTATGCGCAAAGCGCCAATATCTGGGCTGTTTACCGGGAGCCGCTCTATCGCAGCATGAAATTACGTGTCTGCGTGGAATTTCTGGCGGCATGGTGCCAGCAACGGCTGGGCAAGCCCGACGAAGGCTATCAGGTTATGTAGACTCGCGAGAAATCACTCGGGATCCTTTTCGCGCTTTCTTTTAAATTTCGTCCAGATTTTTGTCTCCTGGTGACGCCACAGACGCTGGATGTTGTCATGATGACGCAGCAGGATCAGGCAAGAGAGCATCGAAACCGGGAAGGTGAATTGTGGCTTGAACCACCAGACATAAAACGGAGCAATCAGCGCGCTGACAATCGCCCCCAGCGACGAATATCCACTCAATAGCACGGTAAGCAGCCAGGTCCCCGCCATCACGCCCGTTAAATCCCAGCCGATCGGAGCAATAGCGCCAAAAGCGGTGGCAACGCCTTTTCCCCCTTTAAAACCGAAGAAAACGGGCCAGATGTGTCCAAGACAGGCGGCAATCGCAATTAATCCCAGCCAAAATGGGCTGACGCCTAATTCATATGCTCCCCAGACAGGCAACATACCTTTTAGGACGTCAAAGATCAGCACTGCTACGGCTGCCCCTTTGCCACCCATGCGTAAAACGTTGGTCGCGCCAGGATTACCGGAGCCGCTGGTTCGCGGGTCGGGCAAGCCACAAAGGCGGCAAACCAGAATGGCACTGGAAATGGAGCCGCAGAGGTACGCGATGAGGATCATTCCAGGCGCGATTGCACTCATAAGCTGTTCCGTTTTGAAAATTCGTGTTCAACGATGAATCTGTGGATAATACGCACATTTCGCCGGAAGTGGTATCCGGTTAGCCAAAAAGCAGGCAGGACGTGATGGATATTGTATTTATAGAGCAACTTTCGGTAATCACCACTATTGGTGTTTACGACTGGGAACAGACCATCGAACAGAAGCTGGTGTTCGATATCGAAATGGCGTGGGATAACCGTAAAGCGGCGAAAAGTGATGATGTGGCGGATTGCCTCAGTTACGCTGACATTGCAGAAACGGTGGTCAGCCACGTCGAGGGGGCGCGTTTTGCGCTGGTGGAACGTGTGGCGGAAGAGGTGGCGGAGCTGCTGTTAGCACGCTTCAACTCGCCGTGGGTTCGCATCAAACTCAGCAAGCCAGGCGCAGTGGCGCGGGCGGCGAATGTTGGCGTAATCATTGAGCGTGGCAATAATCTGAAAGAAAATAATTAATTTTACAGCTGTTAAACCAAACGGTTATAACCTGGTCATACTGCAGTAGTTCGGACAAGCGGTACATTTTAATAATTTAGGGGTTTATTGATGAGCGATATGCACTCGCTGCTGATAGCGGCAATATTGGGTGTGGTCGAAGGATTGACAGAATTTCTGCCGGTATCCAGCACGGGCCATATGATTATTGTCGGTCACTTGTTGGGGTTTGAGGGCGACACGGCGAAAACCTTTGAAGTCGTGATCCAGTTAGGATCAATTCTGGCGGTAGTAGTGATGTTCTGGCGGCGTCTGTTTGGTCTGATTGGCATTCACTTTGGACGCCCGTTGCAGCACGAAGGAGAAAGCAAAGGTCGTTTAACGCTGATCCACATTTTGCTGGGGATGATTCCGGCGGTGGTACTGGGGCTGTTGTTCCACGACACGATTAAGTCATTGTTTAACCCGATAAATGTCATGTATGCGCTGGTTGTCGGCGGTTTGTTGCTGATTGCCGCCGAATGCCTGAAGCCGAAAGAGCCGCGTGCGCCGGGTCTGGATGATATGACCTATCGCCAGGCGTTTATGATTGGCTGCTTCCAGTGTCTGGCGCTGTGGCCAGGATTCTCTCGCTCCGGGGCGACCATTTCAGGTGGGATGCTGATGGGGGTGAGCCGTTACGCGGCTTCTGAGTTCTCGTTCCTGCTGGCGGTGCCGATGATGATGGGCGCAACGGCGCTTGATCTCTACAAAAGCTGGGGCTTCCTGACAACCGGCGATATCCCGATGTTTGCCGTTGGGTTTATCACTGCCTTCGTAGTGGCGCTGATAGCGATTAAAACCTTCCTGCAATTGATTAAGCGGATTTCGTTTATCCCATTCGCCATTTATCGCTTTATTGTGGCGGCTGCGGTGTACGTCGTATTCTTTTGATGTGAAGAATAGTGTCGGATGCCTGGAATTGTCCACGATTGCGTAGGCCGGATAAGGCGTCACGCCACATCCGGCAATCAACGCCTGATGCGACGCTCGCGCGTCTTATCAGGCCTACAACCGTCGTTGACATGTAGCCGGATAAGGCGTTCACGTCGCATCCGGCAAAATGCCCAACACTCACTCAGGCTTTGGGCAACGTTGTTCCTTCCAGCTGGCAACCGCTGCAATCCGGCGGCGAGTCAGCTCTTCGCGAATCTCTACACCTTTAAATCCTGCTTCAACGACGGCTTTTGTTGGCACTGACTGCGCCACTTCCCAGGCTTCGCGCAACCAGCGGCCTTGCGGGTAGTCCGCCGATTCAAAACCGGTTCTGCCGCGCACGTCAGCTTCGCTGGTCAGCGCCAGTTGCTCAACACGCTGCGGTTTACGCCAGGCATCAATGGAATCAAATAATTTAACGATGGTTTTCGGGTTCAGCATCGGGAAGGTGTGAATGAGATCGTGAAACTCAGCCACCAGTTTGGCTAAATCGCGAATTTCATTTGGCACGCGCAGACGCTGGCATAGTTGTTCCACCAACTTAACACCTGCCGGGCCATGTCCATGATGACGTGGCCAAAGCTCTGGCGGCGTCAGTCCTTTACCGAGATCGTGGCATAACGTCGCGAAACGCACATCGACCTGTTGGCTCAGCATCGCCGCCATGGAGAGCGTCATTAAGGTATGAATCCCGGTGTCGATTTCCGGATGCCATTTGGCGGGGGCCGGAACGCCGAACAGGGCGTCAATTTCCGGGAATAAAACGCGCAGTGCGCCGCAATCGCGCAGCACCTGGAAGAACACTTGTGGATTGCGGGTGGTGAGGGCGCTTTCCGTCTCTTTCCACACTCGTTCAGGCGTCAGGTGTTCCAGTTCGCCCGCGTGAGTCATCTCGCGCATCAGCGCCAGGGTTTCATCAGCAATACGAAAACTGAGGTGGGCATAACGCGCAGCAAAACGCGCCACGCGCAGCACGCGTAGCGGATCCTCGCCAAAAGCGGGGGAAACATGGCGTAACAGACGATTTTGCAGATCGCCCAGACCGTTGTACGGGTCGATAATCTCGCCGTCATCGTCCTGGGCCAGCGCATTAATGGTCAGATCGCGACGCTTAAGATCATCTTCCAGCGTGACATCCGGTGCGGCATAGCAGGTAAAACCGGTGTAACCGGAGCCGGATTTCCGTTCGGTACGTGCCAGCGCATACTCTTCATGCGTTTGCGGATGCAGAAAAACAGGAAAATCGCGGCCTACCTGCTGGTAGCCCGCGTCGAGCATCTCCTGTGGCGTGCTGCCGACAACCACCCAATCTCTGTCTTTGACCGGTAGCCCTAACAATGCATCCCGTACCGCACCACCGACCAGATAAATCTTCACGCCATCTTCCCTTCGTCAAATACACAATTCCTAATAATAAGACAGTGCAACGAAGAAGGCGATTTAGTTCATCCAGCGATCTTTGCGTTTGCGCGTTGGGATCAGGTGCGGTAATACCAGTCCGAGCAGCAATCCAAGACCCAGCACGCCGCCGCCATACATAAACCATTGCATGATGATGGTGCGCTGTTTGTCATCTAACTGCACGCTGGCGGCATCGACCTTTTTCTGTGCGACAATCAGTTCGTTTTTCAGCTTCTGATTTTCTTCTTTTAACCCGTTGATCACGCTGTCACTTTGCGCCACTTTTTGCTGCATTTCTGCAGTGCGCTGATTCCAGGTGTTATCAATATTGGTGAGCTTATCGGTCAGCGTTTTGACCTGATTTTCCAGCACCGGTACACGAGTGCGCAGGCTTGGCTCGGTATTAAGTTCTTTTAACGGGATCCAGGCGGTACGGCCGGAGCTGTCTTTCACCTGGGCATAATTGGTGTTGGCGTCAGTTTGTAATAAGGTTACTTCCTCGCCCGCGTTAACTGTGCCCACGAGGCGATAATTATCCCCCGGACCGCTGCGGACCCAGGTGTTCAGTTCGTCAGAAACATAGCGCTTTTCTTCGGCGTGCGAGACGGCAGTGGCGCTAAGTGCAAGTATAGTTAATCCGATCAGGCGTAATTTTGGCATCAGGCTGTCGTTATTGTCTGGGAAAAGTGGAACGATAGTAGTGGCATCAGTGTCGCTACGCAAAGCATTCGCTATCAATCGGAATCCTCTGTGTCAGGTCTTGCCACAGCTTCAATCTTTTACGCCCGTCAAATTGCCCGTTGCATGGCAATTTGGCGCAAAATACTATCTACTGACAAAAAAGATCGCATTAAGTTCGCCGTTCATCGTCACTAATGTGACATAACCGGATAAGTAAAGGCCATGGCTCAGGAAATCGAATTAAAGTTTATTGTTAATCACAGTGCCGTTGAGGCGTTGCGTGACCATCTCAATACGCTGGGCGGCGAGCACCATGACCCCGTGCAGTTGCTGAATATTTACTACGAAACGCCGGATAACTGGCTGCGTGGGCACGATATGGGCTTGCGTATTCGTGGCGAAAATGGTCGCTATGAAATGACGATGAAAGTCGCCGGGCGAGTGACTGGCGGTTTACACCAGCGCCCGGAATATAACGTGGCGTTGAGCGAACCGACGCTCGACCTGGCGCAGTTGCCGACGGAAGTCTGGCCGAACGGCGAGTTACCTGCCGATCTCGCTTCCCGCGTACAACCGCTGTTCAGCACCGATTTTTATCGCGAAAAATGGCTGGTGGAGATCGATGGCAGTCAGATTGAAATCGCCCTCGATCAGGGCGAGGTGAAAGCCAGAGAATTTGCTGAACCTATCTGCGAGCTGGAACTGGAACTACTTAGCGGCGAAACGCGCGCGGTGCTGAAACTGGCAAACCAACTGGTATCGCAAACTGGTTTACGCCAGGGCAGCCTGAGCAAGGCGGCGCGTGGCTATCATCTGGCGCAGGGAAATCCCGCGCGTGAAATCAAACCCACCACCATTTTGCATGTTGCGGCAAAAGCCGATGTGGAACAGGGGCTGGAAGCGGCGCTCGAGCTGGCGTTAGCACAATGGCAGTACCATGAAGAGTTGTGGATACGCGGCAACGAGGCGGCGAAAGAGCAGGTGCTGGCAGCAATCGGCCTGGTTCGCCATACTCTGATGCTGTTCGGCGGTATCGTGCCGCGTAAAGCGAGCACTCACTTACGTGATCTGCTTACTCAATGCGAGGCGACCATTGCTTCTGCGGTTTCTGCCGTGACGGCGGTCTATTCTACCGAAACGGCAATGGCGAAACTGGCGTTGACCGAATGGCTGGTAAGCAAAGCCTGGCAGCCGTTTTTAGATGCCAAAGCGCAGGGCAAAATCAGCGATTCCTTCAAACGCTTTGCCGATATCCATCTTTCCCGCCATGCCGCTGAACTGAAAAGCGTTTTTTGCCAGCCGCTGGGCGATCGCTACCGTGACCAGTTGCCACGCCTGACACGTGACATTGACTCAATACTGTTGCTGGCGGGTTACTACGATCCTGTCGTCGCGCAAGCCTGGCTAGAGAACTGGCAGGGGCTGCATCACGCTATTGCGACCGGGCAACGCATTGAAATTGAACATTTCCGTAATGAGGCAAACAATCAGGAACCGTTCTGGTTGCATAGCGGAAAACGTTAATCAGGCAAGGATAAAATCGCTTATGAAGCCGCTCTCTTCACCGTTACAGCAGTACTGGCAGACCGTTGTTGAACGGCTGCCAGCGCCTTTAGCCGAGGAATTACTTAGCGCACAGGCGAAGTCAGTACTTACTTTTAGTGATTTTGTGCAGGATAGCGTAATTGCGCATCCAGAGTGGCTGACGGAGTTGGAAAGCGAGCCGCCACAAGCCGATGAATGGCAGTATTACGGCGAGTGGTTACAGGAGGCGCTCAGTAACGTGAGTGACGAGGCTGGGTTAATGCGTGAACTGCGGCTGTTCCGGCGGCGCATTATGGTACGTATCGCCTGGGCGCAAACGCTGGCACTGGTTACTGAAGAGAGCATATTGCAGCAGCTCAGCCATCTCGCTGAGACGCTGATTGTCGCGGCGCGTGACTGGTTGTATGACGCATGCTGCCGCGAGTGGGGAACGCCATGTAATGCGCAGGGCGAAGCGCAACCGCTGCTGATTTTAGGCATGGGTAAGCTGGGTGGCGGGGAACTGAATTTCTCCTCAGATATCGATCTGATTTTTGCCTGGCCGGAACATGGTTGTACGCAGGGCGGACGCCGGGAACTGGACAACGCTCAGTTCTTTACCCGCATGGGGCAGCGGTTGATTAAAGTGCTGGATCAACCAACGCAAGATGGCTTTGTCTATCGCGTAGATATGCGGCTGCGTCCGTTTGGCGAAAGTGGCCCGCTGGTGCTGAGCTTTGCGGCACTGGAAGATTATTACCAGGAGCAGGGGCGCGACTGGGAGCGTTACGCGATGGTCAAGGCGCGGATTATGGGCGATAGCGAAGGCGTCTATGCTAACGAGTTGCGTGCGATGCTGCGCCCGTTTGTTTTCCGTCGTTACATCGATTTCAGCGTGATTCAGTCGCTGCGCAACATGAAAGGGATGATTGCCCGTGAAGTGCGTCGGCGCGGTTTGACCGACAACATCAAACTTGGCGCAGGCGGCATTCGCGAAATTGAATTTATCGTCCAGGTGTTCCAGCTCATTCGCGGCGGGCGTGAACCGTCGCTGCAATCGCGCTCTTTACTGCCAACGCTCAGCGCCATTTCCGCGCTGCATCTGCTTTCTGAAAACGATGCTGAACAATTGCGAGTGGCGTATCTGTTCCTGCGGCGTCTGGAAAACCTGCTGCAAAGCATTAACGACGAACAAACCCAGACGCTTCCTTCTGATGAGCTTAACCGTGCGCGGCTGGCGTGGGCGATGGACTTTGCTGACTGGCCGCAATTGACCGGGGCGCTGACCGGACATATGACCAATGTGCGCCGGGTGTTTAACGAATTGATTGGCGACGACGAAAGCGAAACACAGGAAGAGTCTCTGTCGGAACAGTGGCGTGAGCTGTGGCAGGATGCGTTGCAGGAAGATGACACTACACCAGTACTGGCGCATCTTAGCGAGGACGATCGCAAACAGGTGCTGACGCTGATTGCCGATTTTCGCAAAGAGCTGGATAAGCGTACCATCGGGCCGCGCGGGCGTCAGGTGCTCGACCATCTGATGCCGCATCTGCTAAGTGATGTCTGTGCGCGTGAAGACGCTGCTGTCACGCTGTCGCGCATTACCGCCTTGCTGGTGGGGATTGTTACTCGCACCACTTATCTTGAGCTGCTTAGTGAATTCCCTGCGGCGCTTAAACATTTGATTTCTCTGTGTGCTGCATCGCCGATGATTGCCAGCCAGCTAGCGCGTTATCCATTATTGCTGGACGAACTGCTCGATCCAAATACCCTTTACCAACCAACGGCGACGGATGCCTACCGTGATGAACTGCGCCAGTATTTGCTGCGTGTGCCGGAAGATGACGAAGAACAACAGCTTGAGGCGCTGCGTCAGTTCAAACAGGCGCAACTGTTACGTATTGCGGCAGCGGATATCGCCGGTACGCTACCGGTAATGAAAGTGAGCGATCACTTAACCTGGCTGGCGGAGGCTATGATAGATGCCGTCGTTCAGCAGGCGTGGGTTCAAATGGTTGTCCGCTACGGTAAGCCAAATCACCTGAACGAACGCGAAGGGCGTGGTTTTGCGGTGGTCGGCTACGGCAAGCTGGGCGGCTGGGAGTTAGGCTACAGTTCCGATCTTGACCTGATCTTCCTCCATGATTGCCCAATGGATGCGATGACTGACGGCGAGCGGGAAATCGACGGGCGACAGTTTTATCTGCGTCTGGCGCAACGCATTATGCATCTGTTCAGTACGCGAACCTCTTCCGGCATTTTGTATGAAGTGGATGCACGGTTGCGTCCGTCCGGGGCGGCGGGAATGCTGGTGACATCCGCAGAAGCGTTTGCCGATTATCAGAGAAACGAGGCCTGGACGTGGGAACATCAGGCGCTGGTACGTGCTCGCGTGGTATATGGCGATCCACAATTGACCGCTCAATTTGACGCAGTACGCCGGGAGATTATGACGCTGCCGCGTGAAGGTCAAACTCTGCAAACGGAAGTGCGGGAAATGCGCGAGAAAATGCGTGCTCATCTCGGCAATAAACATCGCGATCGCTTTGATATCAAAGCCGATGAAGGCGGAATTACCGATATCGAATTTATTACCCAATATCTGGTGTTGCGCTACGCCCATGAAAAACCGAAGTTAACGCGCTGGTCAGACAACGTGCGCATTCTGGAACTGCTGGCGCAAAACGACATTATGGAAGAGCAGGAAGCGATGGCGCTGACCCGTGCTTACACGACGCTGCGCGATGAACTTCATCATCTGGCATTACAGGAATTGCCGGGCCATGTGCCGGAGGATTACTTTACCGCAGAGCGTGAACTGGTGCGGGCAAGCTGGCAGAAGTGGCTGGTGGAGGAATGAAATATGGTATTATCGCGCGCAAATTTTGAATCTCTCAGGAGACAGGAATGAAAGTAACGCTGCCAGAGTTTGAACGTGCAGGAGTGATGGTGGTTGGTGATGTAATGCTGGATCGTTACTGGTACGGTCCCACCAGCCGTATCTCGCCGGAAGCGCCAGTACCCGTGGTTAAAGTGAATACCATCGAAGAACGTCCGGGCGGCGCGGCCAACGTGGCGATGAACATCGCTTCTCTCGGTGCAAACGCACGCCTGGTGGGGCTGACAGGTATTGATGATGCGGCGCGCGCGCTCAGTAAATCGCTGGCGGACGTGAACGTAAAATGCGACTTCGTTTCTGTGCCGACGCATCCGACCATCACCAAACTGCGGGTGCTTTCTCGTAACCAACAGTTGATCCGCCTGGATTTCGAAGAAGGTTTCGAAGGTGTTGATCCGCAGCCGCTGCATGAGCGGATTAATCAGGCTCTCGGTACGATTGGCGCGCTGGTGCTTTCTGACTATGCGAAAGGTGCGTTGGCAAGCGTACAGCAGATGATCCAACTGGCGCGTAAAGCGGGCGTTCCAGTGCTGATTGATCCAAAAGGCACCGATTTTGAACGCTACCGCGGCGCTACGCTGTTAACGCCTAATCTCTCGGAATTTGAAGCTGTTGTTGGTAAATGTAAAACCGAAGAAGAGATTGTTGAACGCGGCATGAAACTGATTGCCGACTACGAACTCTCTGCGCTGCTGGTAACCCGTTCCGAGCAAGGGATGACGCTGCTGCAACCGGGTAAAGAGCCGCTGCATATGCCAACTCAGGCGCAAGAAGTCTATGACGTTACCGGTGCAGGCGACACGGTGATTGGCGTGCTTGCGGCAACGCTGGCAGCGGGTAATTTGCTGGAAGAAGCCTGCTTCTTTGCCAATGCGGCGGCTGGTGTGGTGGTCGGCAAACTGGGGACATCCACGGTTTCGCCGATCGAGCTGGAAAACGCAGTACGTGGACGTGCAGATACCGGCTTTGGTGTGATGACCGAAGATGAGCTGAAGCTGGCTGTAGCGGCGGCGCGTAAACGTGGCGAAAAAGTAGTGATGACCAACGGTGTCTTCGACATTCTCCACGCCGGGCATGTCTCTTATCTGGCAAATGCCCGCAAGCTGGGTGACCGCTTGATTGTCGCCGTGAACAGCGATGCCTCCACCAAACGCCTGAAAGGGGATTCTCGCCCGGTTAACCCGCTCGAACAGCGTATGATTGTGCTGGGCGCACTGGAAGCGGTCGACTGGGTGGTGTCGTTTGAAGAGGACACGCCGCAGCGCCTGATCGCCGGGATCCTGCCAGATCTGCTGGTAAAAGGAGGCGACTATAAACCAGAAGAGATTGCCGGGAGTAAAGAAGTCTGGGCCAACGGCGGCGAAGTGCTGGTGCTCAACTTTGAAGACGGTTGCTCGACGACCAACATCATCAAGAAGATCCAACAGGATAAAAAAGGCTAACCGGAAAGCGGTTCACAAATCTCGCTTCGTGCCAGGTAGACCTATTGACGCTGTTGTTTTTTCAACCTAAAGTAAAGGAACAAGGGTAAGGGAGGATTTCTCCCCCCTCTGATGAGTTGTTAGTAAGTCGGGAAACTTAACAGTAACAACACAACCAGTATGATGACGAACTTCATCATAACCCTTTCCTTCTATAAGGCCCCTTCCTCGGGAGGGGCTTTCCCGTTTCAGCCCCTTGCTGACTCCCCGATTGTTGATTAGCGCCGGACCCCGCGCAACGCTTTCCCTGATGCAGTTTTCTCTTCCCCGAGTCGACTCGCAAAACGCTGCAACAGCCTGATCATTTGCACTTTTTAGCGGAATGCAGATATAAAAAATCCCCGGCTTTTGGGCCAGGGATATGCGTTAATGAAACCTTCTTGACGCTGATTTTTTTCAACCTAAAGTAAAGGAACAAGGGTGAGGGAGGATTTCTCCCCCCTCTGATTGGCTGTTAGTAAGCGTGGAAACTTATCAGTAACAACACAATCAGTATGATGACGAACTTCATCATAACCCTTTCCTTCTATAAGGCCCCTTCTTCGGGAGCAATGCCGTTCACTTAAGCGGAGCGGTGCTGCGTTTCACCGGATAACGGGTTTTTGATATCTTAACTGCCCTCGGCCTTGATGGTCGGGGGCGTTTTGTTATGAACACCGCTTCCAGAGCCCCCCGCAGATGCTCCAGTCGTTTCGGGATGGTCCCCGGTGATGCCGTATTTCCCAGCACTATCATTTCTGTCGCGATAAACTGGAACGCGAACTTAAAGCTGANNATCTGACGATGTACAGCTACGTA
>NZ_PDIG01000026.1:0-152626 GCF_004745185.1 Escherichia sp. E2661
AAGTTTGTTGATCGGTCTGGTAAGTGACGTCCTGAATACCGGCAGCTTTTTCCTGCAAAGTCAGTGCGCGCCATTTCGACATATCGAAAATGGACTGGGTCAACTGTAGGGACGCACTGGTTGCGTTAGAGTTGATGCCGTTCGCGTCGCGGTAGCCGTTGCTGTAGGTGTAATCTGCACCTAAACCTAGCTGTGGCAGTAATGGACTGCGAGCTTCATTAATTTTTTCAAAGGCAGCATCACGATCGGCGGCAGACTTACGCAATTCCGGGTTACTAAGGCGTGCTTGCTGATAAACTTGCATCAGGTTCTCGGCCTGGCTCAACGAACTGAACCCAGAAAGGCTCAGGCCGATAAGAATGGGGAGCAATTTCTTCATTTGCATTCCTTGTGGTGAAGCAGTATTTAGCGCGATCAAACTGTAAAATTATTGCGGATTCTAGCAGAAGCCGCTACCGCAAAAGGTTGGCGTTACGTGCCATAGGGCATTAATGTGCCTCAATTTAACACATGACTGCTCAAACGGCAGTCAAACGTCTCTGAAATTCACATTTTATTCACTATTAGTGCCAGGACATTAGCCATGCTTAAGCCAGACAACCTGCCCGTTACATTTGGCAAAAACGATGTAGAAATTATTGCACGAGAAACACTTTATCGCGGCTTTTTTTCATTAGATCTTTATAGATTTCGCCATCGTCTATTCAACGGACAAATGAGTCATGAGGTCCGACGGGAAATTTTTGAACGCGGTCACGCCGCAGTCTTGCTACCCTTTGACCCAGTGCGCGATGAAGTTGTACTGATTGAGCAGATACGAATCGCCGCGTATGACACCAGCGAAACGCCCTGGTTACTGGAAATGGTTGCCGGGATGATTGAAGAAGGTGAGAGTGTGGAAGATGTTGCCCGTCGCGAAGCGATTGAAGAGGCGGGACTAAAAGTGAAACGGACCAAACCGGTGTTAAGTTTCCTGGCAAGCCCGGGCGGCACCAGCGAGCGTTCGTCAATTATGGTGGGCGAAGTGGACGCCACGACCGCAAGCGGTATTCACGGTCTGGCTGATGAAAACGAAGATATTCGCGTTCATGTGGTAAGTCGGGAACAGGCATACCAATGGGTAGAAGAGGGGAAAATCGACAACGCAGCGTCGGTCATCGCTTTGCAATGGCTGCAACTGCATCATCAAGCGTTAAAAAATGAGTGGGCATAAATGAAGCGTTACACACCTGACTTTCCTGAAATGATGCGCCTGTGCGAGATGAACTTTTCACAATTGCGCCGTTTGTTACCGCGCAATGACGCACCCGGTGAAACTGTAAGCTATCAGGTGGCAAACGCACAATATCGGCTGACGATTGTGGAATCGACCCGATACACTACCCTGGTGACTATTGAACAGATTGCGCCAGCGATCAGTTACTGGAGCCTTCCGTCGATGACGGTGCGTCTGTATCATGACGCGATGGTGGCTGAAGTGTGTTCAAGTCAGCAGATTTTTCGCTTCAAAGCGCGGTATGATTATCCTAATAAAAAGTTGCATCAACGCGACGAAAAGCATCAAATTAATCAGTTTTTAGCGGACTGGTTGCGATACTGTTTAGCACATGGAGCGATGGCGATTCCGGTTTATTAGCGTCGTGAAACCTAAGGACACCATTTGGAAAGCCTGTTAACCCTTCCTCTGGCTGGTGAGTCCAGAGTCAGGATTTTACAAATTACCGATACTCACCTGTTTGCGCAAAAGCACGAAGCCCTGTTAGGGGTGAACACCTGGGAGAGTTACCAGGCGGTGCTGGAGGCGATTCGCCCACACCAGCACGAATTCGACCTGATTGTCGCGACAGGTGATTTAGCGCAGGATCAAACGGCTGCGGCCTATCAGCACTTCGCTGAAGGCATCGCAAGTTTTCGTGCGCCCTGCGTCTGGCTGCCGGGCAACCATGATTTCCAGCCTGCGATGTACAGCGCGCTACAGGACGCGGGTATATCTTCAGCGAAACGCGTGTTTATCGGTGAGCAGTGGCAAATCCTGCTGCTGGATAGCCAGGTGTTTGGCGTACCGCACGGTGAGCTAAGCGAGTTTCAACTCGAGTGGCTGGAACGTAAACTGGCTGATGCGCCAGAGCGCCATACCTTGCTTCTGCTGCATCATCATCCGTTGCCTGCGGGCTGTAGCTGGCTTGACCAACACAGCCTGCGTAACGCGGGGGAACTGGATAACGTGCTGGTGAAGTTTCCGCACGTCAAATATCTGTTATGCGGCCATATCCATCAGGAACTGGATCTCGACTGGAACGGTCGTCGCCTGCTGGCAACGCCATCGACCTGCGTGCAGTTTAAGCCGCACTGTTCCAACTTCACGCTGGACACCATCGCGCCCGGTTGGCGTACGCTGGAACTCCATGCCGATGGTACGCTGACCACAGAAGTACACCGCCTGGCAGACTCCCGTTTCCAACCAGATACCGCTTCAGAAGGTTACTGATGTCGACGCTTCTTTATTTACACGGTTTCAATAGTTCGCCGCGTTCTGCGAAAGCGAGCTTGTTGAAAAACTGGCTGGCGGAACATCACCCTGACGTTGAGATGATTATTCCGCAGTTACCGCCGTATCCTTCCGATGCGGCAGAACTGCTGGAATCCATTGTCCTGGAACATGGCGGCGATTCGCTGGGTATTGTCGGTTCGTCACTGGGGGGATATTACGCCACCTGGTTGTCGCAATGCTTTATGCTGCCCGCAGTGGTGGTAAACCCGGCGGTGCGCCCGTTTGAACTGCTGACGGACTATCTCGGTCAGAACGAGAACCCCTACACCGGGCAGCAATATGTGCTAGAGTCACGCCATATTTACGATCTCAAAGTCATGCAGATTGACCCGCTGGAAGCGCCGGATTTGATCTGGCTGCTGCAACAGACGGGAGATGAAGTGCTGGATTACCGCCAGGCGGTGGCGTACTACGCTTCCTGCCGCCAGACTGTTATAGAAGGCGGCAACCACGCATTCACGGGCTTCGAAGATTATTTCAACCCGATCGTCGATTTTCTTGGTCTGCACCATCTCTGACGATCAACTCGAATTACTAACTTAAACCATGACGCAAACTTATAACGCTGATGCCATTGAGGTACTCACCGGGCTTGAGCCGGTTCGCCGCCGTCCGGGGATGTATACCGATACCACTCGCCCTAACCATTTGGGGCAAGAAGTCATTGATAACAGTGTGGATGAAGCACTGGCGGGTCACGCAAAACGCGTGGACGTTATTTTACATGCTGACCAGTCGCTGGAAGTGATTGACGATGGCCGTGGGATGCCGGTGGATATTCACCCGGAAGAAGGTGTTCCGGCGGTAGAACTGATTCTTTGCCGTTTGCACGCGGGCGGTAAATTTTCTAACAAAAACTACCAGTTCTCTGGCGGTCTGCACGGCGTGGGGATCTCGGTGGTTAACGCCCTGTCAAAGCGCGTAGAAGTTAACGTGCGCCGCGATGGTCAGATTTATAACATCGCCTTTGAAAATGGCGAAAAGGTGCAGGATTTGCAGGTTGTCGGCACTTGCGGTAAACGCAATACCGGTACCAGCGTGCACTTCTGGCCGGATGAAACCTTCTTTGACAGCCCGCGCTTCTCTGTTTCACGCCTGACACATGTGCTGAAAGCCAAAGCGGTACTGTGCCCCGGCGTTGAAATCACTTTTAAAGATGAGATCAACAACACCGAACAACGCTGGTGCTATCAGGACGGTCTGAATGATTACCTGGCGGAAGCGGTAAACGGCCTGCCGACACTGCCGGAAAAACCGTTTATCGGTAACTTTAACGGTGAAACGGAAGCCGTTGACTGGGCGCTGCTGTGGCTGCCGGAAGGTGGCGAACTGCTGACCGAAAGTTACGTCAACCTGATCCCAACGATGCAGGGCGGTACGCACGTTAACGGTCTGCGTCAGGGGCTGCTGGACGCGATGCGTGAGTTTTGCGAATACCGCAACATTCTGCCGCGCGGCGTGAAGCTGTCGGCGGAAGATATCTGGGATCGCTGCGCCTATGTGCTGTCAGTAAAAATGCAGGATCCGCAGTTTGCCGGGCAGACCAAAGAACGTCTCTCTTCGCGTCAGTGCGCGGCATTCGTTTCGGGCGTGGTGAAAGATGCCTTCACCTTGTGGCTGAACCAGAACGTTCAGGCGGCTGAACTGCTGGCGGAGATGGCGATTTCCAGCGCCCAGCGCCGTATGCGTGCGGCCAAAAAAGTGGTGCGTAAAAAGCTGACCAGCGGCCCGGCACTGCCTGGCAAACTGGCAGACTGTACCGCGCAGGACCTTAACCGTACCGAACTGTTCCTCGTGGAAGGTGACTCCGCAGGCGGATCTGCCAAGCAGGCGCGCGATCGTGAATATCAGGCGATCATGCCGCTGAAAGGTAAGATCCTTAACACCTGGGAAGTCTCTTCCGACGAAGTGCTGGCTTCGCAGGAAGTGCACGATATTTCGGTAGCGATCGGTATCGATCCTGACAGCGATGATCTTAGCCAACTGCGTTATGGCAAGATCTGTATCCTGGCGGATGCTGACTCCGATGGTCTGCACATTGCCACGTTGCTCTGCGCCTTGTTTGTAAAACACTTCCGTACGCTGGTGAAACATGGTCACGTATATGTAGCGCTACCACCGCTCTACCGCATTGACCTTGGCAAAGAGGTCTATTACGCCTTGACGGAAGAAGAGAAAGAGGGCGTGCTCGAACAATTAAAACGCAAGAAAGGCAAGCCAAATGTCCAGCGTTTTAAAGGTCTGGGTGAAATGAACCCGCTGCAACTACGTGAAACCACGCTCGACCCGAACACTCGCCGTCTGGTGCAGTTGACTATCGATGATGAAGACGATCAGCGTACCGACGCGATGATGGATATGCTGTTGGCGAAGAAACGCTCGGAAGATCGCCGTAACTGGTTGCAAGAGAAAGGTGACATGGCGGAGATTGAGGTCTGATAATCTTCCCGTCAGGAGAATAAAACATAGCCCGGTATACACGTGTATACCGGGCTTTTTTTATCAAAATTCCATTTTCACCGTGAATTGCACTTCACGCGGATCGCCAATCTGATTACCCAGATTATTTGTGGCGATGGAAGAGGTGTAATACGTTTTATCAAACAGGTTTTTGACGTTTAATTGCAGTGTGACCGGATACTGCAATTTCATTTTGTATGCGGCGAAGGCATCGGCAACAAAATAGCCTGGCAGATAATAGTCAGCCCCATTGGTTGCCGAACGACGGCTTACGCCATGTCCGCCACCGCCAAACGTCAGTGTGTTATTGCCTGGCATGTTATGAATATCATAGGTCAGGAATAGCGAACCGGTATGACGAGGAACATTCGGCAATGGTTTTCCTGCATAATCAGGATCTTCCAGAACCTTTGCATCGGTATAGCCGTAGCTGGCAATGATATTAATGTTTTCGGTTAATGCTCCCGCAAGGTCGACTTCTACCCCTCTTGAACGAACGCGGCCTGCCGTTTTGGCGATGGTTTCATCACCAATACTTTCGGTATACAACACGTTACGTTTATGGATATCAAACAGCGCAATATCTGCGGTTATACCATCGAACAGCTCGAATTTTGCCCCGACTTCGTAAGCATTAGATGATTCCGGTGGAAGATCGCCAATGTAGCTGGCAATTGACGACTGCGGCATAAATGTTTGCGAATAATTAGCAAATAAGGATACCGATGGCGTCAGTTTGTAGACCAACCCCAGTTTGGGCGTCCATTGTTCATCGCGGCTGTCAGTATTGACATTAAAAGGACGGCCTTTACCCGCATATTGCGTGTAATACTGATAGCGGATCCCGGCGACGGCAATCCAGTTATCGGTCAGATAGAGTGCGTCCTGTGCATAAGCTGAGTAGCTCTCCTGTTTGATCGTCTGATCACTGTCCGACGCCGAAACCGTTGTGCATTTGCTGGTATTGCCATAAATGGGGTTGTAGATATTGAAATCTTTAGCGTTTTTACAGCGAATCATATCTGTGCGCAGAAGATCATAATATTCATATGACACCCCACCCAGAATCTCATTATAGAACCCAGCAATATCAACATTCCCTTGCAGATCCGCACGAGTAGAATGCATACGCTGTGTAGATCCCTGAGTTGCATCAACACGCCGTGTCAGCGTTCCTGTCGTTGCATCATACGCGGTAACACGAGCCTGATTATCGCTGTATTTATCCTGGCTGTAGCTGTAATCAAAGCGCGCTGTCCACTGGCTATTGAGATGATATTCTGCGTTGAGTTGCGCCAGATCGGACTGACCATCTGTAATATTAAACGGTTCGTCGAAACGTATTTTTCGATCAACGTTTACGGGCTGTTTCGTCGTAAGGTCGAAAATCGTTCCACGATCGAACGGCGTTTTATAATCCCGATGTGAATAGAGCATGGTTACTGTTGCATTATCACCAAACCAGGTGAGTGATGGGGCAATAAATGTGCTGCGCTCTTTACCGAAATTCCGCCAGTAATCTTCATCCTGCACTTCCCCCGTCAGGCGGTATGCCAGCTGAGTGCCTTCAATGGGACCTGTGATATCCAGTTGCCCAGTGCCTCCGCCAAAACTGGAGGACGTGGCTGAGACAGAACCATGGAATGTTTTTTCCGGGCGCTTGGTCACGACGTTAATCAATCCACCAGGATCGAGAATGCCATACAGCGTGGAGGCCGGACCTTTTAGCACTTCCACACGTTCTGTGGCGGCGTTGAAACTGCGAGGAAGTACAGTTCGCAGGCCGTTGGTCATGATGGAGCCATCCCGGTTAGCACCAAACCCACGACGTACAAAGGCGTCCTGAGTTCCGCCTAATGTATTGGTCTGTACCACGTTACTGACGTTATAAAGCGCTTCATCCAGCGTCGTCGCATTCTGATTTTCCAGAACCTGATCGCTAACCGTATTGACCACTTGCGGGATATCCAGCATCGGCATATCGGTTAATGTCGCCGTGGAGGTGCTCAGAGGTTGATAACCATCGGTCGCCTCAGTTGCGGTATTTGCATCCGCTGTAACAGTGATTGTTTCGCCATCTTTGGTCGTTGCAGTGTCGGTTGCATGAATCATTGGTGCTGCAAAGAGCAGTGAAAAGAGCGCCCGACCTTTGATTCCTGAGAATGAAGGTGTGAACTTAGCCATTTAGTCTGTTATCCCAAAAACTCACGGATTGTCGTGAGTGAAAATTGTTTCTTGTTGCTCACTAAGCACTATCCGTTTGTTATTTCGCCATCGGATATGTAATTGAGAATCATTCAATCATGAGGTGATGTAGTAGTAAATGAGAAATAACAAAAAATTGCTACATGTGTTTTTATGAGAGGTTAATGCAATTAAATTGATGGTAATTTATTAATATTTAATAGTTTTATTTTTGTATTTAAAAATATTTCACCTGTTATTTACCTTG
Source organism: Escherichia sp. E2661 (assembly GCF_004745185.1). Classification (NCBI taxonomy): domain Bacteria; kingdom Pseudomonadati; phylum Pseudomonadota; class Gammaproteobacteria; order Enterobacterales; family Enterobacteriaceae; genus Escherichia; species Escherichia sp. E2661. The sequence continues at coordinate 7,464 of NZ_PDIG01000026.1, forward strand.
TTTTTGTATGGCTTTTAACTTCTTGACTACTACATTTTGTGACGTCAAACTCTCAAAGGAGAATGAGTTTTATTTTTGTTTGTCTTTGATTAAGTTGGCGTACACGTGGCACATAACGCAAAAGGGCAGGGGCTGATCCTCGACACTGTTTCTGCCGGGTATCACAAGAAAATCATTGTTGATGGTGTTTCTTTCTCCGTTCCCACAGAAAAAATGACCGTTCTGGTTGGGGCAAACGGCTGTGGAAAGTCGACGTTGCTCAGCACCATTGCACGTATCTTGCAACCCATGGGCGGCGCGATATTGCTGGATGGTAAAGCGATTCACGAGCAACCAACGAAAGCGTTATCCCGTAGACTTGGGATCTTGCCGCAGTCGCCATTATTGCCGGAGGGCTTAACCGTTTATGAACTGGTGTCGCGTGGGCGTTTTCCCTGGCAAAATTTCATACGTCAATGGAGCGACGCCGATGAGCAGGCGGTAGAAGAGGCCCTGAAATTAACCGGTACGCAGGAGTTTGCACATTTACCTGTTGAAAAACTCTCTGGTGGGCAGCGCCAGCGTTGCTGGATTGCGATGGTGTTGGCGCAAAAGACGCCTTATATCCTGCTGGATGAACCCACAACCTGGCTTGATTTACGTTATCAGGTTGAAATTCTTGAGTTATTACATGATTTAACGCGTCATCACGGGCGTACTGTCGTCGTGGTGTTGCATGATCTGAATTTTGCCGTGAATTATGGCGATACGCTGATATTTTTACGCCAGGGGAAAGTGGTGCGTGTGTTGAATGAGGGGGAGCATTGCACGCCTGAGCTGGTAAAAGCTGTCTTTGACGTTGATGTTCACGCATCAATAAATCCTCTGACGGGAAAACCGTTCTTCATGCCGTTTCGTGGTGTAGAAAAAGTATGATGCGCACAGGGCTGGTTACTGTAATTTTCCTCGCCTTACTGCTGGTGGGATGCGTGGTATATCCAGGGATTGGTGCCCGATTTATTGCACCACAAACGGTGTTGCAGGCATTTCTTCATTTTGATCCGCAAAACTTCGATCACAACGTAATTGTAAGACTCCGTTTGCCGCGTTTAGCGGCAGCATTGCTTACCGGTGCTTCTCTTGGAGTTGCTGGTGCTTTGTTGCAGGCTGTCATTCGTAACCCATTGGGGGAGCCACATATTTTAGGCTTAAATGCCGGAGCCGCTCTTGCTGTCGTTGCTGCCAGTGCGCTTGGGTTGGCCTTTCCGGTTGGGCGCCCACTGCTGGCATCTACGGGAGGCGCGTTATTGTTCCTGTTGATATTGCTGCTTTCCTCCGCAGGGCGTTCAGGGTTAACGCCAATGAAAGTTACTTTATGCGGCGTGGCGCTATCGGCGTTCGTGTCCTCAATAACGGCTGCAATCCTGATTCTTGACGAACAAACGCTGCTGGCGATGCGGACATGGCTAGCAGGTGATTTAGCGGGGCAGGATTGGGCGACGCTGGGTACGTCCGCCTGGTTTTCTCTGGGGGGATTTGTGTTAGCCCTTTACCTTGCGCCCTCTCTTAACATGTTGGCACTGGGCGATCGCATGGCGCAGGGGCTGGGCGTCTCGGTACTCCGCACGCGAACATTCACCCTGCTTGCGATCGCGTTGCTCTGTGGCGCAGCCGTATCGATTGCTGGCCCCATTGGTTTTGTCGGCCTGCTAGTACCGCAGATTGTCCGGCGTCTGGTATCAGTGGATCTGCGAGTCCTGCTCCCTCTTTCAGCCTGTGTCGGTGCCTTACTGCTATTACTGGCAGATATTATTGCCCGGACGCTTTTCACGCCCCATGAGCTGGCAACCGGTGTCATGACGGCGTTAGTTGGTGCGCCTGTTTTTGTCATTATGGCGACGAGGATGTTCAAATGAGTCGGATAATGAACGTCGGGCTACGCCCACTACGTGTTGGTAAGTTTTCGACACTGGTACGCCCTAAAAATCTGGTGTTGCTTGGTGGGCTGTTTCTGTTTGCGGTTGGAATACTGATATTCGGTCTGATGCATGGCTCTTTCTCCGTCCCGGCATCGGAAGTAGGACGAGCATTGTTCTCTCCTGAAAACGTAAGCACAGACGCACGTTATATTGTGCAGGATATTCGCTTGCCGAGAGCCATCATGGCATTGCTATGCGGGGCCATGTTAGGTATGGCGGGAGCCGCAATGCAATCCATTGCGCGTAACGGCCTTGCCGATCCTGGTTTAATCGGCGTCAAAGAAGGATGTAGCGTGGCGGTGCTGTGGCTGATTTTCCAGTTTCCAATGCTGGGAATGTTCTGGCGTCCAGTGGCTGGTCTTGCTGGTGGCTTGTTGGTGGCTTTAATCGTGATTTTTTGTGCGCGCGATATTTCCCGCCCGCGATTTGTTCTGATTGGTATTGGTGTTTCCTGGTTTTTCGCCGCCGGTATCGGTGTATTTATGACCACTGCAGATGTTCGAGATGTACAAACTGCATTGATGTGGTTATCGGGAAGCCTGCATGCAGCTAACTGGATGTTAGTCGGTATTTCAGCCTGTTGGATGTTGCCAGCCGCTCTTTTATTGCTGTTCACCGCCAGGACGGCGGATATCGCTCTGCTTGGTCAGCAGGTTGCAACCGGGTTAGGGGTGAATAGTTCTCGTCTGGCGTTGTTACGTGTCGCCGCACCAATAATCCTGACAGCCGTCTGCGTTTCGTGTGTTGGTAACATCGGTTTTGTCGGATTGATAGCACCCCATATATCACGTTTTATTCTACGTGGCGGGCAGACGACATTACTGCTGGGGAGCGCCGTATCGGGGGCGTTGTTAGTCATCCTGGCGGATAGCATTGGTCGTTTGGCTTTTTTGCCTTTGCAACTGCCTGCCGGAATCATTATTTCATTGATTGGTGGACCATTCTTTTTGCTACTGCTCTGGCAGCGCAGGAACAGTTTTTAATGGGAGTTATATGCGTTTTATTTTTTTCTCTGCTGATACTGTTGTCATTCTTTGCCCGCGCGACAGAACCTGTTCAGGTCTTTACTGATGATTTAGGGCGCAAAGTCACTGTTCCTGCTCATCCAAAGAGAATTGTCTCTTTACACGATCTTGATATCACTATTCCTCTGATTGAGCTCGGTGTACCACCTGTCGCCAGCCACGGGCGAACCCGGCCTGACGGTAGCCATTTCATTCGATCAGGCGCGTTATTGACAGGTGTCGACTTTGATAATTCATCGATCGCTTTTATTGGCACCGCTGATATTGATATTGAAGCGATTGTGGCGGCAAAGCCTGACCTGATCATCACAGAACCGACCCGTAATACGCCCATTGAACAATTGGAAAAAATTGCGCCCACGGTGAGCATTGATCATCTCAAAGGGGGCGCGCCAGAAATCTACCGCAAGCTGGCAGAACTTACAGGAACGCAGTCGCAGCTGGCGATACTTGAACGCCGCTATCAGGCACAAATCAATGCGCTGAAGGCGACGCTGGACAGCCAAAAAATAACGGTATCGGTGATTCAGGCAAATCAGGGAAAAATTAATGTGATGCATAGCTATCATTCGCTGGGGCGGGTATTACGCGATGCTGGTTTTCGCTTTCCGCCGCTGATTGAGAGCATTCCTGAAGGTGGACGAATGGATGTGAGCGCGGAGCGTTTACCTGAACTGGATGCCGATTTTGTTTTTGCAACCTGGCGCGGTGACACCGGTGGTAAACCTCAGGATGAGCTGGCAGCAATGGAAAAAGTCATGCCGGGATGGTGTCAGTTTCTGACGGCCTGTCGTTCCGGGCGCTATGTGCTGATTTCTCGTGAAGAGGCGATTTCTAACTCCTTTGCATCTCTGGGGCTAATGGCTGCGCAGATACAATCACAAATTGCGGGACGACCTCTACCGGAGGCTAAATGATCCAGAAAGACAAAACGCGGGTTGATATTTATGGTGAGCGTTTTCGCACTCGCGCGAGTCAGTTAACGCCTGGGTTAAGAGCTGTCGCCAGCTACATTAATGAGCATCGTGAAGTGGTACTCGAGCAAACGGCGATGGAAATTGCGGCCACGTTGAACACTTCCGATGCCACAGTTATCAGGGCTATACAGGCCCTGGGGTTTGCCGGGCTGCGTGATCTGAAACGCACTCTGGAACAGTGGCTTGGTCCAGCCCTTAGCTCCAGCGAAAAGATGTCTACGACGGTGAGTAACTTGACGAGCGATGTTAACACCGCAATCGACTTTGTTCTTGAAGGGCATTTGTATACCTGTAATGTCCTGTCAGAGCCTGAAAACCGCCACGCGCTTGCGCAAGCGGTAGCGTTGTTGGTGCAGGCACGGCAAGTCGCAATTTTTGGCATTGGCGCTTCGGGTATTCTGGCGGACTATACCGCACGACTATTCAACCGCATAGGCTTGCCAGCCACGGCGCTAAACCGTACGGGTATTGGCCTTGCCGAGCAACTGATCGCGCTTCAACGTGGCGATGTTCTGATCATGATGGCGCAAAAATCTGCGCACCGGGAAGGACTGACAACGCTGCGTGAAGCGAGACGGCTGGGGATCCCTGTTATTTTGCTGACAAACGCGCTGGATTCACGTTTTAGCAAAGACGCCAGTATCGTGATTCATGTTCCGCGCGGGGATGAAAAGGGGAAAACGCCGCTACATGGTACGGTATTGTTGTGCCTGGAAATGATTGTCTGGTCGGTGGCTTCCGCGATGCCGCAGCGTGCGGTTAAAACCATTAAGCGAATCAACGATTTCCATCGGGGTTTGAAAACGGGAAGAAAGAATGGCTAATCTGACCTGAGGCCGGTTGCAACACCGGCCTCTTTTCAGGAATGTTAAATCCCCGGTTGCAGAATACGGATATTCATCTCCAGCACGTCGCCTTTTACGGCTTCGCTGTACGCCTTCATGTGCGGGGTTTGCAGATGCGCTTCAAGATGCGCGATGCTTTCCCACTGCTCAATCATCACGATAGAGTCCGGCGCCATAGACTGGAAACTCACGCCAGCAGCGCAATCCACCATCGGCGCATAGCGTGGCAACCTTCTTCCTTCAGTACGGTTGGAACGATTTTAGCAAACTGATCCAATACCGCCTGACGGTGATGTTGACCAGGACGAGTACGGATTTCTGCGATTACTGTAATCATGGTTAACTCCTTCTAAAGCCAGAGCCCTAGTTAACCAAAAATCTCTACAAGATGCTTGCGATATTCTTCAGTATAGCGGGGAACATCAGGCATTTTTATCACATCATTAGCGATAAATGTCGGCAGCGGTTCCATACCCAGGAATTGGTTTGCTTTATGGAACGGCAGATACACGCCGTCAACGCCAACGCCGTGGAAGAATTGGTCTTTTTCGGTGAAGGCTTCCATTGGTGCGTTCCAGGTCAGGGAAAGCATATATTTTTTGCCTTGTACCAGGCCGCCGGAGCCGTATTTTTTTGACGGATCTTTGCGGGTACGACCATCGCTGGCATACAGCGTGCCGTGACCTTCGGTGAACACATCATCGATATATTTCTTCACCGTCCACGGTGCGCCCATCCACCAACCTGGCATCTGCCAGATCACCACATCAGCCCAGAGAAAGTTTTGTACTTCGGCTTTGACATCGTAGTCGCTCTCGGCGCGAACGATGCGGACATCATGCCCGAGGTCGCGCAGCGTACCATCCGCGACTTCGGTCAGGGTGTCGTTCAGTTGACCATTGGAGTGGGCGAATTTTTTCGCGCCGTTGATAATCAGGATGTTGCTCATTTTTTATCCTCAAGGTGAGACGTTTGCCGACTATAGTACGTCACAGAGCGGTGCGGTGAAATTAGCAAAATGTGCAAAGTCTTTTGCGAATTTTGCAAAAATATCACCACTACCAGCTCACCTTCGCCTCAAATCCACCTTGTTCCGCATTCCCAAACACAACATTCATGCCATGCAATTTGGCGATTCGCTGGACAATCGATAGCCCAAGCCCGCTGCCGGTAGCGGTTTGTCCTGGTGGGCGGTAGAAACGTTCACCAATTCGCGCCAGTGCCTCTGGTGTCACACCGGGGCCGTTGTCTCTTACGGTGAAATTATCTGCATTTAGAGTGACGTCCACCACGCTGCCCTGTGGACTGTAACGTACTGCGTTATCCAGCAGATTTCGTACCAGTAGACTTAGCAATAGCGGTTGTCCGGTGCGTTTGATGCCGTGGGCATTGAGTGTCAGCCGCACGTCAATTTTTGCCTGCTGCGCCGTATGGTAAATATCCATCACCGACGATTGCAGGAGGTCTTCAAGCGGGATCTCCGCGACGTCCTGAAGGTTATCCAGTGAGTCGAGCCGCGACAGGGTGAGCAACTGATCAACCAGGCGTGTGGCGCGATCGATCCCCGAATGTAATTGCATCAGTGCTTTTTTCCGTGTCCTGCGGATCATCGTCAGAAAGCTGTGCGACTTCGGTTTGTACTTTCAGTGCTGTTAACGGGCTACGCAGTTCGTGAGCTGCATCAGAGGTAAAGCGGCGCTCACGGACCATCATCGCATGTGTGCGGGCGAACAGTTGATTCAACGACTCGACCAGTGGACGTACTTCGCTGGGTACGCCAGTAGTATTGAGTGGTTTTTCCGAGTCAGGGTCACGCATACGTAGCGCCAGCGCCAGTTTGTTCAGCGGTGCGAGTTCACGCCCCAGTAGTACCATCATGATGATTAACATAATGGGCAGCGCGATAAGCCACGGGATCAGTTGTCCGATGACAATCGCCAGCGCCATGTCTTCGCGGTATTCCCATTCCTGACCTACAACGATGCGGTATTTACCATCAGACGACGTCATCCAGACAAAACGCCAGGGATCATCTTCATCTACCAGTTGACCGTTAGTAAATCCTTCACGTTGATAGCTGTAGGGAATGTCTTTTCCGTTATCGCCATCATTGAGCACCATTTTGCCGTCGTGGGTAAAGATGGCAAAGGTCAACGCGTCGTCATCCACATGACCATGTTTTAATTTATTTGGTGTCCGTGCCATACGATCCGCAGCGTTAATCTCGTTGAGATCGAGCGTACTTAACCGTTTGGCAAACAGCATCAGTTGGGTATCGAACAGCTCATCGACGTTATCCGTTGTTTGCTTCCAGGCGACAAAGCTGGAAAGTAACCAGGTCACCGAGGCCAGAATTAAAAAGATTAGCGTCAGCCTGACTCGCAGACTAAGGCGTTGGGTAAATTTCATTTCTCACCTAATGTGTAGCCTATACCGTGAACGGTACGAATAAAGTCACTGCCAAGTTTGCGCCGCAGATGATGCACATGCACTTCAACGGCATTGCTGGTGACCTCTTCGTCCCAGGTATACAGTTTTTCTTCAATCAGTTTGCGTGGCAGTACCCGACCAGCGTTACGCATCAGTAATTCCAACAGGGCAAATTCTTTTGGTTTCAGCGTTAAGGGTTCGCCAGCCAGCGTGGCGATACGTTTGCCGGGGTCGAGCATGACGTTACCGTGGCGCAGCTCGTTGCTGGCCTGGCCGTTGGTTCGGCGCATCAGAGCTTCCAGCCTGGCGGCCACTTCTATCAATGCAAAAGGTTTGCACAGATAATCGTCGGCTCCCAGGCGCAAACCTTCCACGCGTTCGGCCAGAGCGTCGCGAGCAGTGAGAATCAGTACCGGTTCACGCTGACCTTTACTCCGCCACTCGCGTAAAATATCGCGACCATCCATTCCCGGTAAGGTGAGATCAAGGATCACCGCGTCATAAGGTGCGCTATAAAGCGCCTCTTTTCCCTGACGACCTTCCGTAAACCAGTCGACGCTAAAACCCATCTTACTCAGACCTGTTTTGATGCCATCGCCAATCAGCATGTCATCTTCTATCAGTAAAATTCGCATCTTTTCATCCCTGCGATAACTGTATTTGTTGCAAGTAAACCGTGTTGTAACGTGCTCTGTACAGCCCTAAATTTTCTTTTTTTTCCTTAAGAAGTTGTTAAGGACTATCTTGTTTAATACTCGGAAACAGAAATTAAAGGGAGTAACAAACATGAAAAAATTCGCAGCAGCAATTGCAGTAATGGCCCTGTGTAGCGCACCGGTAATGGCAGCAGAGCAGGGGGGGTTTTCTGGCCCATCGGCAACACAAAGTCAGACCGGAGGATTCCAGGGGCCGAACGGCAGCGTAACTAACGTAGAAAACGCGAAATCTCTGCGTGACGACACCTGGGTAACTCTGCGTGGCAATATCGTTGAGCGCATCTCTGACGATCTGTATCTGTTCAAAGATGCCAGCGGCACCATCAATGTAGATATCGACCACAAACGCTGGAACGGTGTGACGGTAACGCCGAAAGATACGGTTGAGATTCAGGGCGAAGTGGATAAAGACTGGAACTCTGTTGAAATTGACGTTAAACAGATCCGCAAAGTAAACCCGTAATTTTACTGCTCCCGGGACGCGTTCCCGGGAATAATTTCGCAGGGAGGCAAAATGACAAACTTGACACTGGATGTAAACATTATCGATTTCCCATCAATCCCTGTGGCGATGTTGCCACATCGCTGTAGCCCTGAGTTGCTCAACTACAGCGTGGCGAAATTTATCATGTGGCGCAAAGAGACGGGGCTTTCCCCTGTTAATCAAAGCCAGACCTTTGGCGTCGCCTGGGACGATCCTGCCACCACCGCACCAGATGCGTTTCGCTTTGATATCTGCGGCAGTGTTAACGAACCGATTCCGGAGAATCGTTATGGCGTGAGTAATGGTGAACTTACTTCGGGGCGCTATGCCGTTGCCCGCCATGTTGGCGATCCGGATAACATATCTCATACCATCTGGGCCATCATTCGCCGCTGGCTTCCTGAAAGTGGTGAGAAAATGCGTAAAGCACCGCTCCTGTTTCACTACACCAATCTTGCCGAAGGGATGACAGAGCAGCGACTGGAAACAGATGTTTATGTGCCGTTGGTGTGATGGGGAATCTTGTGAGCCAAATGTGCCTTTGTGCTTGATAAATGGGTGGTTCACGAAAAGATTACTGCTCGCAAAAATTCTAAGTACCGCGATGCAGAGCATACCGTTTTGCAGCAGGTCGAGTATCTGGCGCTGGATAATTCGGTCACTGGCTATAACCGCTATCGCGCGGGAGAGGTTGATCTGACCTGGGTTCCGGCGCAGCAAATTCCTGCTATCGAAAAATCGTTGCCAGGCGAGTTGCAGATTATCCCGCGTCTGAACAGCGAATATTACAACTTCAATATGCAGAAAACGCCGTTTGACGACGTGCGTGTGCGGCGGGCGTTATACCTGACGGTCGACAGACAGTTAATCGCGCAAAAGGTACTTGGGCTGCGAACCCCTGCAACGACGTTGACGCCGCCAGAAGTTGAAGGCTTTAACGCGCCGACGTTCGATGAACTGCAACAGCCAATGAGTGAGCGCGTGGCGACGGCAAAAGCATTGCTGAAACAGGCGGGATACGACGCCTCTCACCCGCTACGCTTTGAACTGTTCTACAACAAATACGATCTGCATGAGAAAACGGCGATAGCCTTGTCTTCCGAATGGAAAAAATGGCTTGGAGCACAGGTGACGCTGCGCACGATGGAGTGGAAAACGTATCTTGATGCCCGGCGTAGCGGTGATTTCATGTTGTCGCGGCAGTCGTGGGATGCGACGTATAATGATGCTTCCACCTTCCTGAACACGCTTAAAAGCGATAGTGAAGAGAACGTCGGTCACTGGAAAAACACGCAGTATGACGCGTTATTGAATCAGGCGGTGCAAACCACCGATGCGGGGAAACGTAACGTGCTGTATCAACAGGCCGAGGCCATTATCAACCAGCAGGCTCCGCTCATTCCCATCTACTATCAACCGCTGATCAAACTGCTTAAACCCTACGTTGGCGGTTTCCCGCTGCATAATCCTCAGGATTATGTCTACAGCAAAGAGTTGTATATCAAGGCACATTGATGCCTTTAGCGCCGCCGGAGCACGTCCGGCGGCGCTAATGACGCTGATCTCCTGTGACTCGACGCGGCAGATAATGTAGTATCTCCAGCAATATTGCCCCTTTGAAGGCTGGCGAATAAGTTGAGGAATCAGAATTAATGAGCGATATGGCAGAGCGCCTTGCGCTGCATGAGTTTACGGAGAACGCCTACTTAAACTACTCCATGTACGTGATCATGGACCGTGCGTTGCCGTTTATTGGTGATGGTCTGAAACCCGTTCAACGCCGCATTGTGTATGCGATGTCAGAACTGGGCCTGAATGCGACCGCCAAATTTAAAAAGTCGGCTCGTACTGTCGGTGACGTACTGGGTAAATACCATCCGCATGGCGACAGCGCCTGCTATGAAGCGATGGTGCTGATGGCGCAGCCATTCTCTTACCGTTATCCGCTGGTGGACGGGCAGGGGAACTGGGGGGCGCCGGACGATCCGAAATCGTTCGCAGCAATGCGTTACACCGAATCCCGCCTGTCGAAATATTCCGAGCTTTTATTAAGTGAACTGGGGCAAGGAACGGCGGATTGGGTGCCAAACTTCGATGGCACGTTGCAAGAGCCGAAAATGCTCCCCGCCCGCTTGCCGAATATTTTACTTAACGGCACCACCGGCATTGCCGTCGGCATGGCGACGGATATTCCGCCGCACAACCTGCGTGAAGTCGCGCAGGCGGCAATCGCCTTAATTGAGCAGCCCAATACCACGCTCGACCAGTTACTGGATATCGTGCAGGGGCCGGACTACCCGACCGAAGCGGAAATCATTACCTCGCGTGCCGAGATCCGCAAAATCTACGAGAACGGTCGCGGTTCTGTGCGTATGCGCGCGGTGTGGAAGAAAGAAGATGGCGCGGTGGTTATCAGCGCACTACCGCATCAGGTTTCTGGCGCGCGCGTGCTGGAGCAGATTGCTGCGCAAATGCGCAACAAGAAGCTGCCGATGGTTGATGATCTGCGCGATGAATCTGACCACGAGAACCCGACCCGTCTGGTGATCGTGCCGCGTTCCAACCGCGTGGATATGGAGCAGGTGATGAATCACCTCTTCGCCACCACCGATCTGGAAAAGAGCTATCGTATTAACCTCAATATGATCGGTCTGGATGGGCGTCCTGCGGTGAAAAATCTGCGGGAAATCCTCTGTGAATGGCTGGTGTTCCGTCGTGATACCGTACGCCGCCGTCTGAACTATCGTCTGGAGAAAGTCCTCAAGCGCCTGCATATCCTCGAAGGTTTGCTGGTGGCATTTCTCAACATCGACGAAGTGATTGAGATCATTCGTAATGAAGATGAACCGAAACCGGCGCTGATGTCGCGCTTCGGCATTACGGAAACTCAGGCGGAAGCGATCCTCGAACTGAAACTGCGTCACCTCGCCAAACTGGAAGAGATGAAGATTCGCGGTGAGCAGAACGAGCTGGAAAAAGAGCGCGATCAGTTGCAGGGCATTCTGGCTTCCGAGCGCAAAATGAATAACCTGCTGAAGAAAGAGCTACAGGCCGACGCACAAGCGTATGGCGACGATCGCCGTTCGCCGCTGCAGGAACGCGAAGAAGCGAAAGCGATGAGCGAGCACGACATGCTGCCGTCTGAGCCGGTTACCATTGTGTTGTCGCAGATGGGCTGGGTGCGTAGTGCCAAAGGTCATGATATCGACGCCCCTGGTCTGAATTACAAAGCAGGTGACAGCTTTAAAGCTGCGGTGAAAGGTAAGAGTAACCAGCCTGTGGTGTTTGTAGACTCTACTGGACGCAGCTACGCCATCGACCCCATTACGCTGCCTTCAGCGCGTGGTCAGGGCGAACCGCTCACCGGTAAACTGACGTTGCCGCCAGGCGCTACCGTTGATCACATGCTAATGGAAAGCGACGATCAGAAACTGTTGATGGCTTCCGATGCAGGTTACGGATTCGTCTGTACCTTTAACGATCTGGTGGCGCGTAACCGTGCAGGTAAAGCACTGATTAATCTGCCAGAAAACGCGCATGTTATGCCGCCAGTGGTGATTCAGGATCCTTCCGATATGTTGCTGGCGATTACTCTGGCTGGACGTATGCTGATGTTCCCGGTCAGTGAGCTCCCGCAACTGTCGAAGGGTAAAGGCAACAAGATCATTAACATCCCGTCGGCAGAAGCCGCTCGTGGCGAGGATGGTCTTGCACATCTGTATGTCCTGCCCCCACAAAGTACGCTGACGATTCATGTCGGGAAACGCAAAATCAAACTGCGCCCGGAAGAGTTGCTGAAAGTGACCGGTGAGCGTGGCCGTCGCGGCACATTGATGCGTGGTTTGCAGCGTATTGACCGTGTCGAGATTGACTCCCCGCGGCGTGCTGTCAGCGAAGAGTAAAATGCAGGAGAGGGCCGTACCTTCTCCTGTCAAAAAGGTGAACCGGATGAAACGTTGAAGTCGTCATCCGGTGCCGCATTTAGTCTGTATAAACAATAAAAATTCCCTTGAAACCGTTGTTTATTCATGCGTTGCGATTAACAATACGTTTTTCCAGAGAGCGGCTTTTAACAATGCCCTAACCTGATTTCAGGTGACGTACAATGCCAGTCTCTCAGATCTTCAGAGGGTGTTATGCTATATATCTTTCGTCTTATTATTACCGTTATTTACAGCATCTTAGTCTGTGTATTCGGCTCCATTTACTGCCTTTTCAGCCCGCGTAATCCGAAGCATGTGGCTACCTTCGGGCATATGTTTGGTCGTCTTGCGCCGCTGTACGGCCTGAAGGTCGAATGTCGCAAACCTGCTGATGCCGAAAGCTACGGTAATGCTATCTATATTGCTAACCATCAGAACAACTATGACATGGTGACGGCATCAAACATCGTGCAGCCGCCGACAGTCACTGTAGGTAAAAAGAGTTTGCTGTGGATCCCCTTCTTTGGGCAGTTGTACTGGTTAACCGGTAACTTATTGATCGACAGAAACAACCGTACTAAGGCACACGGCACTATCGCGGAAGTGGTGAATCACTTCAAAAAACGCCGTATTTCCATCTGGATGTTCCCGGAAGGTACCCGCAGTCGTGGTCGCGGCCTGCTACCGTTCAAGACCGGGGCATTTCACGCGGCAATTGCAGCAGGTGTGCCGATTATTCCCGTGTGTGTTTCCACGACTTCGAATAAGATTAATCTTAACCGACTGAATAATGGTTTAGTGATCGTAGAAATGCTGCCGCCAATTGATGTCAGTCAATATGGTAAAGATCAGGTTCGCGAGCTGGCGGCCCATTGTCGTTCGATAATGGAACAAAAAATCGCCGAGCTCGATAAAGAAGTCGCAGAACGCGAAGCCGCCGGAAAAGTTTAAGTCGGCAATCTGTATTTTTGCGGGAACACTTTCCTGCACGGTATTACTTTAGCCAGTTTTACATGGAGCAAATATGTCACTCAGTCGGCGTCAGTTCATTCAGGCATCGGGGATTGCACTTTGTGCAGGCGCTGTTCCCCTGAAGGCCAGCGCAGCCGGGCAACAGCAACCGCTACCCGTTCCGCCGCTGCTTGAATCTCGCCGTGGGCAACCGCTGTTTATGACTGTACAACGTGCGCACTGGTCATTTACGCCAGGAACGCGCGCGTCGGTCTGGGGAATCAATGGCCGTTACCTGGGGCCGACTATCCGCGTCTGGAAGGGCGACGATGTTAAGCTTATTTACAGCAACCGCCTGACAGAAAATGTCTCAATGACGGTGGCCGGGCTACAGGTACCAGGCCCGCTGATGGGCGGTCCGGCACGGATGATGTCGCCAAACGCTGACTGGGCGCCCGTACTGCCTATTCGCCAGAACGCAGCTACTCTGTGGTATCACGCCAATACTCCCAACCGCACGGCTCAGCAGGTCTATAACGGCCTTGCCGGGATGTGGCTGGTGGAAGATGAAGTCAGCAAGTCGCTGCCTATTCCCAACCATTATGGTGTGGATGATTTTCCGGTCATTATTCAGGATAAACGGCTGGATAACTTTGGTACGCCAGAATACAACGAACCGGGAAGCGGCGGCTTTGTTGGTGATACGCTGCTGGTTAACGGTGTGCAAAGCCCGTACGTTGAAGTCTCGCGTGGCTGGGTGCGCTTGCGACTGCTGAACGCGTCGAACTCTCGTCGCTATCAACTACAGATGAGCGATGGTCGCCCGTTACATGTGATTTCTGGCGATCAGGGATTCCTGCCTGCTCCTGTATCGGTGAAGCAACTTTCGCTGGCACCGGGCGAGCGTCGTGAGATTCTGGTGGATATGAGCAACGGTGATGAAGTGTCGATCACCTGTGGCGAAGCGGCGAGTATTGTTGATCGTATTCGTGGCTTCTTTGAGCCATCCAGCATTCTGGTTTCTACGCTGGTGCTAACGCTGCGCCCAACTGGGCTACTGCCACTGGTCACTGACAGCCTGCCGATGCGCCTGTTGCCGACTGAAATTATGGCCGGTTCACCGATTCGTAGTCGTGATATTAGCCTGGGTGACGATCCTGGTATCAATGGGAAGTTGTGGGACGTCAACCGTATTGATGTCACCGCGCAGCAAGGAACGTGGGAGCGCTGGACGGTACGCGCGGACGAACCGCAAGCGTTCCATATTGAAGGCGTGATGTTCCAGATCCGTAACGTTAACGGCGCAATGCCGTTCCCGGAAGACAGAGGCTGGAAAGATACCGTTTGGGTCGACGGACAAGTGGAGCTGCTTGTCTATTTCGGTCAGCCTTCCTGGGCGCACTTCCCGTTCTACTTTAATAGCCAGACGCTGGAAATGGCGGACCGTGGCTCGATTGGGCAACTGTTGGTCAATCCGATACCGTAATGGACCAATTAAATCTCCTGGCGATATGCAGTCACGGTGAGGAAAGACGTAAACAGACGGGCCTGAATCATTCAGGCCCGTCTGTTTGTCAGGTTGAAAATAATCCTGGCAGCATCAGACTAAGCTGCGGGAAATAACAAATAATTGCCATTACTACAAACAATGCCAGAAACATCGGCAGTAATGGTTTTATTGCCCTGTCGATACTGACCTTACCAATGCTGCACCCCACAAACAGAATGGTGCCGACAGGTGGTGTGCAAAGGCCAATGGTTAAGTTGAAAACCATAATTATGCCGAAGTGAATGGGATCAATCCCCAGATGTTGGGCGATCGGCAGGAAAATAGGTGTAAATATCAGGATCGCCGGCGTGATATCCATAAAGGTACCGACGATCAACAGAATAATATTAATAATAAATAGAATGACCCATTTGTTATCCGAAACACTGGTAATCAGTTCGTTGATCAACTCAGGAACATCAGCATTCGTCATGGCCCATGACATCCCCATTGAACAGCCTACTAGTAACAGAACAATTGAACTGGTTACTACGGAGTCTAACAGAATGTCATTGAGTTTCTTGATGGTGATTTCACGGTAAATCATTGCCAGGACTAAACTATAAATTACCGCAATTGCTGATGCTTCTGTGGGCGTGAATACCCCTGCGATAATACCGCCAATAATGATAAAAATAAGCATCAGGCTGGGAATTGATTCGCGGAATACCTGCAAAAACTGACGAAAATTGATGCGTTCTGCCACCAGATAATGGTTACGTCGCGCATAAAGTGCAGCCACAAACATTAAAGCAATAGCGGTGAGAATGCCTGGCAAGTATCCGGCTAAGAACAATGCAGCAACAGAAGTCCCTCCGCTGGCGAGTGAATAGACAATCAACACATTGCTCGGTGGGATCATCAGGCCAATAGGTGCAGAGGCAATATTAACCGCCGCAGAGAACGCCGGATCATAGCCCTCTTTTTCCTGCAGTGGTGACATAATCCCACCTACCGCGGCGGCTGACGCAACAGCAGAACCTGAAATAGCACCAAACAGCGTGTTTGCAAGGATATTACAATGAGCCAGTGAGCCTGGCAGACGCCCAACTAATGCTTGCGCCAGGTTAACCAGCCGCCGGGCGATGCCTCCGGTATTCATAATGTTTCCGGCTAACACGAAAAATGGAATGGCTAATAACGTAAAGCCATCCAGTCCCACTGTCATTTTTTGCGAAATCACAGAAATGGCGGCATCGGGAGGTAAGGCAGTAATAATAGATAACAGTGAAGAAAGGCCAATAGCAAAAGTAATTGGCACGCCTATTGCCAGCATGACGGCAAAACTGCCAAATAAAATTAAGACGGGGTAGATATATTCAAAGTCCATACTTCCCTCGTTAATGAGAATTCCGTTTACGATAGTTGTCAATAATATTCATCACTGAATACCAGACCAGAATAAGCCCACTGGCAGGCATAACCCAATAGACTTTATCCATCGGCCACTTTAATACAGGGGAAATTTGTCCAACATGTTGGGCCTTTTCAACAACAATATTTCCGCCATAGATCATGAAAATAACTGCAAAGACGGTAATGATAATTTGGATAAAACTGTCAAGTGTCAGAACAGATGCCGTAGGAAGTTTTTGCGCCAATAAGTCAATAGCCAGATGTTTTTTTAAACCGGCTGTATATACACCGCCTAATAAAATCATCCACATGAATAAAATTTGGGTAAATTCATCAAGCACGGTGCTGGGAGCATTAAAAATAAAACGAGCAATAACTTGCCAGGTTACGCAGAACACCATAATGGCAAGAATGATGCTGCAACATCCGGAAAGGATCTTGTTAAGAATATGAGTGAGTGTTCGCATAAGTCTTCCATGAAAGGGCAGGAATTACCTGCCCATTAAGGTTACATACTTTCTACTTGCTCAAGGTTTTTAGCCGATTGTGCATCTTTCGCCTTGAATTCATCGTATAGCGGTTTTACGCGTTCTTTGAAAGCGGATTTATCAACATCAACCACTGTTGCGTTCATCTCTTTCATTTTGTCGTAGGCTTCTTTTTCAGCGGCAGGCCAGATGACATCTTTCATTTGCATCATGGACTCATCGGCTGCCTTTAATAATGCCGTACGCTCTTTGTCGCCAAGTTTATTCAACACATTGGTGCTGATAATTAACACATCAGGCACCATGGTGTGCTCATCACGTGAATAGACTTTTGCCACCTCGGCGTGACGCATATCAGAATAGACAACGGTATTGTTCTCTCCGCCATCAACCACGCCTTGCTGAAGGGCGGTATAGAGTTCACCCTGGGCCATAGGTGTGGCGACACCGCCAAGTGCTTTCATCATTGCAATGGCGCTGGGGCTTTGCTGAACCCTGATTTTCATTCCTGCTAAATCTTCAGGTTTAGTAATTGGTTTATTGGCGTAAAAACTTCTCGCTCCGCCGTCATAATATGTGATACCGACGAAGCCTTTGCTTTCTGATGATTTGAGTATTTTTTTACCTAAATCACTTTGCAGAACGCGATAATAATGATCACGGTCACGGAATAAGAAAGGCAGGCTGAAAAGACTGTAATCCGGGGCGAAAGATTCCAGTGACGCAGCATTCACTTTCACCATCTGCAATGCGCCAGAGTTCATTAGTTCCAGTGATTCGCGCTCGTTACCCAATGTCGCATTTGGGTAAATACGAATAACTAGTTCACCATTAGAATATTCTTTGGTTTTATCAGCTAAATAGCTTAATGCTTTATGGACAGCATGGCTTTTATCCTGATTATGACTGAGTTTTAATGTTGTTTTTGCCAGTGTGGTATTGGAAATTAATAAACAACTGGTCAACAGCATAAGCGATGCCGTCAGAGGACGAAGTGCTTTCATATCCTGCTCCTGGTTAATATAACAGAAACGATAAATACAGCGCTTTTCTATCGTTATAATAAAAAGTGGTTATTAATTCGTTGTCAGATAATGGAAAATCCCTGCCGGAACGGGAATGCCTTCCTGCTGACATTTTTCTTTGTAGTGTATTTGTGGATCATTCGGCGCTAACACTTTTTCGACGCCGGGAACCGGTTTAACGGCATGAAGTTCCGTGACCATTTGCGCCATAGTTTTGCAAAACAGGATTGCCGAGCTTTTTCGGATCGATGGCAATAACCAAACTTGCCAGCTTACGCATCTTGTCATAATCGCCATACATGCGAACAATATGGTTACCAAAATTCGCATTCATCAGCACGCCAGTCAGTGCATCTATAGCCAGCGCAATGCCTGAACCTTTGTGCTGACCGAAAGGTAACAGGTTTTCAATTTTATGCGGATCAGTGGTGCCATTACCGTCTTTATCTATCGCCAGTCCTTCACCAATATGTTTTCCGGTTTCCTTTGCATGAAGTATTTTGCCGAAAGCCGTGGCACTGGTCGCCATATCAACAATCATCGGATGGCTGTTTTCCACCGGGAAACCAAAGGCGATGGGGTTCGTTCCTAAAAAGCGCTCGGCACCGCCATGAGGAGCCACACAGGTATCGGTTTGCGTCATTACGATAGCAATCAATTCTTGGTTGGTGACCATCTCTGCAAAATAAGATAACGCGCCACAGTGAGAGGCGTTTTTAACGCTAACAAACCCAAGACCTTCTTCCTGTGCCAGTTTGATGGCGTGCTCTGTGGCACTAATTAATGCTGAATGCCCCATCCCGTCATCAGAGTCGAGAATGGCCACTGACGGTGATATTTGCTCAATACTAAATTGCGCGGTTTTATTTAACCCTCCGGCAGCAAGGCGAGTGCAATAATGTTCGACACGCATAACACCGTGAGAATGCACACCGGTAATATCGGCATGTACTAAAACATCCGTAACTTGTTGTGCGGTGTTAGTATCCAGCCCGGCAGTATATAATTTGTGGTGTACCAGTGATTTTAAATTTGCTTCACTGACATAAACAGTTGTCATCTTTGTTCCCTCAAAAAGTGATCACACCCTTGATCATATTTTTATTTTCTACAACGTTACGCTGGTAATTTTCGCCAACATTAAAGAAATTAAACTCCTGGTTTTTCATTAAGTTTTCGTGAATTTTATTGCTGCGCATCAGTTCAATAACTAACGCGAAATCTTCCCGTGTGGCATTACGACTGCTGAGTAACGTTGTCTCTTTTTTGTGGAAGGTTGGATCGTCAATAACGAGTTCACCGATATACAAACCGATGAAAACAATTTTGCCGCCATGACGAATAAGATTTACATCCTGACTCATCGAGGCTTTATTTCCCGTAGCATCAAGTACGACGCAAGCCAGTTCGCCGCCAAACACTTCACTAAGCGCGGTAATAAAATCTTCCTGTGTGGGATCGAAGGCATTAATAGCAAGATTATCCACAACGTGCTGGCGACGTTGACTATCAATATCAGCAACAACAACCTGTGCCCCTTTAGCCCGAGCGATGGATGCGGTAGCCAGACCAATTGGCCCGGCGCCAATCACCAGTACGTTTTGTTCAGACGCGATCTCAGCCCGACGAACGGCATGTGCGCCAATGGCGAAGCATTCAACCAATGCGCCGGCGCTGTCGCTGACCTCGTCAGGGAGCGGCACAAGATTGTCTTCACGTACCGCAAGATACTCACTAAAACCCCCATCCTGATGCACGCCATATAGCGAAACACGTTCACAGCAGTTTGTTTTTTCTTCCCGACAGGCGGCGCACTCACCACATGGAATGCATGGGATAACGGAATAGCGCTGGCCTGATTGTGCAATCTGGCACTGACTGCCTCGCGAAACCGCTTCGGCGCATATTTCATGACCTAATACACGTGGGTAGCTAAAAAAAAGGCTGTCTCCCGGCAAATGCGTGAATATCAGTACCACAAATACCCACAGCTTTGATTTTTAATAGCACTTCATTATCTGCTGGTGTGGGAATATCCTTTTCCACATATTCCATAACGCCAGGCTGCTGACAAATTAATGTTTTCATTTTTGCTTATCCGATAATAACTGGCTGATGGTGGCCTTGATGCCTTTGTTTTTTATATTCGCAAAAGCGATTTTTATTTCATTTATAAATGGTTGATGATTGCTTAATTCACCAAATATGGCGCTAAGGTGCAGTAATGCGAGCGCCTGTTGCCATGCGTCTTGTTGTTCCTTAATTAGCGCATGAAATTGTTCACTCATTGGATCAGCGACAGACTGGCTTTTCTCAACAGCTTCAATGACATAATGCAACCAACCAGCAACGAGCAGTGACAGAACAGCATTGTTTTGTTTTTGCTGATGCAATTTCAGCCAGGGAGTCAGCGCACGCTGGGGAAGCTTTTGCGAACCGTCCATAGCGATTTGCCCGGTACGGTGTGCAACATTACGGTTGCTAAAGCGTTCAATTAACAGGTCGGCGTATTCCTGGGCATCGATATTTAAGTCTGGATTAAGTGTTCGGGCTTGTTCATTAATCATCAACTGGCGGGTAATGGAACGAAAATCAGCGTCTTCCATGCATTGCCAGATAAATTCATAGCCTGCCAGTGAGCCGTTATAAGCCAGAAATGAATGGCTACCGTTTAACATGCGTAACTTCATCTCTTCATAAGGCTGAACATTGCTGACAAACATCGCGCCTGCTTTATCCCATTGTGGTCGCCCGTGAACAAAATTATCTTCGATCACCCACTGACGAAATGATTCGCAGACAATCCCGCAGGGATCGGCATAACCGGTTTTAGTTTCCAGTAAGGCGAATTGCGATTCGGTCATTGCCGGAACAATGCGATCTACCATCGTGCCTGGAAATGAGACATTTTCTTCGATCCACTGAGCCAGGGGCTGATCCAGTTGTCGGGCAAAACCGAGAACGGCATTTCGCGTCAGATGCCCATTGTCTGGCAAGTTGTCGCAGGAGAGCACGCTAAAAGCGGCGAGTCCTGCCGCTTTACGTTGTTGCAAAGCACAGACGATCAAGCCAATAGCCGACTGAGGCGCATCCGGGTTTTGTAGATCGTGTTTGATTAATCCATTGGTGAGATCAAGTGATCGCGTTTGCGAATCGAGGCAATAGCCTTTCTCGGTGATGGTTAATGAAACGATTTTTACCTGAGGTTCAGTCAATTTCTGGATTGCTGCGGTAATGCCATCCACGGGGGTATGAATACCGCCAGTCACCGAACGCACAAGGCGTGAGGTAGATTGCGATGCAGACGTTTCCACCACCGAAAACAGCCCATTTTGCGCATTTAAGTTTTCAATCAGTTGAGCATCACCAAACAGGTTGATCTCAAAGATCCCCCAGCGGGTGTCCGAGAGCTGATTAGTGAGATCCGTGTAGACAGCCTGGTGTCCGCGATGAAACGCGCCAAAACCAATATGGACAATATCTGCCTGTAACCTGTCCCGAGGCCAGATGGTTACCTGATCATAGTTGGCGACAGCGATGCTTTCGTTCCCTGACATTATGCTCTTACTCCTGGTAGCTGGTGTGTATAGACCAATTTACATAATTCACTAGACCAAAAACAGAGAGATGCATCACGCTTGCAGAGAAAGGTAAAAGTACGGAACAGAACAACGAGGTGTTATTTATGTCTATATCAATGAGTTATAAGAATAAATTGAAAGGAAAGTTTTTTAGGTGTCAGTTTTTGGGATAATTGCCGCTAATCTAAGATATCTGATGATAATCGATTTATTAGACCAATTAAAAAGAGAGCGTGTACCAGTGGAGGGCGGAACGCAGAGCCAGCGTCATTTTTTACGTCAGCTCTGGACTAATGAAGGTTAACGAGCGAAGAAAAAGTCATCAAAGTCGCTGATGGAAGCGTCTTGTTTGAAGATTTTGATCAGTTCATTTTTGCTGTTTTCCAGATGGTTCCAGGATGCTTCCCTGGCAAGCTCTGAATCTTTCTGTTGCAGCGCAAGGAAAATAGCCTGGTGATCTTCCAGCCATTGCAGACGCAAATGCTTTTCGTGAAGGTATTTGTAGTTCAGCTTCTTCCAGCGGGGGTTTTCTGTGCGCACTGCCCGCCATAATTCGGCGGCTTGTTTGATGAGTACCCGATTTTGCGTCGCTTCGGCAATAAGGCTATGAAAACGATGATCCAGTTCTTCAAATTTATCGCTTTCCGCAGCGATGGCTTTTTCCTGTAATCCAATGATTTTCTTCAACTCTTGTAACTCGTTAAAGCTGATCTGGCTGGCAGCAAAACCGGTAATATTGCTCTCAATTACCTGACGTGCCTGCAACAGTTCAAACGGGCCAATTTCTGAATAAGGCATTAATGATTTCTGATTGAGCTTATCGGTGGAATCGACAAAGAAGATCCCTGACCCTTGCTTCACATTCAGCACGCCTTTGAGTTCCAGCATAATGATAGCTTCACGAATGGTAGTCCGGCTGGTATTAAACCGCTCGCTCAGTTCACGTTCTGAAGGTAAGCGCTCTCCGGCTTTAAATACGCCTGAATACAGCAGCTCTTCAATCTGTAGACCAATATCGTAATAGCGGCGCTTTGTAATAACCTGTTCCATACCTTGCCTTACTGTGGGTGTCCTCGGTTAGCTGATCGTCGTGCAACATGACCTGAACGTTGCTGATCGGCATAAATAGTAGCGGCAGTTGCCACGCTACCGCTAGCCTTAAATGTGTTTGCCTCGATCGGCAGTGAAAACTTCACCAGGTATTTTGTCACCGTTTATCAACATCACTTCATTTCCGCGCGCGATACAGCGTATAATCCCCGGCCTTTGATTATTTTTTTACCATTTCTGGAAGCAAAATGAGCTCTATCTCCCTGATCCAACCGGATCGCGACCTGTTCTCCTGGCCGCAGTACTGGGCCGCCTGTTTTGGACCGGCACCGTTTTTGCCGATGTCTCGTGAAGAGATGGATCAACTTGGCTGGGATAGCTGCGACATCATTTTGGTTACTGGCGACGCGTATGTCGATCACCCAAGCTTCGGGATGGCGATTTGCGGTCGTATGCTGGAAGCGCAGGGCTTTCGCGTTGGGATCATCGCCCAGCCGGACTGGAGCAGCAAAGACGATTTTATGCGTCTGGGTAAACCGAATCTGTTTTTCGGCGTTACCGCAGGCAATATGGACTCGATGATCAACCGTTACACTGCCGATCGCCGTTTGCGTCATGACGATGCCTACACACCGGATAACGTCGCGGGTAAGCGCCCGGATCGCGCCACACTGGTTTATACCCAGCGTTGTAAAGAGGCGTGGAAAGATGTGCCGGTGATCCTAGGCGGTATTGAGGCTAGTCTGCGCCGTACCGCGCATTATGATTACTGGTCCGATACCGTGCGCCGTTCCGTGCTGGTGGATTCGAAAGCCGACATGCTGATGTTCGGTAACGGTGAACGTCCGCTGGTGGAAGTGGCGCATCGTCTGGCGATGGGCGAGCCGATTAGTGAAATCCGCGATGTGCGTAATACCGCGATTATCGTGAAAGAAGCACTGCCTGGCTGGAGCGGCGTGGATTCCACCCGTCTCGATACCCCGGGGAAAATCGACCCGATCCCGCATCCGTATGGTGAAGACCTGCCGTGCGCGGATAACAAACCGGTGGCGCCGAAAAAACAAGAAGCCAAAGCCGTTACCGTGCAGCCGCCGCGCCCGAAACCGTGGGAAAAAACCTACGTGTTGCTGCCTTCTTTCGAGAAAGTGAAGGGCGACAAAGTGCTGTACGCTCATGCTTCGCGTATTCTGCACCACGAAACTAACCCAGGCTGCGCTCGCGCACTGATGCAAAAACATGGCGACCGCTATGTGTGGATCAACCCGCCTGCTATTCCGCTTTCTACCGAAGAGATGGACAGCGTCTTTGCGCTGCCGTACAAGCGCGTGCCGCATCCGGCTTACGGTAATGCCCGTATTCCGGCTTACGAAATGATTCGTTTCTCGGTCAATATTATGCGCGGCTGCTTTGGCGGCTGCTCTTTCTGCTCTATTACCGAGCATGAAGGGCGCATTATTCAGAGCCGTTCCGAAGATTCGATCATCAATGAGATCGAAGCGATCCGCGATACCGTTCCTGGCTTTACTGGCGTGATTTCCGATCTCGGTGGGCCAACTGCCAACATGTATATGTTGCGCTGCAAATCGCCACGCGCTGAGCAAACCTGCCGTCGTTTGTCGTGCGTTTATCCGGATATTTGTCCGCATATGGACACTAACCACGAACCGACCATCAATCTCTATCGCCGTGCTCGCGATCTGAAAGGGATTAAAAAGATCCTGATCGCCTCCGGCGTGCGTTACGACATTGCCGTGGAAGACCCACGCTATATCAAAGAGCTGGCGACCCATCACGTCGGCGGTTATCTGAAGATTGCCCCGGAACATACCGAAGAAGGGCCGTTGTCGAAGATGATGAAGCCGGGCATGGGCAGCTATGACCGCTTTAAAGAGCTGTTCGACACCTATTCCAAACAGGCAGGTAAAGAGCAGTATCTGATCCCATATTTCATCTCTGCACACCCCGGTACGCGTGATGAAGATATGGTGAACCTGGCGCTGTGGCTGAAAAAGCATCGTTTCCGTCTCGACCAGGTACAGAACTTCTACCCATCGCCGCTGGCTAACTCGACCACCATGTATTACACCGGCAAAAACCCGCTGGCGAAGATTGGTTATAAGAGTGAAGACGTCTTCGTACCGAAGGGCGACAAACAGCGTCGTTTGCATAAAGCGTTGTTGCGTTACCACGATCCGGCAAACTGGCCGTTAATCCGCCAGGCGCTGGAAGCAATGGGTAAAAAGCATCTGATTGGCAGCCGTCGCGATTGCTTAGTGCCTGCGCCAACCATTGAAGAGATGCGCGAAGCTCGCCGTCAGAACCGCAATACCCGTCCGGCGTTGACCAAACATACGCCGATGGCGACCCAGCGTCAGACGCCTGCTACGGCAAAAAAAGCGTCGTCTACGCAATCTCGTCCGGTGAATGCTGGCGCGAAGAAACGCCCTAAAGCGGCGGTCGGACGTTAAAAACAATCCCCGGCAACTGACACGCTGCCGGGGATTTTTTTATCATTCTGCGTACATACGCAAGCAGCGCAGGCAATCAAAATAGTCTTGTGCATCAAGACGCGTATTAGCTCTGTTAGCTTCAGATTTTGCCGCATAGATTTGCGGGCGTAATGCTTTCATATCCTGCTCAAGTCGGGTGATTTTGGCATTTAATGTTTGCACATTGCTCGCCAGTTGATTGACCTTTTGCTCATTGACGCAGCCACTGAGCAAGCAGGTTGCCAGAACAACAGCTCCCACGGTGAAAATCGTTTTCATATAGTGTTCCCTTTTATTTATTGTTCCGGCTAATTGTTATTTAATTCAGCTCATTGCTTTAATCTGGCGGCGGTTTTCGCCTCAATCTGTTTAAGGAGGCTGCCGCTGTTCGGGCGGATAAAATCGGCAATCTCCCACTTACCCTCACGCCGCTGTAAAACAAATTCTTGCTCTTCGCTGTTGCCATTGGTCAATGCAAAACGAACATAAATACGAGCGGAGTCGGCAGTTTTCTCCAGCACACGAATTTCATCAACGCGTGAAAATAACGACTCTTCGCCAAAACAGATTGGGTTGTCGTAGATAAATTGCCGCTCTAATTGCATATTTTCATCGGAGTTACTGTCAGTCTTGAAGGTGGTTTTATAGAAGGCATTAACAGCCTGGCGATAGGTGTTGGAAACAACCCACGTCCAGGGCCAGCTATAATGAGTGATATGGTCAAACAACTCGGCGACAAAGGCTTCAGGCTGCTCTTTTTGCAGCGATGCCAGTACCGCCAATATTTTTTCATTCTCACCATTAACCGACTGCCAGACGCTGCCATGATTGCTGACAATATCATCAATCACCCAACGACCATTTTCTGCCACCATCTTCAGTGTTTGCGTGGTCTTTTCTTTATCGTCTTTATAGGGACGAAAGCGCACAAGGGCATCCACGTGATCGGCATCCGTTTGAGTAACAGCGACACTTTCTAACACCAGATCGCCGTAATCCTGACAATCGCAAACCGGATCGTAATCCAGCCAGCCAATATTACCCGGCAGTGTGAGATTGTCATTCAAGGTTAGCGCCTTTTGCATTCGCGTTGATGTTATTGCTTGCTCACTGTTATCAGCGAAATAAGGAACGCTAGCCCCACCGGTATAGTGTTGATAAATCTGCCTGACTGTTTGTTCAGCGGTTAGCGAGGGGGATTGCGCCTGGAGGGTAAAACTTAAAAAGGCTGCCAAAAACAGAATCATTATTTTCATCTGTTTTTCACCTCTCCGTCGCGTTTATCCCTGGTGTAGATGAGTTGTTCCTTTAAGAGCTTCCAGCTCCGCATGATGATGTCCTTATATTTGGTGTTCCTGAACAGGGGAGAGTAACAACGGGCGGGAGGCGAGGGGAATAAATGATTTCTGAAAAGTCCGGTAGCGGAACATTACCGCTACCGGGAGAATTTGTGCGTTAGCCGCTGAACTGGTCGGGATCGGGGCCGAGGCGTTTACCCTGGTCGAGTTTTGCAATGTCACCAAGTTCGTCTTTGTCGAGACGGAAATCCCAGACATCGAAGTTTTCGGCAATTCGTGAAGGGGTGACCGATTTCGGGATTACGACCAGACCGTTATCCAGATGCCAGCGGATAACAATCTGCGCCGGGGTTTTGCCATACTTATCTGCCAGATCGCGAATGATTTTCTGATCGAATACGCCTTTCCCGCCCTGGGCTAATGGGCTCCAGGATTCGGTCTGGATTTTGTGTGTGGCGTTCCAGGCATGCAACTGACGTTGCTGCATCAGCGGGTGAAGTTCTATCTGGTTAATGACAGGCGCCACGCCAGTTTCATCAATCAGGCGCTGAAGATGGTGGATCTGGAAATTGCAGACGCCGATACTTTTGATTAATCCCTCTTTTTGCAGCTCAATCATTCCTTTCCATGCTTCGACATAATGGTCGATTGCGGGAACGGGCCAGTGCATTAAGTAGAGGTCGATATAATCAAGCTGGAGTTTTTTCAGACTGTCGAGTAGGGCTTCGCGAGGGCGCTTGTGGTTGTCGTTCCACAGTTTCGTGGTGATGAACAGATCTTCTCTGTTAAGTGCGGAATTTTTCAGGGCTTTGCCGACACCTTCTTCGTTCTTGTAGGCTGCGGCGGTATCAATCGAACGATAACCCACTTCTAACGCTTTTTGAATAGCGGTGATAACTTCCTCATTACTTGCTTGCCAGACGCCCAGTCCCAGCTGGGGCATGACATTGCCGTCCTGTAGCTTAATAACGGTTGGATTAGCCATACGTTCCTCCTTATATGAACTCACCGGAGCAGGCACCGGTGAGATGTTGTGAACTTAAGTCTGGACGAAATGCCCGAAAACGAAAGTTTGAGGCGTAAAAAGCTTAACGGGCGGCTTCGTAGATGCGGCGGCTGACTTCCAGCGTAATGTCATTGATTTTCGCCCAGTTGGGTCATGCCGTGTTCTTCCAGTTTTTTCAGCAATGCCGGGATAGAGCTGCCGTCCAGACCGTAGTCGGAAAGATGTGTCGGCACGCCTAATTGCTCGAAGAAGTTACGGGTAGCAGCAATCGCAGCGTCAATGCGCTCGTCGTCGGAACCTTCGGTGATGTTCCAGACACGTTCAGCGTATTGCAGCAGTTTCGCGCGCTTGGTGTCGCGTTTTTCATTCCACAGTGCAGGCAGGACGATAGCCAGAGTTTGTGCGTGATCCAGACCGTGCATCGCAGTCAGTTCGTGGCCCAGCATATGCGTTGCCCAGTCCTGCGGTACGCCAGCGCCGATCAAACCGTTCAGCGCTTGGGTCGCCGCCCACCATGACGTTGGCGCGCACATCGTAGTTTTCTGGTTCTTTCAGGGCCTTCGGACCATCTTCGATCAGCGTCAGCAAAATACCTTCTGCGAAGCGATCCTGAATTTTGGCATCAACCGGTTTGGTCACATACTGTTCTACGGTGTGCACAAAGGCGTCCACTACGCCGTTAGCCACCTGGCGCGGCGGCAGGGTATAGGTATAAACCGGATCGAGTACGGCAAATACCGGCTGAACATGGGCAGAATGGAACGCCTGCTTGTCGCCAGTGGTTTTACGGGAGATAACCGCTCCCGCGTTAGATTCAGAACCGGTCGCTGGCAGTGTCAGCACACAGCCCATCGGGATAGCGCTTTTAATCTCTTTGCCGCCAGTTTGCAGGATATGCCACGGATCGACGTTTTCAGGATAATTTGCCGCTGCGGCGATAAATTTGGTGCCATCCAGCACGGACCCGCCGCCAACCGCCAGCAGGAAAGTCACTTTCTGTTCGCGAACCAGTTTTACGGCGTTCATCAGCGTTTCATAAGCCGGGTTTGGCTCGATACCGCCAAACTCCAGCACGTCCATACCTTTCAGTGCATCCAGAACTTGATCGAGGACGCCGGTTTTTTTCACACTACCACCGCCGTAGGTAATCAATACGCGGGCGCCATGAGGAATTTGCTCGCGTAAACCAGCGATAGCGCCTTTACCAAACAGAATGCGGGTTGGGGTGTGCAGATTAAAGTTGTTCATTACTTGCTCCCTTTGCTGGGTCAATATGAGGGCAGAGATCGGTCTGCCTGATGTTTTTCATTGTGGTCGCCTGCGTCGTGGCTCTCAATGCTCATTTCTGCCAATGTCTTGCCTATTTCTCCAGAGTGCTGGAGAAATGGTACAAAATTGCGCACAATCAAATTGCCGCATTATTCCTAAGAAATTACGCGATATGAAACGTGAAGAGATATGCCGCCTACTGACGGATAAAATTAATAGACTGAAAGATAAAGAAAATAGTTTGTCAGATATGTTGCCTGATGTGCGCTTATTGTATGGCGAGACCCCCGGTGCGCGTACGCCAGTGATGTATGAACCTGGCATCATAATTCTCTTTTCTGGGCATAAAATCGGTTATATCAATGAACGCGTGTTTCGCTATGACGCCAATGAATACCTGTTGCTGACGGTGCCGTTGCCGTTTGAGTGCGAAACCTATGCCACGCCAGAGGTGCCACTGGCGGGGGTGCGTCTCAATGTTGATATTTTGCAGTTACAAGAGCTGTTGATGGACATTGGCGAAGATGAACATTTCCAGCCGTCGATGGCTGCCAGCGGTATTAATTCCGCTACATTGTCTGAAGAGATTTTATGCGCGGCGGAGCGGTTACTGGATGTGATGGAACGACCGCTGGATGCGCGCATTCTCGGTAAACAGATTATCCGCGAAATTCTTTACTATGTGCTGACGGGGCCTTGCGGCGGCGCGTTACTGGCACTGGTAAGTCGCCAGACGCATTTCAGCCTGATTAGCCGCGTGCTGAAACGAATTGAGAATAAATACACCGAAAACCTGAGCGTTGAGCAACTGGCAGCAGAAGCCAATATGAGCGTTTCAGCGTTCCACCATAATTTTAAGTCTGTCACCAGTACCTCGCCGTTGCAGTATCTGAAGAATTTCCGTCTGCATAAGGCGCGAATGATGATAATCCACGACGGCATGAAGGCCAGCGCGGCGGCGATGCGCGTCGGCTATGAAAGCGCGTCGCAATTTAGCCGTGAGTTTAAACGTTATTTCGGTGTGACGCCGGGAGAAGATGCAGCCAGAATGCGGGCGATGCAGGGGAGTTAAATGCGTTCCCGGCATGGCCACCGGGAACGGAGGAAATCGTCAGGCACTAGAGTACTTTTTTTTAATCACCACGAACAGCGTGCCTAACAAGCCAGCGGTTAGCAAGGCAATCGGCAGGATCATCAGGAACGTCATCACCTGATCTTCATGGCGTTTTACAAACGGGATCATGCTTAAGGCATAGCCAAAACTGGTTACCACGCTGACCCATAGCAACCCGCTTAACCAGTTGAAAAACTGGAAGCGGCGGTTTGGCAGTCCGGAAATCCCCGCCATGGTTGGCAGCAGCGTGCGGACAAAGGCGAGAAAACGTCCAGCAAGCAGCGCCAGCAGACCGTGGCGGTCAAACATACAGGTGGCGCGCTGGTGATATTTGGCCGGAAGCTGTGCCAGCCAGCCTTTCACCGTTTTGGTATTACCCAGCCAGCGTCCCTGAATATAACTCAACCAACAACCCAGGCTGGCTGCGGCAGTCAGTATCGTGATTGTTGGCAGAAAATCCATAACCCCTTGGGCAATCAATGCGCCAGCCAGAATCAACAAGCTGTCGCCAGGCAAAAATGAGGCGGGCAGCAGGCCGTTTTCTAAAAACAGCGTGGCAAACATGACAAAGTAAACAACGCTAACAATGTGAGGGTCCGCCAGCGCGGCAAAGTCATGTTGCCAGAGCGCAGCGATAATATCTTGAATAACAGCCATGGACTTTCCTGTGGAACAGCGTTTAAGCCTTAATTTGACTATTGTACTCCTGAATCGTCCGGGACGCCTTGATCCCGGACGCAACAATTTAAGACTATTCACAATTAAATGTCTGCAAAATTGTCCAAATTTGGCAATGTTACACAATTCGCGCGAAGCCGGCGTCCAGATCGGCAATCAGATCGTCGACGTTTTCCAGACCAATATGCAGGCGAATCAAGGTGCCGCTAAAATCGATCTTACCTTGCGGGCGGATGGCGGCGAGATGTTCTGGCTGGTTCGCGAGGATCAAGGATTCATACCCACCCCATGAGAAGGCCATGCTGAATAAACTGAAGTTATCCAGATAGTTCGCCAGTTCTTCGTCATTAAGTTTTTTCTTCAGGACAAAGGAAAATAGTCCGCTGCTACCTGTAAAGTCTCGTTTCCAGAATTCATGGCCTTTACTGCCTGGCAGAGCAGGGTGGTTAACTCGCTCAACCTGCGGATGTGCGGCAAGCCATTCTGCCACTTTCAGGCTGCTTTCATGATGTTGGCGCAGACGCACGCCCAGTGTACGCAGGCCACGACTGGTCATATAGGCGGTATCTGCGTCGACCATCTGCCCCATCAGATAGGCATTTTCCCGCAGTTGCTCCCAGCAACGGGCATTGCACACGGCAGTGCCAATCATCGCATCTGAATGCCCTACCAGATATTTGGTGGCGGCCTGAATAGAAACATCAATACCAAAATCAAGAGCTTTGAACAGCACTCCGGCAGCCCAGGTGTTATCGATCATAATGATGGCGTCCGGCACCACACTGCGTACGGCGGCAACAATCGCCGGAACGTCGTGGACTTCCATGGTGATGGAGCCTGGCGATTCCAGAAACACGATTTTAGTGTTTGGCTGCAGATGTTTAACGATATCGGCACCAATCAGCGGATCAAACCATGATGTCGTTACGCCCAACTTGCTGAGGATTTTGCTACAGAAATCCTGGCTCGGCTCGTAGGCGGTATTGGTCATCAACACATGATCGCCCTGTTCAACAAAAGCAAGAATGGAATTGGCAACCGCTGCCGCCCCGCAAGGAAACAGCGCGCAACCTGCGCCACCTTCCAGTTCGCACATCGCTTCTTGTAAGGAGAAATGGGTTAACGTTCCGCGCCGTCCATAGAACAACTCGCCATTGGCGCGATTGCGCGTCGCATGTTTTTTGGCTTCCACACTGTCAAAGACCAGCGAAGAGGCGCGCTGAATCACGCTATTTACCGCGCCGAGAGTGTATTTTTTGCTGCGTCCTGCATTGACCAGTTGAGTATCAAGTTGTTTGTCTGCCATGTTGGGATTCCTGTTTTTATACGTCTGGATGTCTAAACTAGCACGAATGAGGTTATGCGCATCCTGAAGAATTGGCATAAAGCAGAAAAATTTCGCAAAAGGTGTACTGGTGACTTTTTTACTGCGTAAACGCAAAGAAAAGAAAGCAAAGGTACGGCAGTATGCAAATAGTAATGAGAACGACTATCAATTCGACGTCGTTTTGATATTATTGTGCGCAGATTTTGTGACTTGCGTCCTGGAGATACACAGTGGGTAATAATTTAATGCAGACGGACCTTTCCGTCTGGGGTATGTATCAGCACGCCGATATTGTCGTTAAGTGCGTGATGATTGGGCTTATTTTGGCCTCCGTAGTCACCTGGGCAATCTTTTTCAGTAAGAGCGTAGAGTTCTTCAACCAGAAGCGTCGCCTGAAGCGCGAGCAGCAACTGCTGGCTGAAGCACGCTCTTTAAACCAGGCCAGCGATATCGCCGCTGATTTTGGTAGCAAAAGCTTAAGCCTGCATTTGCTCAATGAAGCGCAGAACGAGCTGGAACTGTCAGAAGGCAGCGACGATAACGAAGGTATTAAAGAGCGTACCAGTTTCCGCCTTGAGCGTCGGGTCGCCGCAGTAGGTCGTCAAATGGGCCGCGGTAACGGTTATCTTGCTACCATCGGCGCAATTTCGCCGTTCGTTGGTCTGTTTGGTACGGTCTGGGGCATCATGAACAGCTTTATTGGTATCGCGCAAACGCAAACTACCAACCTGGCAGTGGTTGCACCGGGTATTGCAGAAGCGTTGCTGGCAACGGCAATCGGTCTGGTGGCAGCGATTCCGGCGGTCGTTATCTATAACGTATTTGCACGCCAGATTGGCGGCTTTAAAGCGATGCTTGGCGATGTCGCAGCGCAGGTATTGTTGCTGCAAAGCCGTGACCTGGATCTGGAAGCCAGCGCCGCTGCGCATCCGGTTCGTGTTGCACAAAAATTACGCGCAGGATAATGTCCGATGGCAATGCATCTTAACGAAAACCTCGATGATAACGGCGAAATGCATGATATCAACGTGACGCCGTTTATCGACGTGATGTTGGTTCTGCTGATTATCTTTATGGTGGCGGCACCGTTAGCGACGGTAGATGTGAAGGTGAACTTGCCTGCTTCTACCAGCACGCCGCAGCCGCGCCCGGAAAAACCGGTTTATCTGTCGGTGAAGGCGGACAACTCAATGTTTATCGGTAACGATCCGGTCACCGATGAAACGATGGTTACGGCGCTGAATGCGTTAACCGAAGGTAAGAAAGACACCACCATCTTCTTCCGTGCAGATAAGACCGTCGACTACGAGATGTTGATGAAGGTAATGGATAAGCTGCATCAGGCAGGTTACCTGAAGATTGGTCTGGTCGGCGAAGAAACAGCCAAAGCGAAGTAAAGAGAATTGCCTGATGCGCTACGCTTATCAGGCCTACAAAATCTATCGCAACATATTGAGTTTTCATAAGTTTGTAGGCCAGATAAGGCGTTTACGCCGCATCCGGCAAGGTTAAAAGCACAATGATGCCCGGTTGCTATCACACAACCGGGTATTTTTTAGCCTAAATGTTCGCCGCCACACACGCCGTGCACTTCTGCGGTGACATAGCTCGACTCCTGACTTGCCAGATAAACATATACAGGGGCCAGCTCCGCCGGTTGCCCCGCACGTTTCATCGGCGTTTGCTGACCAAACTGCGGGATCTTATCCTGCGTCTGTCCGCCGGAAATTTGCAGTGCTGTCCAGATAGGGCCTGGCGCGACAATATTCACCCGAATACCTTTCTCCGCGACCTGTTTTGCCAGGCCACGGCTGTAGTTCAGAATCGCCGCCTTCGTAGCCGCATAGTCCAGCAAATGCGGGCTTGGCTGGTAGGCCTGGATTGAGGAAGTGGTGATGATACTGGCGCCTTTCGGTAGCAGGGGAATTGCTTCCTGGGTTAGCCAGAACAGCGCGAAAACGTTAATGGCAAAGGTCTTTTGAAACTGTTCGCTGGTGAGGTCTGCAATATCAGGAATGGCAACCTGTTTCCCGGCGACCAGCGCCATAATATCCAGCCCGCCTAACGCCTTATGCGCGTCGTGAACCAGTGAACGGGCAAATTTCTCATCGCTTAAATCGCCCGGCAGCAGAATGGCTTTGCGTCCGCATTCTTCAATGATCTTTTTCACATCCTGAGCATCTTCTTCTTCCACGGGAAGATAACTGATCGCCACGTCAGCGCCTTCACGCGCGTAAGCGATGGCGGCAGCGCGACCGATTCCGGAATCGCCCCCTGTCACCAGTGCTTTACGATCTTTCAGGCGACCGCTACCAACATAGGTTTTCTCGCCGCAATCTGGCACGGGCGTCATCTTCGCCTGAATGCCGGGCGCTGGTTGTTTCTGTTTGGGATATTCACCAGTGTAATACTGTGTGGTCGGGTCTTTTAAATGAGACATCGCTTTTCTCCCTTCAGGTTCAACGTCCTTTAAGGGTAGACGCACGCGCCACGGTAATCAGGGAACCAGGAAGATCCCTAAATCTCAGAATTATGCGACAACGGTTTAACGTATATGTTGATTTGCTGTTGCGTGCTGTTAACTCAATTGCGATATACTGTTGCCCGTTTTAACTACACGACAGGAATGTATGGAACGTTTTCTTGAAAATGCAATGTATGCTTCTCGCTGGCTGCTTGCCCCCGTGTACTTTGGCCTTTCGCTGGCGCTGGTTGCCCTGGCGCTGAAGTTCTTTCAGGAGATTATTCACGTCCTGCCGAATATCTTCTCAATGGCAGAATCAGATTTGATCCTCGTGTTGCTGTCGCTGGTGGATATGACGCTGGTTGGCGGTTTGCTGGTGATGGTGATGTTTTCCGGTTATGAGAATTTCGTCTCGCAGCTGGATATCTCCGAGAACAAAGAGAAACTGAACTGGCTGGGGAAAATGGACGCAACGTCGCTAAAAAACAAAGTGGCAGCGTCGATTGTGGCAATCTCTTCCATTCACTTACTGCGCGTCTTTATGGATGCGAAAAATGTCCCGGATAACAAACTGATGTGGTACGTCATTATCCATCTGACGTTTGTGCTTTCTGCATTTGTGATGGGCTATCTTGACCGACTAACTCGTCATAATCACTGATCTGATTCGGGCGCGGTTCTCGCGCCCGGTATGAACTTGTTATTTATCGGAAGATGCTTGCCACAGGTTTAGCTCGCCATCGGCAATATGCTGGTCAATCTGCGCCAGTTCTTCGGCACTAAACGCCAGATTATTCAATGCCTGCACGTTCTCCTCCAGTTGCTCTGGACGACTGGCACCAATCAATACCGACGTCACTCGCTCATCTTTCAGCAACCAGCTTAACGCCATTTGCGCCATCGACTGACCGCGCTGCTGCGCCATTTCATTCAATAACCGCAGGCTGTTGAGGTTAGCGTCGGTGAGCATTTTCGGTGTCAGGCCGCGCACTTTATGACCTTCGCGATGCATCCGTGAATCTTCAGGAATGCCGTTGAGATATTTTCCGGTCAGCAATCCCTGGGCCAGTGGAGTGAAGGCAATGCAGCCCACGCCGTTATTTTGCAGGGTATCCAGCAGGCCGCTTTTATCCACCCAGCGGTTCAGTAAATTGTATGAAGGCTGATGAATTAACAGCGGAATTTTCCACTCGCGCAGCAACTCGACCATTTTTTGCGTCCGCTCTGGCGAGTATGAAGAGATCCCAACATACAGCGCCTTACCACTTTGCACCGCATGGGCAAGCGCAGAGGCGGTTTCTTCCATTGGCGTATTTTCATCGACGCGATGAGAGTAAAAGATATCGACATACTCAAGCCCCATACGCTTCAGGCTTTGGTCGAGGCTGGCGAGCAGGTATTTACGTGAGCCGCCAGAGCCGTACGGGCCGGGCCACATATCGTATCCGGCTTTGGTAGAGATAATCAGTTCATCGCGATAAGCGGCAAAATCCTCCCGCAGCAGGCGACCAAAGTTCTCTTCTGCGCTTCCTGGAGGTGGCCCGTAATTGTTGGCTAAATCAAAGTGCGTAATGCCTAAATCAAACGCTTTACGCAGGATCGCACGCTGTGATTCCAGCGCGTTAACGTGACCGAAATTGTGCCATAAACCGAGCGATAACGCGGGCAGGCGTAAACCGCTTTTTCCGCAATACCGGTACTGCATCTGCCCGTAACGTTCGGGATTCGCTAACCAGACCATGACATCTCCTTTCCACCATTCAATTTCGAAACAATGTTTCTAGTCTAGCGATTTACCAGGACGTATCCCGTAGCATCGCTCACAGAGTGACGAAAAACTGGGCAAAAACACACGCTTATGCTTTGCTTAAAAAAACAACAGTTGAGGAGTAAAACGATGCCGCGTTTGACCGCCAAAGATTTTCCGCAAGAGTTGCTGGATTACTACGACTATTACGCTCACGGGAAAATATCGAAACGTGAGTTCCTCAACCTGGCAGCGAAGTACGCGGTGGGCGGGATGACGGCGTTAGCGTTGTTTGATTTGCTCAAGCCAAATTACGCGTGGGCGACCCAGGTGGAGTTTACCGACCCGGAGATTGTCGCTGAGTACATCACGTATCATTCGCCAAATGGTCACGGCGAGGTACGTGGTTATCTGGTGAAGCCTGCGAAGATGAGCGACAAAACACCCGCTGTGGTGGTCGTGCATGAAAATCGTGGGCTGAATCCGTATATCGAAGATGTAGCACGGCGGGTGGCTAAAGCGGGATACATTGCTCTGGCACCCGACGGTTTAAGTTCCGTTGGTGGTTACCCGGGAAATGATGATAAAGGCCGCGAACTGCAACAGCAGGTTGATCCAACCAAACTGATGAATGATTTCTTTGCCGCAATTGAGTTTATGCAACGCTATCCCCAAGCCTCGGGCAAAGTTGGCATAACCGGATTTTGCTATGGCGGCGGCGTCTCGAACGCTGCTGCCGTGGCGTATCCGGAACTGGCCTGTGCGGTGCCTTTTTATGGTCGCCAGGCACCTACTGCCGATGTGGCGAAGATCGAAGCGCCTTTACTGCTCCACTATGCTGAACTGGACACCCGAATCAATGAGGGCTGGCCCGCTTACGAGGCGGCGTTGAAGGCCAATAACAAAGTCTATGAAGCGTATATTTATCCGGGGGTTAACCATGGATTCCATAATGATTCCACGCCACGTTATGACAAATCAGCCGCCGATCTTGCCTGGCAAAGGACGCTGACATGGTTCGATAAATATCTTTCCTGATGTGTTTATCCCTTAAAGGATAACGTCCTACATGTGCAGGAAAAAATAGCGTGCGTAAAAGTCGGAGTTTGCCTAAAATATCGCTATATATACTGATATATAGCGTCTGAGGTAAACGATGAATAACCATTTCGGTAAAGGCTTAATGGCGGGATTAAAAGCAACGCATGCCGACAGTGCAGTTAATGTGACTAAATTTTGCGCCGATTATAAACGTGGTTTTGTATTAGGCTACTCGCACCGGATGTATGAAAAGACCGGCGATCGCCAGCTCAGCGCCTGGGAAGCGGGTATTCTGACGCGCCGTTATGGGCTGGATAAAGAGATGGTAATGGATTTCTTTCGTGAGAATAATTCCTGTTCTACGTTGCGCTTTTTTATGGCGGGTTATCGCCTCGAAAATTGATCAAACATACGTATTATCTTGCTTTAATTAATTACACTAATGCTTATTCCCTTCGTTTTAGCGCCCCGCCGCAGTATCATTGTAATGATAACCATAATAAATGTGTGGTAAATGGCGCATCGATCGCATTATTGATTTTGCGGTTGAGGCAAAATATATGCCAGGTCTTCGCAACGGAATAACTATAAATGACTGGAGATAACACCCTCATCCATTCTCACGGCATTAATCGTCGTGATTTCATGAAGCTTTGTGCAGCATTAGCCGCCACCATGGGGTTAAGTAGCAAAGCCGCCGCAGAGATGGCCGAATCGGTCACTAACCCGCAGCGCCCGCCGGTTATCTGGATTGGCGCGCAGGAATGCACCGGTTGTACGGAATCTCTGCTTCGTGCGACGCATCCAACGGTAGAAAACCTCGTGCTGGAGACTATCTCTCTGGAGTATCACGAAGTGCTTTCTGCCGCCTTCGGCCATCAGGTTGAAGAGAACAAACACAACGCGCTCGAGAAATACAAAGGGCAGTATGTGTTGGTTGTGGATGGTTCCATCCCATTAAAAGATAACGGTATTTATTGCATGGTTGCCGGTGAGCCGATTGTGGACCACATCCGCAAAGCGGCAGAAGGCGCAGCAGCCATTATCGCTATCGGTTCCTGCTCCGCGTGGGGCGGCGTCGCCGCTGCCGGGGTTAACCCGACTGGCGCGGTCAGCCTGCAAGAAGTTCTGCCAGGCAAAACCGTTATTAACATTCCAGGCTGCCCGCCGAACCCGCACAACTTCCTCGCGACCGTTGCGCACATCATCACTTACGGTAAACCGCCGAAGCTGGATAACAAAAACCGCCCGACCTTCGCTTATGGTCGTCTGATTCACGAACATTGCGAACGTCGTCCGCACTTCGATGCTGGTCGTTTTGCCAAAGAGTTCGGCGATGAAGGCCACCGCGAAGGCTGGTGCCTGTACCACCTCGGCTGTAAAGGGCCAGAAACTTACGGCAACTGCTCAACGCTGCAATTCTGCGACGTTGGCGGCGTGTGGCCGGTGGCAATTGGTCACCCATGCTATGGCTGTAACGAAGAAGGTGTCGGCTTCCATAAAGGCATCCATCAGCTTGCCAACGTCGAAAACCAGACGCCGCGTTCACAAAAACCGGATGTCAACGCTAAAGAAGGCGGCAACGTCTCTGCGGGCGCTATTGGTTTGCTCGGCGGTGTGGTTGGGCTGGTTGCCGGTGTCAGCGTGATGGCGGTGCGTGAACTGGGTCGTCAGCAAAAGAAAGATAACGCTGACTCACGGGGAGAATAACCGTGAACAGACGTAATTTTATTAAAGCAGCCTCCTGCGGGGCATTGCTGACGGGCGCACTGCCGTCTGTCAGTCATGCGGCTGCTGAAAACCGCCCGCCAATTCCGGGATCGCTGGGTATGTTGTACGACTCGACCTTGTGCGTAGGCTGTCAGGCTTGCGTCACCAAGTGTCAGGATATCAACTTCCCTGAACGTAACCCGCAAGGGGAACAGACCTGGTCGAACAACGACAAACTGTCGCCGTATACCAATAACATCATTCAGGTGTGGACCAGCGGCACGGGCGTCAACAAAGACCAGGAAGAGAACGGCTACGCGTACATTAAGAAACAGTGTATGCATTGCGTCGATCCGAACTGTGTCTCCGTGTGTCCGGTCTCTGCACTGAAAAAAGATCCGAAAACCGGCATTGTCCATTACGACAAAGACGTGTGCACCGGCTGCCGTTACTGCATGGTTGCCTGTCCGTACAACGTGCCGAAGTACGACTACAACAACCCGTTTGGTGCGCTGCATAAGTGCGAGCTGTGCAACCAGAAAGGTGTGGAACGTCTCGATAAAGGCGGTCTGCCTGGCTGTGTAGAAGTATGCCCGGCGGGCGCGGTGATTTTTGGTACGCGTGAAGAGCTGATGGCGGAGGCGAAAAAAACGTCTGGCGCTGAAGCCTGGCAGCGAATACCACTATCCGCGTCAGACGCTGAAATCTGGCGACACTTACCTGCACACGGTGCCGAAATATTATCCGCATCTGTACGGCGAGAAAGAAGGCGGCGGTACTCAGGTTCTGGTACTGACGGGTGTGCCTTATGAAAATCTCGACCTGCCGAAACTGGACGATCTTTCTACCGGTGCGCGTTCCGAAAATATTCAACACACCCTGTATAAAGGCATGATGCTACCACTGGCCGTGCTGGCGGGCTTAACCGTGCTGGTTCGTCGCAACACCAAAAACGACCATCACGACGGAGGAGACGATCATGAGTCATGATCCACAACCGCTGGGCGGCAAAATCATCAGTAAACCGGTCATGATTTTTGGACCGTTAATCGTCATCTGTATGCTCCTGATTGTGAAGCGTCTGGTGTTCGGTCTGGGCTCTGTCTCTGACCTGAACGGCGGCTTCCCGTGGGGCGTGTGGATCGCGTTTGACCTGTTGATCGGCACCGGCTTTGCCTGTGGCGGCTGGGCGCTGGCGTGGGCGGTATACGTCTTTAACCGTGGGCAATACCATCCGCTGGTGCGTCCGGCGCTGTTGGCGAGTCTGTTTGGTTACTCACTGGGTGGTTTGTCGATCACCATCGACGTTGGTCGCTACTGGAACCTGCCGTACTTCTACATTCCGGGTCACTTCAACGTGAACTCGGTACTGTTCGAGACGGCGGTCTGTATGACCATCTACATCGGCGTGATGGCACTGGAGTTTGCTCCGGCACTGTTTGAACGTCTGGGCTGGAAAGTGTCGCTCAAGCGTCTGAACAAGGTGATGTTCTTCATCATCGCGCTCGGTGCGCTGCTGCCAACTATGCACCAGTCTTCAATGGGGTCGCTGATGATCTCGGCGGGCTACAAGGTGCATCCGCTGTGGCAGAGCTATGAAATGTTGCCGCTGTTCTCGCTGCTGACGGCGTTCATCATGGGCTTCTCGATTGTCATCTTTGAAGGTTCGCTGGTGCAGGCGGGTCTGCGTGGCAACGGTCCGGATGAAAAGAGTCTGTTCGTCAAGCTGACCAACACCATCAGTGTGTTGCTGGCGATTTTCATCGTGCTGCGCTTTGGCGAGCTTATCTATCGCGACAAGCTGTCGTTAGCGTTTGCCGGTGACTTCTACTCCGTGATGTTCTGGATTGAAGTCCTGCTGATGCTCTTCCCGCTGGTGGTTCTGCGTGTGGCGAAGCTGCGTAATGATTCCCGCATGCTGTTCCTGTCGGCACTGAGCGCGCTGTTAGGTTGTGCAACCTGGCGTCTGACCTATTCGCTGGTGGCATTCAACCCGGGCGGCGGTTACGCCTACTTCCCGACCTGGGAAGAACTGTTGATTTCTATTGGTTTTGTGGCTATTGAGATTTGCGCTTACATCGTACTCATTCGTCTACTGCCGATACTTCCTCCTTTAAAACAAAACGATCATAATCGTCATGAGGCGAGCAAAGCATGAGCCAGAGAATTACTATTGATCCGGTAACCCGAATTGAAGGGCATTTACGCATCGATTGCGAAATCGAAAATGGCGTCGTTTCGAAAGCATGGGCTTCCGGTACCATGTGGCGCGGCATGGAAGAGATCGTGAAAA
Organism: Escherichia sp. E2661; assembly: GCF_004745185.1. Lineage (NCBI taxonomy): Bacteria > Pseudomonadati > Pseudomonadota > Gammaproteobacteria > Enterobacterales > Enterobacteriaceae > Escherichia > Escherichia sp. E2661. Next base: position 48,258 of record NZ_PDIG01000026.1, read on the forward strand.
ACCGCGATCCGCGCGATGCATGGATGATTGTGCAACGTATCTGTGGCGTATGTACTACTACTCACGCGCTGTCTTCCGTCCGTGCGGCAGAAAGTGCGCTGAATATCGACGTTCCGGTTAACGCGCAATACATCCGTAACATCATTCTGGCTGCGCACACCACGCATGACCATATCGTTCATTTCTATCAGCTTTCGGCGCTGGACTGGGTGGACATCACTTCTGCACTGCAAGCTGATCCAACCAAAGCCTCCGAAATGCTGAAAGGCGTTTCGACCTGGCATCTGAACAGCCCGGAAGAGTTCACCAAAGTTCAGAACAAGATCAAAGATCTGGTTGCCAGCGGTCAGTTGGGTATTTTCGCCAATGGCTACTGGGGTCACCCGGCGATGAAACTGCCGCCGGAAGTGAACCTGATTGCGGTAGCGCACTACCTGCAGGCGCTGGAGTGCCAGCGTGACGCTAACCGCGTCGTGGCGCTGCTGGGCGGTAAAACGCCGCACATTCAGAACCTGGCGGTAGGTGGTGTCGCGAACCCGATCAACCTCGACGGTCTGGGTGTGCTGAACCTTGAGCGCCTGATGTACATCAAGTCCTTCATTGACAAGCTGAGCGACTTTGTTGAGCAGGTTTACAAGGTTGATACCGCCGTTATCGCCGCGTTCTATCCGGAATGGCTGACGCGCGGTAAAGGTGCTGTGAACTACCTGAGCGTGCCGGAATTCCCGACCGACAGCAAAAACGGTAGCTTCCTGTTCCCGGGCGGTTACATTGAGAATGCGGATCTGTCCTCGTATCGTCCGATCACTTCCCATTCCGATGAATACCTGATCAAAGGGATTCAGGAAAGCGCGAAGCACTCCTGGTATAAAGACGAAGCGCCACAGGCACCGTGGGAAGGCACCACCATTCCGGCTTACGACGGTTGGTCTGACGACGGTAAATACTCCTGGGTGAAATCGCCGACTTTCTACGGCAAAACGGTAGAAGTGGGTCCGCTGGCTAATATGCTGGTGAAACTGGCGGCAGGTCGCGAATCTACCCAGAACAAACTGAATGAAATCGTTGCGATTTATCAGAAACTGACTGGCAACACGCTGGAAGTGGCGCAACTGCACTCCACGCTGGGCCGTATTATTGGTCGTACCGTTCACTGCTGTGAATTGCAGGATATCCTGCAAAACCAATACAGTGCACTGATCACCAATATCGGCAAAGGCGATCACACCACCTTTGTGAAGCCGAACATTCCGGCAACGGGCGAGTTCAAAGGCGTTGGCTTCCTCGAAGCGCCGCGCGGTATGCTCTCTCACTGGATGGTGATCAAAGACGGTATCATCAGCAACTACCAGGCAGTTGTTCCATCAACCTGGAACTCTGGTCCGCGTAACTTCAATGATGACGTCGGTCCTTACGAGCAGTCGCTGGTGGGTACACCGGTTGCCGATCCGAATAAACCGCTGGAAGTGGTGCGTACCATTCACTCCTTCGACCCGTGCATGGCCTGTGCGGTACACGTAGTGGATGCCGACGGCAACGAAGTGGTTTCAGTGAAGGTTCTGTAATGCGTATTTTAGTCTTAGGGGTCGGCAATATTTTGCTGACCGATGAAGCCATCGGTGTGCGGATTGTTGAAGCGTTAGAGCAACGATACATTCTGCCGGATTATGTTGAGATCCTCGATGGCGGCACGGCGGGAATGGAGCTGCTTGGCGACATGGCAAATCGCGATCATCTGATTATTGCGGATGCCATTGTCTCGAAAAAGAACGCGCCGGGAACGATGATGATCCTGCGGGATGAAGAAGTTCCGGCGTTGTTTACCAACAAAATCTCTCCGCATCAGCTTGGCCTGGCCGACGTCTTGTCGGCCCTGCGCTTCACCGGTGAGTTTCCGAAAAAGCTGACCCTGGTCGGCGTGATCCCGGAATCGCTGGAGCCGCACATCGGCTTAACGCCGACGGTTGAAGCAATGATTGAACCTGCGCTTGAGCAGGTTCTGGCTGCGCTGCGCGAATCAGGTGTGGAAGCTATCCCACGGGAGGCGACTCATGACTGAAGAGATAGCAGGTTTCCAGACCTCCCCGAAGGCGCAAGTACAGGCAGCGTTTGAAGAAATTGCCCGGCGTTCGATGCACGATCTCTCTTTTCTGCATCCTTCAATGCCGGTGTATGTTTCCGACTTTACGCTGTTCGAAGGTCAGTGGACGGGGTGTGTGATCACCCCGTGGATGCTGAGTGCAGTTATCTTCCCCGGCCCGGATCAACTCTGGCCGCTGCGCAAGGTGAGTGAAAAAATCGGTCTGCAACTGCCGTATGGCACTATGACCTTTACCGTTGGCGAACTGGACGGTGTGTCGCAATACCTCTCCTGTTCGCTGATGTCGCCGCTTTCGCACAGCATGTCGATTGAAGAGGGCCAACGCCTGACGGATGACTGCGCGCGAATGATCCTTTCGCTGCCAGTTACTAATCCGGATGTACCACATGCAGGGCGTCGCGCCCTGCTGTTTGGTCGCAGGAGTGGCGAAAATGCATGAGTTGTCGCTTTGCCAGAGTGCCGTTGAAATTATCCAACGGCAGGCGGAGCAGCACGATGTTAAGCGCGTCACCGCCGTGTGGCTGGAAATTGGCGCGCTCTCCTGCGTTGAGGAGAGCGCCGTCCGTTTTAGTTTTGAAATTGTCTGCCAGGGAACGGTGGCGCAAGGGTGCGATTTACATATCGTCTATAAACCCGCCCAGGCCTGGTGCTGGGATTGCAGCCAGGTGGTGGAGATTCATCAGCACGATGCGCAGTGTCCGCTCTGTCACGGCGAGCGGTTGCGTGTCGATACCGGCGATTCGCTGATCGTCAAAAGTATTGAAGTTGAATAACCGGAGTTAACAATGTGTATTGGCGTTCCAGGCCAGGTGCTGGCTGTCGGTGAAGATATTCACCAGCTTGCGCAGGTTGAAGTATGTGGTATCAAGCGCGACGTGAATATCGCCCTGATTTGCGAAGGTAACCCTGCCGATCTGCTGGGCCAGTGGGTACTGGTACACGTCGGATTTGCCATGAGCATCATCGACGAAGACGAAGCCAAAGCCACATTAGACGCACTGCGCCAAATGGATTACGACATTACCAGCGCGTGATGATTAGCTTTCGTAGGCCTGATAAGACGCGGCAGCGTCGCATCAGGCATTGTGCTCGATTGCCGGATGCGGCGTGAACGTCTTATACGGCCTGGATGGCTTGCTGCGACGCACGCTAACCCTTACCCCTGGCGCTTATCTTCTGTATTTGTCTCAAAATCACTGGCGTCATGGCGCTCATGCAACTGCTCGTTCAGCCGCCCGTTGGTGCGGTTAACAATACGCCCACGTTTCACCGCCGGACGTTCGCCCACTTCTTTCGCCCAGCGTTGCACGTGCTTATAACTGCCCGCATCAAGAAACTCTGCGGCATCATACACGCCGCCTAACACCACGTTGCCAAACCACGGCCAGATCGCCATATCCGCAATGGTGTACTCGTCTCCCGCAACAAACTTGTGCTGCGCCAGTTGCTTATCCAGCACGTCGAGCAGGCGCTTGGCTTCCATGGTAAAGCGGTTAATGGCGTACTCAATTTTCACTGGCGCGTAATGATAAAAGTGACCAAAACCACCACCGAGGAACGGCGCAGCGCCCTGTAACCAGAACAACCAGTTCATCGTTTCAGTTCGCTTCGCCAGATCCTGCGGCAGGAAGTAGCCAAATTTCTCGGCCAGATAAAGCAGAATCGATCCTGACTCATACACGCGGATCGGCGGGTTATGTGTATGATCGCGCAGAGCGGGAATTTTCGAGTTCGGGTTCACTTCGACAAAACCGCTGGAGAATTGATCGCCATCGCCAATGCGAATCAGCCACGCGTCGTACTCTGCGCCGGTGACGCCCAGCGCCAGCAGCTCCTCAAGCATAATCGTTACTTTCTGACCGTTCGGCGTTCCCAGCGAATAGAGTTGCAATGGGTGTTTGCCAACGGGCAGCGTTTTTTCATGTGTCGGACCAGAAACCGGGCGATTGATATTGGCGAACGCGCCGCCAGCGGATTTATCCCACGTCCAGACTTTCGCGGGCTGATAAGTATTGTCTGCCATAGTGAGTTGCCTTCTGAGTGGTAGTGTTGAAGCAGTGTAGCAGGTCACTTGCTGTACAGAATGTGAATTTTTTAACCCTTTGCGCCAGCCGCTGCGTTGAGGTGTATGATAAGTCTAACCTCTGTCCGGTTAATGTCGCTGAGCAGGTAATCAGAGCACAACAATTACGCCAACTGCTTAGGTTGTATTGTTAAAGGTAAAGTGATGAGCAAAGGAACGACCAGCCAGGATGCCCCGTTCGGGACGTTATTGGGCTACGCCCCCGGTGGTGTAGCAATCTACTCTTCAGATTACAGTTCTCTCGATCCGCAGGAATACGAAGATGACGCCGTATTCCGTAGCTATATCGACGACGAATATATGGGCCACAAATGGCAATGCGTTGAGTTTGCTCGCCGTTTTCTCTTTCTGAACTACGGTGTGGTCTTCACTGACGTGGGCATGGCGTGGGAGATTTTCTCGCTGCGCTTCCTGCGTGAAGTGGTTAATGACAACATTCTGCCATTGCAGGCATTTCCTAACGGTTCGCCGCGTGCGCCGGTCGCGGGCGCGCTTCTTATCTGGGATAAAGGCGGTGAATTTAAAGACACCGGCCATGTCGCCATTATTACGCAATTACATGGCAACAAAGTCCGTATTGCCGAACAGAACGTGATTCATTCCCCGTTGCCGCAAGGGCAACAGTGGACGCGCGAGCTGGAGATGGTGGTAGAAAACGGCTGCTATACCCTCAAAGACACCTTCGATGACACCACTATTCTGGGCTGGATGATCCAGACGGAAGATACTGAATACAGCTTACCGCAGCCGGAAATTGCAGGCGAGCTGCTGAAAATCAGCGGAGCGCGCCTGGAAAACAAAGGCCAGTTTGACGGTAAATGGCTGGATGAAAAAGATCCGCTGCAAAACGCCTATGTGCAGGCCAACGGTCAGGTGATTAATCAGGATCCGTATCATTACTACACCATTACGGAGAGCGCCGAACAGGAACTGGTTAAAGCCACCAACGAGCTGCACCTGATGTATCTTCACGCCACCGATAAAGTGCTGAAAGATGACAACCTGCTGGCGTTGTTCGACATTCCGAAAATCCTCTGGCCGCGTTTGCGCCTCTCCTGGCAGCGTCGTCGCCACCATATGATCACCGGTCGTATGGATTTCTGTATGGATGAACGTGGCCTGAAGGTCTATGAATACAACGCCGATTCAGCCTCTTGTCATACTGAAGCGGGCTTGATCCTCGAACGCTGGGCGGAGCAGGGCTATAAAGGCAATGGCTTCAATCCGGCGGAAGGGCTGATTAACGAACTGGCTGGCGCGTGGAAACACAGTCGCGCGCGTCCGTTTGTCCATATCATGCAGGACAAAGATATCGAGGAAAACTATCACGCGCAGTTTATGGAGCAGGCGCTGCAACAGGCGGGCTTTGAAACGCGTATCTTGCGCGGGCTAGATGAACTGGGCTGGGATGCTGCCGGACAACTGATTGATGGGGAAGGACGACTGGTTAACTGCGTGTGGAAGACCTGGGCGTGGGAAACGGCGTTTGATCAGATTCGTGAAGTCAGTGACCGTGAATTTGCTGCGGTCCCGATTCGCACTGGTCACCCGCAAAATGAAGTGCGCCTGATCGACGTTCTGCTACGCCCGGAAGTGCTGGTCTTTGAACCGCTTTGGACGGTGATCCCTGGCAACAAAGCGATTCTGCCAATTCTTTGGTCGCTGTTCCCGCATCATCGTTATCTGCTGGATACCGATTTCACTGTTAATGATGAACTGGTGAAAACTGGTTACGCCGTGAAACCGATTGCCGGTCGCTGTGGTAGCAATATCGACCTGGTCAGCCATCATGAAGAGGTGCTCGACCAAACCAGCGGTAAATTTGCCGAGCAGAAAAACATCTACCAGCAACTGTGGTGCCTGCCAAAAGTGGACGGTAAATACATTCAGGTATGTACCTTCACCGTGGGCGGCAACTACGGCGGGACGTGTTTGCGCGGCGATGAATCTCTGGTCATCAAAAAAGAGAGTGATATTGAACCGTTAATTGTGCTGAAAGAGTAATAGACTTTTTCGCAAACCCGTGCTGATTATCAAAAATAATCAGCACGGAGAATCGTTCATGGAATGCTCAAAATATTGAACATTGGAATACATTAAGTCAACAAATTCACTATATGAATGTATTAATGATTGAAATGATTCGCCATTAATTATTTCTTAAAACTTTGAATGGCAACTTATTATCTGATACTAAAGAAATAACACTCTTTTTATCGTTAAAAAATGATATTTCACTTTGCCCGCGCCGTTAAAGTCACTGATAATGCGTCCGTTCGTAAATTCAAAATGGCGTAATCTAATATATGCTAAATTTATTTGTTGGCCTTGATATATACACAGGGCTTTTGTTATTACTTGCTCTGGCATTTGTGTTGTTCTACGAAGCAATCAATGGTTTTCATGACACGGCGAATGCGGTGGCAACCGTTATTTATACTCGTGCCATGCAGCCACAACTTGCCGTGGTGATGGCGGCATTTTTTAACTTTTTTGGCGTATTGCTTGGCGGACTTAGCGTCGCCTATGCCATCGTCCATATGTTGCCAACTGATTTGTTGCTGAATATGGGGTCAACCCACGGTCTGGCGATGGTCTTTTCCATGCTGCTGGCGGCGATTATCTGGAACCTGGGAACGTGGTTCTTTGGTTTACCGGCCTCCAGTTCGCACACATTGATTGGCGCGATTATCGGCATCGGCTTAACCAACGCGCTATTGACCGGCTCGTCGGTGATGGATGCGTTAAACCTGCGTGAAGTGACCAAGATTTTCTCCTCGTTAATTGTCTCCCCCATCGTCGGCCTGGTCATTGCGGGTGGTCTGATTTTCCTGCTGCGCCGTTTCTGGAGCGGGACGAAAAAGCGTGACCGTATTCACCGAATTCCTGAAGATCGCAAAAAGAAAAAAGGCAAACGTAAGCCGCCATTCTGGACACGTATTGCGCTGATTGTTTCCGCTGCGGGCGTGGCGTTTTCGCACGGTGCGAACGACGGGCAGAAAGGGATCGGCCTGGTGATGCTGGTGCTGGTGGGGATAGCGCCCGCTGGTTTCGTCGTCAATATGAATGCGTCTGGTTATGAAATTACCCGTACCCGCGATGCAGTGACTAACTTCGAACACTATCTGCAACAGCATCCTGAACTGCCGCAGAAGTTAATTGCGATGGAACCTCCATTGCCTGCGGCATCGACTGATGGCACGCAAGCGACGGAGTTTCACTGTCATCCGGCAAATACCTTTGATGCGATTGCGCGCGTTAAAACGATGCTGCCGGGCAATATGGAAAGCTACGAGCCGTTAAACGTAAGTCAACGCAGTCAGCTGCGCCGTATTATGCTTTGTATCTCTGATACCTCTGCGAAGCTGGCGAAACTGCCAGGCGTTAGCAAAGAAGACCAGAGCCTGCTGAAAAAACTGCGCAGCGATATGTTAAGCACCATTGAATATGCTCCAGTGTGGATAATCATGGCGGTGGCTTTAGCACTCGGTATTGGCACCATGATTGGCTGGCGCCGTGTAGCGATGACCATCGGTGAGAAAATTGGTAAGCGCGGCATGACGTATGCGCAAGGGATGGCGGCGCAGATGACGGCGGCGGTATCAATCGGTCTTGCCAGCTATATTGGGATGCCTGTTTCCACAACTCACGTACTCTCTTCTGCGGTGGCGGGGACGATGGTGGTAGATGGCGGTGGGTTACAGCGTAAAACGGTAACCAGTATCCTGATGGCGTGGGTGTTTACCTTACCGGCGGCAATTTTTCTGTCTGGTAGTCTGTACTGGATTGCATTGCAGCTTATCTAACCTTCCTGTTAATGCCCGGTCCTGCGATCGGGCATTATCACTTCTGACTAGTGATAACCTCGCGCTGTCATGAAATCCATTATCGCTTTTTCCGCATCAACCAGCACTTGTTCCAGCGGTTGATTGGCATCGATATCAACCAGTTGTGCGCCTCCAAAGGTTAACTGTGGCGTTATGGCTATCTTCCTTTCCAGCGATTCCCTTTTGTGGTCAGGCTTACGCGCGCAGGCCACGTCCAGGGAGACATTGAGTTTGATGACTAGATCAGGCTTATGGCTCGCCATCCAGTGAAATGCTTTACGTTCCTGACTTGCCAGCCATGAGACAAAACGACCACCTTCAACGTTAGGCGGGAACACCGTACCATCGTAAGCGCCAGGAATCTGGTCCTGTGGATAACGGTCGGTTAAAACAATTAACCCGCGACGACGACAGGCAAGCATATGACGAAAGCGCAGTAAGCGGCGGGCGACAAACGCTGTAATTACCAGCGCCGGAACTGGCCCAGGCAATTTTTTCGCTGTTTTCACTTTATTGCGTTCAATTGATTTATTAAGCGATTTTCCCATTAAGGGTAGTTTTACCACTGCACGACCGACATTTCCGGCTTGCTTTCCTAAATGAACTCTTTCTGCGGCACCATATTTTTCGACAACGGTAATGAGATGTTCACAAACCGTTGACTTGCCTGAACCATCACTACCAATAACGGCTATTAATGGAGGTGTTATAGACTGCATGAATATATCCTTAAATTTAAATATCCATCCCAAATATTTATCTGGTTAATATGTTTTAATGAAAGCGTAATTCAGGTCAATGTCACAATTAACCATTGTCACAATAAGGTTGAACGGATATTCTGAGCACGGACCACGTAATATTCAATACATTATTTGCTGCCGGGTTTTTCGTGAATCAACGTAATATGTCAATAATTAATTCCATGCCAGTGCGTGTTATTGCCATTGTGGGATGTGATGGTTCAGGTAAATCGACCCTCACGGCAAGCCTGGTGAATGAACTGGCAGCAATAATGCCAACAGAACACATTTATCTCGGGCAGTCTTCCGGACGAATTGGCGAATGGATTTCACAGTTCCCTATAATTGGCGCCCCTTTTGGGCGTTATCTGCGGGGTAAGGCAGCTCATGTACATGAAAAGCCCTCAACACCGCCTGGCAATATTACCGCGCTGGTTATCTATTTGCTTTCCTGCTGGCGCGCGTACAAGTTTCGAAAAATGTTGAGAAAAAGCCAGCATGGCTTTTTGTTGATTACCGACCGCTACCCGCAGGTTGAAGTCCCTGGCTTTCGTTTTGATGGCCCACAACTGGCTAAAACTGAAGGCGGTAATGGCTGGGTAAAAATGTTAAGGCAGCGCGAGCTGAAGCTGTACCAATGGATGGCGTCTTATTTGCCCGTATTGTTGATTCGTCTTGGCATTGATGAACAAACCGCGTTTTCGCGTAAACCTGATCATCAACTGGCGGCTTTACAGGAAAAAATCGCCGTTACGCCGCAACTGACTTTCAACGGCGCCAGGATCCTTGAACTGGATGGTCGGCAACCAGCCGATGAAATCCTGCAAGCGTCACTACGTGCAATTCACGCCGCACTTTCCTGATCACCAAAATGGATAGGGGATGATTTAAAGAATGGATGCACTACAAACGCAAGCTGTTAACAGCACTACCGCGCCGCAGCCCAGCTACATTCCGGGGCTAATTGCGGTGGTCGGGTGCGATGGCACCGGCAAATCCACGCTGACCACCGATCTGGTGAAATCATTGCAACAGCACTGGCAAACCGAGCGGCGCTATCTGGGGCTGCTCTCGGGCGAAGACGGCGACAAAATCAAACGATTACCGTTGGTTGGTGTCTGGCTGGAGCGGCGACTGGCGGCAAAATCCTCGAAAACCCAAAGCATGAAAACTCGCTCTCCGGCGCTCTGGGCGGCGGTGATTATGTACTGCTTCTCGCTGCGAAGAATGGCGAACCTTCGTAAGGTTCAGCGACTGGCGCAAAGCGGCGTTCTGGTGGTCAGCGATCGCTTTCCGCAGGCGGAAATTTCCGGTTTTTATTATGACGGGCCGGGGATTGGCGTCGAGCGCGCGACCGGGAAAATCAACCAATTTCTGGCGCAGCGCGAGCGGCAGTTATACCAACAAATGGCGCAGTACCGTCCTGAATTAATTATTCGTTTGGGGATTGATATTGATACTGCCATCTCCCGCAAGCCTGACCATGACTATGCCGAATTGCAGGACAAAATCGGCGTCATGTCGAAGATTGGCTATAACGGCACAAAAATTTTAGAGATTGATTCCAGAGCGCCCTACAGCGAAGTGCTGGAACAGGCACTGAAAGCGGTTTCTCTGGTTGCCATCGTTTCTGACCGCCGAAGTTTGACTTAAGGCAGGCTGGATATTTTTCATTTTTCAACGATAAGGTCAGGCTGAATTGGCAGGTTTTAACATCAAACATTGGTTTGCAGATGGAGCCTTTCGCACCATTATTCGTAACAGCGCCTGGTTAGGTTCCAGCAATGTCGTGAGTGCCTTGCTGGGATTACTGGCGCTTTCGTGCGCCGGTAAAGGGATGACACCAGCGATGTTTGGCGTACTTGTCGTCATACAGTCTTATGCCAAGTCGATTAGTGATTTTATTAAGTTTCAGACATGGCAGTTGGTGGTGCAGTACGGAACGCCAGCATTAACCAACAATAATCCCCAGCAATTCCGCAATGTCGTCTCATTTTCCTTCTCGCTGGATATCGTCAGCGGCGCGGTGGCGATTGTCGGCGGCATTGCCTTACTCCCTTTTCTTTCCCATTCATTAGGTCTGGATGACCAAAGTTTTTGGCTGGCGGCGCTCTATTGCACGCTCATTCCTTCAATGGCTTCCTCCACGCCGACCGGCATTCTGCGTGCGGTAGATCGCTTCGATTTGATTGCTGTACAGCAGGCGACGAAACCTTTTCTGCGCGCAGCGGGGAGCGTCGTAGCCTGGTATTTTGACTTTGGTTTTGCGGGTTTTGTTATCGCGTGGTACGCATCGAATCTGGTTGGCGGCACCATGTACTGGTGGTTTGCCGCGCGCGAATTACGCCGCAGAAATATCCATAACGCCTTCAAATTGAATCTGTTTGAGTCTGCCCGACACATCAAAGGCGCATGGAGTTTTGTCTGGTCAACCAACATTGCCCATTCCATTTGGTCGGCGCGTAATTCATGTAGCACGGTACTGGTGGGGATCGTATTAGGGCCAGCTGCTGCCGGGTTATTTAAAATCGCCATGACATTCTTCGATGCCGCAGGGACGCCCGCCAGTTTGTTGGGTAAGAGTTTTTACCCTGAAGTCATGCGATTAGATCCACGAACTACCCGACCGTGGCTCCTGGGCGTGAAGTCTGGATTACTGGCTGGTGGGATTGGCATTCTGGTGGCGCTGGCCGTGTTAATCGTTGGCAAGCCACTTATTTCACTGGTGTTTGGTGTTAAGTATCTCGAAGCGTATGACCTGATCCAGGTGATGCTCGGAGCCATTGTTATTTCGATGCTGGGTTTCCCACAGGAGTCATTATTGCTAATGGCAGGGAAACAGCGTGCTTTTCTCGTGGCGCAAACCATCGCCTCTATCGGCTACATCGTGTTGCTGTTCATGTTCTGCCATCTGTTTGGCGTGCTGGGGGCAGCATTTGCTTACTTCGGTGGGCAATGTCTTGATGTGGTGCTCTCGTTAATTCCGACATTGAAGGCGTTCTTTCAACGCCATTTATTGGCCTATAACGCAGTGGGAGAAAAATCCCAATGATGAAAAAATATTTTCCACTTGAGGTCAGTGAGCGTTTATTTATCGCGGTCGAAGAAGATGATGTTGTTGACGCTCAAGTTAGCTTACCACCAACGATCGCACTGCGTTGTTCATCGGAAATTATTCATGATAATTATGCATTATGCCTGAGATTCTGGTTGGACGGCGTCAATCGCAAGGCGTTGCTCCACCTGACTCTGAAGCAGGCTAAAGGTGACTCTCTTACCGACGAAGAACGCAAACAGTATAAATACATGCGAGCGCGCTACAAGCATCTGCGTTTTGCGCAACGGCTGTATTTAAAGAAGCATCAGGCTGGTTTTTTATTTGGCAAAACGACCGTTTTTCTGGGGCGTTTTCAGGATGGTTTTCGTAACGGTAAGAAAAATATTGTGTCGTATTACGGCAACCTGTTACGTATTTATTTAAGCTCTCCTGTCTGGTGGCTGGTGAACTATTCATTACGCCATAGCCAGCTAGAAAGCGTTAATGGTTTTATCGCTTATCGGCAGAAGCAAATGCGCATCCTGAAAGAAATTATTGCCAGGCCGCAGCTAACCGGCAGGGAATTTCATGATGTGCGAAAAATCATCAGTCAGCAGGTTTCTTATTACGACACTCTAAGATCGCTTGATCCCGAAAATACAGAGGCGTTGCAGATTTCCCGCTTCCTGGCGGCCATTAATGGCCTGATGGGGGATAAGCACGACGACATGGTGGCGGATGATTTGGACAATCGCCAATCGTATGATGCGCCAGTGGCACTCGACAGCGATATTCGTCAGCGCTTAGAACTGCTGATTTCGCGTTTTCCGCTATAACCGGAGTAATGATGCCCTCTCGTCTGATTACTGCGCTGATATTTTCACTCTTCTCGTTCTGCGCCACTGCGCACAATTTCGTCATCGGAAAACCGGTCACACCTGTTTATATTCAGGATGGTGGCGAATTACTGCTCAAAAATGACGAAATTTACTATCAAAAGTGGAACAGCACGCAACTGAAAGGAAAAGTCCGCATTATTCAGTATATCGCCGGGCGAAAGTCAGCGAAGAAGAAGAACTCTCTGTTAATCAAAGCAGTAGAAACAGCAAGCTTTCCTCAGGATCGTTTTCAGCCCACCACCATTGTGAACACCGATGATGCCATCTTTGGCACTGGCTATTTTGTGACAGGTAAAATTGAAAAAAATAAACGTCGTTATCCGTGGGCGCAATTCGTAATCGACGGCAGCGGTCTGGGGCGCGTTGCCTGGCAACTACCGGAGCAGAGTTCAACCATTCTGGTGCTGAATAAAGCCGGGAAAATTCAGTGGGCAAAGGACGGCAGCCTGACGCCAGAAGAGGTTGATCAGGTCATTGCGTTGGCGCAGAAGCTGATCAATGAATAAAAAACTCAAAGGATTGAGGGCGTTAGTGAGATGAAGCTGGTTGAACACTACATCATGCGTGGTACACGCCGTCTGGTGCTGATTATCGTTGGTTTTTTGATCTTTATCTTCGCCAGTTACTCTGCACAGCGTTACCTGACCGAAGCAGCCAATGGGACTTTAGCGCTTGATGTGGTACTTAATGTTGTTTTCTACAAAGTGCTGATAGCGCTTGAAATGTTACTTCCAGTGGGCCTGTATGTGTCAGTTGGCGTGACGCTAGGGCAGATGTATACCGACTCGGAAATTACCGCTATCTCTGCGGCGGGCGCCAGTCCCACACGTTTGTATAAAGCCGTTCTGTATCTGGCAATTCCATTAAGCATTTTTGTCACGCTGTTGTCGATGTATGGTCGGCCCTGGGCTTATGCGCAGATTTATCAACTGGAACAACAGTCGCAGTCGGAGCTGGATGTTCGCCAGTTGCGGGCAAAGAAATTTAACACTAACGATAACGGACGAATGATCCTTTCGCAGACGGTTGATCAAGACAATAATCGCCTGACTGACGCGCTGATTTACACCTCTACCGCCAACCGAACCCGCATTTTCCGTGCCCGTTCGCTTGATGTTGTTGACCCCTCTCCGGAGAAGCCAACCGTTATGTTGCATACCGGCACGGCTTATATACTCGATCATCAGGGCAGTGACGACAACGAACAGATCTACCGTAATCTGCAATTACATCTCAATCCACTGGATCAAAGTGCCAACGTCAAACGTAAAGCGAAATCGGTCGCGGAACTGGCGCGCTCTGTATTTCCTGCCGATCATGCCGAACTGCAATGGCGACAAAGCCGTGGCCTGACAGCGTTGTTAATGGCTCTGCTGGCTATCTCTTTAAGTCGGGTAAAACCGCGGCAAGGGCGATTTTCAACGTTACTGCCACTGACGTTGCTGTTTGTTGCCATTTTTTATGGCGGCGACGTCTGCCGTACGCTGGTGGCTAACGGCGCTATTCCCCTCATTCCTGGTTTGTGGTTAGTGCCCGGACTCATGCTAATGGGCCTGTTGATGCTGGTCGCACGCGACTTCTCCTTGCTGCAGAAATTTTCCCGATGAATGTTTTCAGTCGCTATTTAATCCGTTACCTCTTTCTCGGTTTTGCCGCCGCCGCAGGGCTATTGCTGCCGCTTTTTACCACCTTCAACCTGATTAACGAACTGGATGATGTCAGTCCGGGCGGTTATCGCTGGACTCAGGCGGTGCTGGTGGTGCTGATGACCTTACCGCGCACACTGGTCGAACTTTCGCCGTTTATCGCCTTATTGGGTGGTATTGTTGGCCTGGGGCAGTTATCGAAAAACAGTGAGCTTACCGCCATTCGCAGCACGGGGTTTTCTATCTTCCGTATTGCACTGGTGGCGCTGGTTGCCGGGATATCGTGGACTGTTTCGTTAGGCGCGATAGATGAGTGGGTGGCGTCACCATTGCAGCAACAGGCGCTGCAAATCAAATCGACTGCCACCGCGTTGGGGGAGGGACGATGACATTACCGGCAATATGCTGTGGGCCAGGCGCGGTAATGAATTTGTGACGGTAAAATCGCTAAACGAGCAGGGCCAGCCGGTGGGCGTGGAGATATTTCATTACCGCGACGATCTCTCGCTCGAATCCTACATTTATGCACGCAGTGCCACCATTGAAGACGACAAAACGTGGATCCTGCATGGTGTGAATCATAAAAAATGGCTGAATGGCAAAGAAACGCTGGAAACATTAGATAATCTTGCCTGGCAATCGGCCTTCACCAGTATGAATCTTGAAGAGTTATCGATGCCGGGGAATACTTTTTCTGTCCGTCAGCTTAATCATTACATCCATTATTTGCAGGAAACCGGGCAACCCAGCAGCGAATACCGCCTTGCACTGTGGGAAAAACTGGGGCAACCGATCTTAACCCTGGCGATGATTTTGCTGGCTGTACCGTTTACCTTTAGCGCTCCGCGCTCGCCAGGGATGGGTAGCCGTCTCGCTGTAGGCGTCATCGTTGGCTTACTCACCTGGATCAGCTATCAAATCATGGTCAATCTGGGATTGCTATTTGCGTTGAGCGCACCCGTTACCGCGCTCGGTTTACCGATAGCGTTTGTGCTGGTGGCGTTGAGCCTGGTGTATTGGTATGACAGTCAACATTAAACCCGCCGTGGCGCAACACCACGGCGGGCTCACGTTACTGCTTCAGAGTAGCAAATGCCTGAATGATGGCATCGATTTGCTCACGACTGTGGGCAGCGTTTACGCTACAGCGCAGCAGCGTCATGCCCGCCGGCGCGGCAGGTGGCAGGATAAGATTCACATACACGCCCAGCGAAATAAGCTCACGCCAGATGCGTAAACCTTCCTCTTTCGAACCGATTATTACCGGCACTACCGGGCTAATATGTGAGCTTAACTCGTAACCCAATTTTTGCAGCCCGTCATACAGATGGTTGGCGTTATCCATCAGCTTTTGCCGCAGCTCTGGTTGTGTGGCAATGGTTCTTAACGACGAGCGCACGGTCGCAATGCAGGAAGGAGAAGGAGAGGCGGTAAAAATATACGGACGGCTGCCGTAGCGCAGCACTTCCATCGCTTCCGAACCCACGGCAAAACCACCAATAGAAGCCAGGCTTTTACTGAAGGTGCCAACGATAATATCCACATCATCTTCAACGCCAACGGCTTCAACCAATCCGCGCCCCGTTGCGCCTAACACGCCGAACGAGTGAGCTTCATCGACAATTAAATATCCGCCGAGACGACGTTTGATATCAACAATTTCCGCCAGCGGCGCAACGTCACCGAGCATACTGTAGATACCTTCAACGATGATAATCGCCTCTTTTGCCCGTTCACCGAGGCGAACCATGCGACGTTCCAGATCGTTGGCGTCATTATGGCGGAAACGAATAATCTCCGCGCCGCCGAGAGAACAGGCGTCATAAATACTGGCGTGGCTGTCGGCATCCAACAACACCACGGCGTTATGGTCGGCGAGTGCGCTGATGACACCTAAATTAGCGGTATAACCGGTTGAAAAAACGATAGCGGTAGGGCGATTGAAAAACTCGGCAATCTCTTTCTCTAACGCCAGGTGCGGCGCATAACTGCCATTCGCCATACGTGAGCCGGTGGTGCCGGTGCCTTGCGTCGCTAACGCTGCTTGACCATCGGCGATGGCATCATGATTGAAGGTTAAACCGAGATAATTATTGGTCCCGGCCAGGATCACTTTTTTATTGCCGATACACCCTTCGGTGGCGGAATACACTTCATCAATACAGGTGCCAAACGGCGTTAACCCGTTATCGCTAAATTGCAGTCGCTCGCCCGCAAGGCGCGCATATTTATCGTATAGCCCCATTATTTATTCTCCAGCCATGGAAGTAGTGTTTCCATTAATTGCGCAGGGGTTTTGACATCCAGCAGAATATTAATAGGAATGGAAATATCAAATCTGTCTTCCAGCATCATTAAGAGATCCATCACTTTAATCGACTCCAGGCCGAGATCGTTGACGAGATCGCTGTCAGGCTTAATTTCCACACCGTTTTCGACCAAATCCTGTAAACAGGAAAGGATGTAATCCATTACTATTTCACGATTTACCATAGAAACGTTAACACACCTTTAAACAAGACAATCAAAATAGCCCGTTGCGTAATGCGTGTTCCAGGCTAATCCCGGGAAACCAATTAATATCTTCAGAAATACGGTTATTACTTGCCGACCAGTCAACATGAGTTAATTCACCCAATTTTGAGCGGGTCAGCATGGGTTCTTTACCTGCCAGGCGACTCAACGCGGTACTGACATCTGCAAGGCAGGTGAGCAACGGCAGAGGAACGCCGACCATCCGTACAGCTCCTTGACGGGCGGCGGCGGCCAGTTGTTGCACGTGCTGCCAGTCATATCCACCGGCGACACCATCACATAATTCATACGTTTGCGTCTGTACGGAATCGGTGCTTAACCACTGACCCACGGCTTGCGCGAAATCGGTGACGTGCAGGAAAGAGAGTTGTGTATCTGGTGCGCCCAGCCGTGGCAGCAGGCCACGCAGCATCCAGTCAAACAGTGGTTTTAACTCTTTATCGCCGGGACCATACACGGCTGTTGGGCGAAAAATGCCCAGCGTAATTTCGTCCGCCATTGCTGCCAGTCGTTGTTCGGCGACGTGTTTGGATTTCGCGTACCAGGAGAGTTCGGGATGGCGCGCCGCCAGCGAAGAGATAAACAGAAAACGTTGGCAAAAACCGCTCTCTTTTGCCGCCTGCATCAGGCGCAAGCTGCCGTCAACGTTACAGCGAGTAAAGACATCCTCTTTGTGTCCGCGTACTTGCCCGGCGCAATGGACCACAGCACCGGCACCAGCAACCAGCTCGCTAAGTGAATGCGTATCTTCCAGCGAACCGCGCACCCAGGTAACGTTATCGTTATGGTGAGCACGGGAAGTACGCGTCAATGCGCGGACGTGAAAGCCGCGGGCGAGCAGATTATCGATAATATATTTACCGATAAACCCGGTAGCGCCCGTCACCGCGACCGTTTGATTCATTGCGCAAAACCTGCGAGGGATTCCTGCACATGAAGATTGGCGGCATAGGCTTTCTGATAACGTTTTTTCGCTTCTGCGCGGGCAGGTTTACCGGAAGATGTGCGCGGAATACTGTGTGGTGGTAACAAGTCGATAGCCGCCGAAACGCCAAATTCGCTTTGTATCCGTGCCGCCAGAGAATGGATTAGCTGGGCGCGACGATTTTCGTCGCTGATCCGGCACTGGATCTGCAAAATGATTTTTTCCTGGGCGGTAACAAAAGCAATGGCATCGCCAGAATGAATTTCTGGTTCCTGTTCCGCAATGTATTCAATATCCTGCGGCCAGATATTGCGGCCACGAATAATAATCAGATCTTTAATACGCCCAGTGACATAAAGGTAACCGTCCAGCAGATAACCGAGGTCGCCGGTATCTAACCAGCCCGTCGCCGCGATATCGTCCTGCGAAGTCTGGTCGCCAAAATAGCCGCTCATCAGGCTGGGACCAGAAATACAAATATGGCCCACTACGCGTTCGGCTACTGGCAGACCCGCTTCATTACGAATTTCAATGCCATGTTCCGGCAACGTTTTACCGCAGTTGACGAAAGTCGATACGGCGCGTGTCTCAGCACCCGGTGCGACGGCTTTACCCTGATATTCAAGGATGTCGCGATCCACTTCGTTAACCACAACCCCGGAGGCTTCATCGGAGAAGCTGACGGCCAGCGCGTTCTCTGCCAGTCCGTAGCAGGGCATAAAGGTTTTATCGTCAAAGTTAACCTGACGGAAACATTCAGCGAACTGATGGAGCTGTTCTGCTGAGATGGGTTCTGCGCCAATACCCGCAACGCGCCAGCAGGAAAGATCCAGTTCAGCGAGATCTTTTTCATTCACGCGGCGCTGGCACAATTCATAGCCAAACGGCGGCGCAACGGAAACGGTGCCACGATTTTTACTGATCAATTTAAGCCATTGCAGTGGGCGCATGGCGAAATCCTGGGTACGTAAATAATCCACCGAAAGCTGCGTAGCGACAGGTGTCAGGAGAAAACCGACCAGCCCCATATCATGGTAGAAAGGCAGCCAGGAGACGCAGCGGTCGCCGGGGCGTAATTTAATGCCATCGTGGCTTATGGCGCGTAGATTAGCCATCACTTCGCGGTGAGTGATGATAACGCCACGGGGAAAACGGGTGCTGCCGGAGGTGTACTGGAGGTAGGCGATATCGTCTGGAACTGGACGCTGGAGTGCAACATCGGCTTCTGGTAATGCCTTAAACCAGGCGTGGCTTAAAACATGTAATTTGGGGTTGTCATGCGTCGCGGCATTGACCAGCGGCAACCATTCATCGCCAGTGATTATCGCGGCTGGTTGGCAGCTTGCCAGTAAACCTTGCAGTTTGGTGCTCCAGGAATCACGCTGACCGACGCCCATTGGAATCGCCAATGGTACGGCAACTAATCCAGCATACTGGCAGGCAAAAAATGCCTCGACAAACCCGCTGCTGGTTTCGGCAATCAGCGCCACGCGATCGCCTTTTTTCAGGTTCAGCGATAGCAGCCGCTTTGCTCCTGTTTCGGCGCGCACGTTTAGTGTCTGATATTCCAATTTTTCTTCAAGTTGGCAACGCCTGTCATAAAAACTCATTCCGGCGCTTCCCAGCGCGGCATAGTCCAAAGCATCAACAAGCGTTGGAAAATCGGCATAGCGCATAGGCAGGGAATGCGTAAAAATTTTATTGGACATATACACCACGAAAAAATTGGATATCAAAAATAAAGTGACAATAATGCGGTGGATTATATATGCATAAAAGATAAATGAGATAGTATTTTCATTGGTGTGATATTGAACATTGATTTAAATAATGCTTTAAATCTTAACTCTGTTTATTGTGAATAATATTTAATTTATGAATATATTAAGATAATGCTCTGGCGGGTCGCATTAAGTCCACAATAGTCATGTTGATCGGCTAACGGTAGCTCTGGTTTATCGTAATTATTCATAAATATTATTTTATTTTTCTTTGCATTCACCGAATGGATTTTTAAGGTGCCGTCCGTTGCTGTTTATTTTCAGCATTAATTATTTGTTATCCACTAAGATATGGAATGCGATCTGCTGATGATTAAAATTGAAAAAGTAATAAATAAAAACGACTTAAAAGCATTTATCGCTTTTCCGTCGTCACTTTATCCCGATGATCCGAACTGGATCCCTCCTTTATTCATTGAACGCAGCGAGCATCTGTCAGCGAAGAATCCGGGGACGGACCATATCATCTGGCAGGCATGGGTGGCGAAAAAAGAAGGGCAGGTAGTAGGGCGCATTACCGCGCAAATCGATACCTTACACCGCGAGCGTTACGGCGAAGATACCGGTCATTTCGGCATGATTGACGCCATTGATGATTCGCAGGTTTTTGCCGCGTTGTTTGGCGCAGCGGAAGCATGGCTGAAGTCACAAGGTGCAAGCAAGATCAGCGGACCTTTTAGCCTGAATATCAATCAGGAAAGCGGATTACTGATTGAAGGTTTCGATACACCGCCATGCGCGATGATGCCGCACGGTAAACCGTGGTATGCCGCGCATATCGAACACTTGGGTTATCACAAAGGCATTGATTTACTGGCGTGGTGGATGCAGCGAACCGATCTCACTTTCTCTCCGGCGCTAAAAAAACTGATGGATCAGGTGCGCAACAAGGTGACCATTCGCTGTATTAATCGTCAGCGGTTTGCCGAAGAGATGCAGATCCTGCGTGAGATTTTCAACTCCGGCTGGCAGCACAACTGGGGATTTGTGCCGTTTACCGAACATGAATTTGCGACCATGGGCGATCAACTTAAGTATCTGGTGCCGGACGATATGATCTACATCGCCGAGATTGATTCTGCACCCTGCGCGTTTATTGTCGGCTTACCGAACATCAACGAGGCGATTGCCGATCTGAACGGATCGCTCTTTCCTCTAGGCTGGGCAAAATTACTGTGGCGCTTGAAAGTCAGCGGTGTGCGGACCGCGCGAGTGCCGCTGATGGGCGTGCGGGACGAGTATCAGTTCAGCCGCATCGGCCCGGTGATTGCTCTGTTATTGATTGAAGCCTTACATGATCCGTTTGCCCGCCGGAAGATCGATGCGCTGGAAATGTCATGGATCCTCGAAACCAATACAGGCATGAATAACATGCTGGAACGCATTGGGGCGGAGCCGTACAAGCGTTATCGCTTGTATGAAAAGCAGATTTAACTCCAGATCCCATTAAGCGCACAAGACAGCCCCCTCGCCTCGGGGATAGGGGGAAAACGCTGCTCACATCCCCCCTTTGTTCATCTCCTGCGGCACCGCCGAACGAATCAAGTGGTGGCCTTCCAGCTCAATATCGTGGAGATTCTTTTTCACGGTCCGCACATGATCGCGGGCGGCGCGCTGGGCGACATGCGGGAGTCGCTGCAACACCGCGTTATAGATCCGCGCATGCTGGCGATCGATCTGCTTTTTTTGCTGTGGCCGATGGTAGAGATTATTCACGCTGGCAAACACCGAATTAAACATCAGATCGGTCAATGATTGCAGCGTAAACACCAGCACCTGATTGTGGGAAGCCTGACAAATGGCGAGATGGAAAGCGTGATCCAGCTGTGCATGTTCGATCAGCGAAAGCTCTTTGTTGTGCTCACTGGCGGCGAGCATTTTTTCATAACAGCGGGTTATCAAAACAAAATCAGCCTGGGTTCCCAGCGTAGCCGCCAACCTTGCCGATTCGCCTTCCAGCAATGCGCGAACATCAAGCAGATCGTACAGCGTTCGCGGCTGCGTGCTGAACAGATGAATTAGCGGGCTGGTGTCCTGCACCCGATTAAGCCGTGCGACACGCGAATCGCGACCCTGCGCTGTTTCAATAATCCCGCGCCCGCGCAGCACGGTCAGCCCTTCACGCAGTGCGGAGCGTGAGAAGCCGAGCTTTTCACACAGTCGACGTTCTGAAGGAAGCGGCTGCCCGACCTTCAGCACGCCGTCGATAATTAACCGTTCGATACTTTCAGCAACTACTTCGCAAATAGGGCGACGTTCATCTTTCATTCCCGGACCTCGTGCACAGGTAGGACCAATTTTTCTGTTCTTAACTCGCAAAACACGCACATCACGTAAGTGATTATGTTACATCAATTTAACATTAAGTTAACCAAGGCAAGGTCACAGAGCTGGAAAAAAAAATGGTCTGACCGGTAGCTAAAGAGATAGACGAAAACGAAAAGCCCGCTTAATAACTGTTCACAGAAGCAGCGCGCAGAAATCAGCTGCCACACAACACAACAAAGCGAACCCTACTCATGAGCATCTTGTACGAAGAGCGTCTTGATGGCGCTTTACCCGATGTCGACCGCACATCGGTACTGATGGCACTGCGTGAGCATGTCCCTGGACTGGAGATCCTGCATACCGATGAGGAGATCATTCCTTACGAGTGTGACGGGTTGAGCGCGTATCGCACGCGTCCATTACTGGTTGTTCTGCCTAAGCAGATGGAACAGGTGACGGCGATTCTGGCTGTCTGCCACCGCCTGCGTGTGCCGGTGGTGACCCGTGGCGCAGGCACCGGGCTTTCTGGTGGCGCGCTACCGCTGGAAAAAGGTGTGTTGTTGGTGATGGCGCGCTTTAAAGAGATCCTCGACATTAACCCCGTTGGGCGCCGTGCACGCGTGCAGCCGGGCGTGCGTAACCTGGCGATCTCCCAGGCCGTTGCGCCGCATAATCTCTATTACGCGCCAGATCCTTCCTCACAAATCGCCTGTTCGATTGGCGGCAACGTGGCGGAAAATGCCGGTGGCGTCCACTGCCTGAAATATGGTCTGACCGTACATAACCTGCTGAAAATTGAAGTGCAAACGCTGGACGGCGAGGCGTTGACGTTGGGATCGGACGCGCTGGATTCGCCTGGTTTTGACCTGCTGGCGCTGTTCACCGGATCGGAAGGCATGCTCGGCGTGACCACCGAAGTGACGGTAAAACTGCTGCCGAAGCCGCCCGTGGCGCGCGTGTTGTTAGCCAGCTTTGACTCGGTAGAAAAAGCCGGACTTGCGGTTGGTGACATCATCGCTAATGGCATTATCCCCGGCGGGCTGGAGATGATGGATAACCTGTCGATCCGCGCGGCGGAAGATTTTATTCATGCCGGTTATCCCGTCGACGCCGAAGCGATTTTGTTATGCGAGCTGGACGGCGTGGAGTCTGATGTACAGGAAGACTGCGAGCGGGTTAACGACATCTTGTTGAAAGCGGGCGCGACTGACGTCCGTCTGGCACAGGACGAAGCAGAGCGCGTACGTTTCTGGGCTGGCCGCAAGAACGCCTTTCCGGCGGTGGGGCGCATCTCCCCGGATTACTACTGCATGGATGGCACCATCCCGCGTCGCGCCCTGCCTGGCGTACTGGAAGGCATTGCCCGTTTATCGCAGCAATATGATTTACGTGTTGCCAACGTCTTTCATGCCGGAGATGGCAACATGCACCCGTTAATCCTTTTCGATGCCAACGAGCCCGGTGAATTTGCCCGCGCGGAAGAGCTGGGCGGGAAGATCCTCGAACTCTGCGTTGAAGTGGGCGGCAGCATCAGTGGGGAACATGGCATCGGGCGCGAAAAAATCAATCAAATGTGCGCCCAGTTCAACAGTGATGAAATCACTACTTTTCATGCGGTAAAGGCGGCGTTTGATCCCGATGGTTTGCTGAACCCAGGAAAAAACATTCCCACGCTACACCGCTGTGCTGAATTTGGTGCCATGCATGTGCATCACGGTCATTTACCTTTCCCTGAACTGGAGCGTTTCTGATGCTACGCGAGTGTGATTACAGCCAGGCGCTGCTGGAGCAGGTGAATCAGGCGATTAGCGATAAAACGCCGCTGGTGATTCAGGGCAGCAATAGCAAAGCCTTTTTTAGGTCGTCCTGTAACCGGGCAAACGCTGGATGTGCGTTGTCATCGCGGCATTGTTAATTACGACCCGACCGAGCTGGTGATAACCGCGCGTGCCGGAACGCCGCTGGTGGCGATTGAAGCGGCACTGGAGAGCGCCGGGCAAATGCTCCCCTGCGAGCCGCCGCATTATGGTGAAGAAGCCACCTGGGGCGGGATGGTCGCCTGCGGGCTGGCGGGGCCGCGTCGCCCGTGGAGCGGTTCGGTCCGCGATTTTGTCCTCGGCACGCGCATCATTACCGGCACTGGAAAACATCTGCGTTTTGGTGGCGAAGTGATGAAAAACGTTGCCGGATACGATCTCTCGCGATTAATGGCCGGAAGCTACGGTTGTCTTGGCGTGCTCACTGAAATCTCGATGAAAGTGTTACCGCGACCGCGCGCCTCCCTGAGCCTGCGTCGGGAAATCAGCCTGCAAGAAGCCATGGACGAAATCGCCCAGTGGCAACTCCAGCCGCTACCCATTAGTGGCTTATGTTACTTCGACAACGCGTTGTGGATCCGCCTTGAAGGCGGTGAAGGATCGGTAAAAGCGGCGCGTGAACTGCTGGGTGGCGAAGAGGTTGCGGGTCAGTTCTGGCAGCAATTGCGTGAACAACAACTGCCGTTCTTCTCGTTACCAGGTACCTTATGGCGCATTTCATTACCCAGCGATGCGCCGATGATGGATTTACCCGGCGAGCAACTGATCGACTGGGGCGGGGCGTTACGCTGGCTGAAATCGACAGCCGATGACAATCAAATCCATCGCATCGCCCGCAACGCTGGCGGTCATGCGACCCGTTTTAGTGCCGGAGATGGCGGCTTTGCCCCGCTACCGGCTCCTTTATTCCGCTATCACCAGCAGCTTAAACAGCAGCTCGATCCTTGCGGCGTGTTTAACCCCGGTCGCATGTACGCGGAACTTTAAGGAGCAGGCTATGCAAACCCGGTTAACCGAAGAGATGCGGCAGAACGCGCGGGCGCAGGAAGCCGACAGCATCCTGCGCGCCTGTGTTCACTGCGGATTTTGTACCGCAACCTGCCCAACTTATCAGCTATTGGGCGATGAACTGGACGGGCCGCGCGGGCGCATCTATCTGATTAAACAGGTGCTGGAAGGCAACGAAGTCACGCTTAAAACACAGGAGCATCTCGATCGCTGTCTCACTTGCCGCAATTGTGAAACCACCTGTCCTTCTGGTGTGCGCTATCACAATTTGCTGGATATCGGGCGTGATATTGTCGAGCAGAAAGTGAAACGCCCACTGCCGGAGCGAATGCTGCGCGAAGGATTGCGCCAGGTAGTGCCGCGTCCGGCGGTCTTCCGCGCATTGACGCAGGTAGGTCTGGTGCTGCGACCGTTTTTGCCAGAACAGATAAGAGCAAAATTGCCCGCCGAAATGGTGAAAGCTAAACCGCGTCCACCGCTGCGCCATAAGCGTCGGGTTTTAATGCTGGAAGGCTGCGCCCAGCCTACGCTTTCGCCCAACACCAACGCGGCAACTGCGCGAGTGCTGGATCGTTTGGGGATCAGCGTCATGCCAGCTAACGAAGCAGGCTGTTGTGGCGCGGTGGACTATCATCTTAATGCGCAGGAGAAAGGGCTGGCACGGGCGCGAAATAATATTGATGCCTGGTGGCCCGCGATTGAAGCAGGTGCCGAGGCAATTTTGCAGACTGCCAGCGGCTGCGGTGCGTTTGTCAAAGAGTACGGGCAGATGCTGAAAAACGATGCGCTGTATGCCGATAAAGCGCGTCAGGTCAGTGAGCTGGCGGTCGATTTAGTCGAACTTCTGCGCGAGGAACCGCTGGAAAAACTGGCAATTCGCGGCGATAAAAAACTGGCCTTCCACTGCCCGTGTACCCTGCAACATGCGCAAAAGCTCAATGGCGAAGTGGAAAAAGTGTTACTTCGTCTTGGATTTACCTTAACCGACGTTCCCGACAGCCATCTGTGCTGCGGGTCGGCGGGAACATATGCGTTAACGCATCCCGATCTGGCGCGCCAGCTGCGGGATAACAAAATGAATGCGCTGGAAAGCGGCAAACCGGAAATGATCGTCACCGCCAACATTGGTTGCCAGACGCATCTGGCGAGCGCCGGTCGTACCTCTGTGCGTCACTGGATTGAAATTGTAGAACAAGCCCTTGAAAAGGAATAACAAAATGAAAACTAAAGTCATTCTTAGCCAGCAAATGGCGAGTGCAATTATTGCCGCAGGTCAGGAAGAGGCGCAGAAAAATAACTGGTCTGTTTCCATTGCTGTTGCCGATGACGGCGGTCATCTGCTGGCGTTAAGTCGCATGGACGATTGCGCGCCGATTGCGGCTTACATCTCCCAGGAGAAAGCGCGTACCGCCGCGCTGGGGCGTCGTGAAACTAAGGGCTATGAAGAGATGGTGAACAACGGACGTACCGCGTTCGTGACTGCGCCGTTACTGACGTCGCTGGAAGGTGGCGTACCGGTTGTTGTGGATGGGCAAATTATTGGTGCCGTGGGCGTTTCTGGTTTAACCGGAGCACAGGATGCGCAGGTCGCGAAAGCGGCAGCAGCGGTGTTGGCGAAATAAGCGAAAACGAGGAGATAAACAATGAGTCAAACCATAACCCAGGGCCGTTTACGCATTGACGCCAATTTTAAACGTTTTGTGGATGAAGAAGTTTTACCGGGAACAGGGCTGGACGCTGCGGCGTTCTGGCGCAATTTTGATGAGATCGTTCACGATCTGGCGCCAGAAAATCGTCAATTACTGGCAGAACGCGATCGCATTCAGGCGGCGCTGGACGAATGGCATCGCAGCAACCCGGGGCCGGTAAAAGACAAAGCGGCTTATAAATCTTTCCTGCGGGAACTGGGCTATCTCGTGCCGCAGCCTGACCACGTTACGGTGGAAACCACGGGCATCGACAGTGAAATCACCAGTCAGGCGGGGCCACAGCTAGTGGTTCCGGCGATGAACGCCCGCTACGCGCTGAACGCGGCGAATGCTCGCTGGGGCTCACTGTACGATGCGTTATACGGCAGCGACATCATCCCGCAGGAAGGGGCGATGGTCAGCGGCTACGATCCGCAGCGCGGTGAGCAGGTTATCGCCTGGGTTCGGCATTTCCTCGATGAATCTCTACCGCTGGAAAACGGCAGCTATCAGGATGTCGTGGCGTTTAAGGTGGTCGACAAACAATTACGCATCCAGTTGAAAAATGGTAAAGAAACCACGTTACGTACTCCGGCACAGTTTGTCGGTTACCGTGGCAATGCCGCTGCGCCGACCTGCATTTTGCTGAAAAATAACTGCCTGCATATTGAGCTGCAAATCGATGCCAACGGGCGGATTGGCAAAGACGATCCGGCGCACATCAACGACGTTATCGTTGAAGCCGCCATCAGTACTATTCTCGACTGTGAAGATTCGGTCGCGGCGGTTGATGCGGAAGATAAAATCCTGCTGTACCGCAACTTGCTGGGCCTGATGCAGGGGACTCTGCAAGAGAAAATGGAGAAAAACGGTCGGCAAATCGTGCGTAAACTGAATGACGATCGTCAGTACACCGCCGCCGATGGCTCTGAAATTTCTCTGCACGGACGCTCGTTGCAGTTTATCCGCAACGTGGGTCATTTGATGACCATTCCTGTGATTTGGGACAGCGAAGGCAATGAAATCCCGGAAGGCATTCTTGATGGCGTCATGACTGGCGCGATCGCCCTCTATGATTTAAAAGTGCAGAAAAACTCGCGCACTGGCAGCGTCTATATTGTGAAACCGAAAATGCACGGTCCGCAGGAAGTGGCGTTCGCCAACAAACTGTTTACCCGCGTTGAGACAATGCTCGGTATGGCACCGAATACCCTGAAAATGGGCATTATGGATGAAGAACGCCGGACCTCGCTGAACTTGCGTAGCTGTATCGCTCAGGCGCGCAACCGCGTGGCGTTCATCAATACCGGTTTCCTCGACCGTACTGGCGATGAGATGCATTCGGTGATGGAAGCGGGCCCGATGCTGCGTAAAAACCAGATGAAATCGACGCCGTGGATCAAAGCCTACGAGCGCAATAACGTGCTTTCCGGTCTGTTCTGTGGGCTGCGCGGTAAAGCGCAAATCGGTAAAGGGATGTGGGCAATGCCGGACCTGATGGCAGACATGTACAGCCAGAAGGGCGACCAACTGCGTGCCGGGGCAAACACGGCCTGGGTTCCGTCGCCAACTGCCGCTACACTCCATGCGTTGCACTACCACCAAACCAACGTACAGAGCGTGCAAGCCAACATTGCCCAGACCGAGTTCAATGCTGAATTTGAACCGCTGCTGGACGATCTGCTGACTATTCCGGTTGCTGAAAATGCTAACTGGTCGGCGCAAGAGATCCAACAAGAGCTGGATAACAACGTGCAGGGGATTCTGGGCTACGTGGTGCGCTGGGTGGAGCAGGGGATTGGTTGTTCAAAAGTGCCGGATATTCACAATGTGGCGCTGATGGAAGACCGTGCAACGCTGCGCATCTCCAGCCAGCATATTGCCAACTGGTTACGCCACGGCATCCTGACCAAAGAGCAGGTGCAGGCGTCGCTAGAGAACATGGCGAAGGTGGTTGATCAGCAAAACGCTGGCGATCCGGCTTATTGTCCGATGGCGGGGAATTTCGCTAACTCGTGTGCTTTTAAAGCTGCCAGCGATTTGATCTTCCTCGGCGTGAAACAGCCAAACGGCTATACCGAACCGTTATTACACGCATGGCGTTTACGCGAAAAAGAAAATCATTAATAGCGTCAAAAAAAAGCCCCGGCAAGATTTATTGTCGGGGCTATTATAGTAACTGCGGTAGTACATTTATCCCGGAAATAACCGGAGCGATTATCAGGGTTTAACAAAATTAAATACCCGCAGCGCATTACTAGCGGGCCTAAAACAACAATATGGACATCTTAACGATACTCTGCGCCTGCGTGTGCGGAACAGAAACCCTTACCCGATATACTTGTTATGCCAGAGGTAGCAATTGCGTTAGCAGCGTACTGTTGCTGTAAAGTATAACGCCTATATTTTACAGTTCAGTCCTCTTTTGCTTATTACAACCTTAATCATATCAAGCATATAAAGATAATAAGAGACTGAACAATATGGTTACCTGGACTCAAATGTATATGCCGATGGGAGGACTGGGGCTATCCGCTCTGGTTGCCCTGATCCCAATAATATTCTTCTTCGTTGCACTTGCGGTATTACGTCTGAAAGGACATGTCGCCGGAGCAATAACCCTTATATTATCTATCCTGATTGCGATATTCGCCTTTAAAATGCCGATTGATATGGCATTTGCTGCTGCGGGCTATGGCTTTATTTATGGATTATGGCCTATTGCGTGGATTATTGTCGCGGCTGTATTCCTGTATAAATTAACCGTTGCCAGCGGTCAGTTTGATATTATCCGCAGCTCGGTTATCTCCATCACCGACGATCAGCGTTTGCAGGTGTTACTGATTGGTTTCTCCTTTGGCGCGTTGCTGGAAGGGGCGGCTGGCTTTGGTGCTCCGGTGGCGATTACCGGTGCGCTGCTGGTGGGCTTGGGCTTCAAACCGCTATACGCGGCGGGGCTGTGTCTGATTGCCAACACTGCGCCGGTGGCGTTTGGTGCGTTGGGTGTGCCAATTCTGGTCGCCGGTCAGGTAACGGGAATCGATCCGTTCGACATTGGCGCAATGGCGGGACGTCAGTTACCGTTCCTGTCGGTACTGGTGCCGTTCTGGCTGGTAGCAATGATGGACGGCTGGAAAGGGGTGAAAGAGACGTGGCCCGCGGCGCTGGTTGCAGGGGGAAGCTTCGCTGTCACTCAGTTCTTTACCTCTAACTATATTGGCCCGGAACTGCCGGATATTACTTCGGCGCTGGTGAGTATCGTCTCACTCTCTTTATTCCTTAAAGTCTGGCGACCGAAAAATACCGAAACGGCAATCAGCATGGGGCAATCCGCAGGTGCGATGGTGGTGAATAAACCGTCTTCTGGCGGCCCGGTACCGTCAGAATATAGTCTGGGGCAAATTATTCGCGCGTGGTCACCGTTTTTAATCTTAACGGTACTGGTCACCATCTGGACCATGAAACCGTTTAAAGCGTTATTTGCTCCGGGCGGCGCGTTTTATTCGCTGGTGATTAATTTCCAGATCCCTCATTTGCATCAACAAGTCTTGAAAGCGGCCCCCATTGTCGCCCAGCCGACGCCAATGGACGCGGTGTTTAAATTCGACCCGCTCTCTGCTGGCGGCACCGCTATTTTCATTGCAGCGATTATCTCTATCTTCATCCTCGGCGTGGGGATCAAGAAAGGTATTGGTGTCTTTGCCGAAACGCTAATTAGCCTGAAGTGGCCGATATTGTCGATTGGCATGGTGCTGGCATTTGCCTTCGTGACCAACTATTCCGGTATGTCCACCACGCTGGCGCTGGTACTGGCGGGTACTGGTGTGATGTTCCCGTTCTTTTCGCCATTCCTCGGCTGGCTGGGGGTATTCCTTACCGGCTCGGACACTTCCTCTAACGCCCTGTTTGGTTCACTGCAATCAACCACGGCGCAGCAAATCAACGTCTCTGACACTCTGCTGGTGGCAGCAAATACCAGCGGCGGCGTAACTGGCAAGATGATCTCCCCACAATCTATCGCCGTGGCCTGCGCCGCGACGGGCATGGTGGGCCGAGAATCTGAACTGTTCCGCTACACCGTGAAGCACAGTCTGATTTTTGCCAGCGTTATCGGCATTATCACCCTGTTGCAGGCGTATGTGTTTACCGGGATGTTAGTTTCGTAAGTCAATAATGCCGGATGATCGTCAATATCATCCGGCTTCTTTCTATTCTCGTTTCATTATCCTGGCTAAATAATTGCAAAATCATTTCGCTGTTTATTATCCAGGCATAAATAATATTTCATGGTCAGATAACTCGCTAAATAATTAAGGGGGTGAGAATATCTATTTTTTTGTCACGCAAAACAAGTCTGTATTAATTGTGTTCGCTTGATGAGCAAACACCGTGCTATCTGTTGCTTTTGCAATCGCAATCGTTAAAACTATCAACAACTTGGGATAGTTACATTGTGAATAATTGTTACTTTTTTGTTTGTTGAATCTTTTTTATAAATACCCCGTCTGACATCGAATAGGGGATATTCTTATAAATTTCACCTGTTTCGTTATCAATAATGCAGTTTTTTAAGAATGGAGGAAGTTATTAGAGAAGATAAAGCATAAAACTATTTCCCCAGTTACGAATTTTTTAACTATATTTTGTCACTTGCGTTATTAATGAATAAGAAATTTAAATATAAAAAATCGCTTTTAGCGGCTATTTTAAGCGCAACCTTATTAACCGGTTGTGATGGCGGCGGTTCAGGTTCTTCCTCCGATACTCCGCCTGTAGATTCTGGAACTGGGTCTTTGCCGGAAGTGAAACCCGATCCAACGCCAAACCCGGAGCCGACGCCGGAGCCGGAACCTACGCCGGATCCGACACCTGATCCAGAGCCAACACCAGAACCGGAGCCAGAACCTGTTCCTACGAAAACCGGTTATCTGACCCTGGGCGGAAGCCAGCGGGTAATCGGTGCTACCTGTAATGGTGAATCCAGCGACGGCTTTACTTTTACACCTGGCGAGAACGTTACTTGCGTGGCAGGTAACACGACAATTGCCACCTTCAACACTCAGTCAGAAGCTGCGCGTAGCCTGCGTGCGGTTGAAAAAGTGTCGTTTAGCCTTGAGGACTCGCAAGAACTGGCGGAGTCCGACGACAAGAAAAGCAATGCGCTCTCGCTGGTAACGTCCATGAACAGTTGTCCGGCGGATACAGAACAGGTTTGCCTGACGTTCTCCTCGGTGATCGAGAGTAAACGCTTCGACTCGCTGTATAAGCAAATCGATCTGACTCCGGAAGAGTTCAAAAAGCTGGTCAATGAAGAGGTGGAAAACAATGCCGCGACCGATAAGGCGCCATCCACTCATACTTCACCGGTAGTGCCCGTCACGACGCCGGGAACAAAACCGGATCTGAACGCTTCCTTCGTGTCGGCTAACGCGGAACAGTTTTATCAGTATCAACCTACGGAAATCATTCTCTCCGAAGGCCGACTGGTAGATAGCATGGGCAATGGTGTGGTTGGCGTAAATTACTACACCAGCTCAGGCCGTGGCGTAACTGGAGAAAACGGCAAATTCAACTTCAGCTGGGGCGAAACCATCTCCTTTGGTATCGACACCTTTGAACTGGGCTCAGTACGCGGCAATAAGTCGACTATTGCGTTGACTGAGCTGGGCGACGAAGTTCGCGGCGCGAATATCGATCAGCTGATTCATCGTTACTCCCAGGCCGGAAAAAATGATGAGCGTGAAGTGCCGGACGTAGTGCGTAAGGTCTTTGCCGAGTATCCCAACGTGATCAACGAGATTATCAATCTCTCGTTATCCAATGGCGAGGCGTTGAGCGAAGGCGATCAAACCTTTGAGCGGACAAACGAATTTCTTGAGCAGTTTGAATCCGGGCAGGCTAAAGAGATTGATACGGCGATTTGTGACTCCCTTGGGGGCTGCAACTCTCAGCGTTGGTTCTCGTTGACGGCACGCAATGTTAACGAAGGTCAGATTCAGGGCGTAATCAACAAGCTGTGGGGTGTGGATGAAGATTACAAATCTGTGACGAAATTCCACGTCTTCCATGATTCTACCAACTTCTATGGCAGTACTGGTAATGCGCGTGGTCAGGCGGTGGTGAATATCTCCAACGCGGCATTCCCGATTCTGATGGCGCGTAATGATAAAAACTACTGGCTGGCCTTCGGCGAAAAACGCGCCTGGGATAAAAACGAGCTGGCGTACATTACTGAAGCGCCTTCCATTGTGCGCCCGGAGAACGTGACACGCGAAACTGCCACTTTCAACCTGCCGTTTATCTCGCTGGGGCAAGTCGGCAAAGGTAAGCTGATGGTTATCGGTAACCCGCACTACAACAGCATTCTGCGTTGCCCGAACGGTTACAGCTGGGAAGGCGGTGTTGATAAAAGCGGTCAGTGTATGCGTAACAGTGATTCAAATGACATGAAGCACTTTATGCAGAACGTGTTGCGCTATTTGTCCGACGATAAATGGACGCCGGACGCGAAAGCCAGCATGACCGTAGGCACCAACCTGGATACCGTCTATTTCAAACGTCATGGTCAGGTTACAGGAAACAGTGCTGAGTTCGGCTTCCATCCGGATTTCGCGGGTATCTCCGTTGAGCATTTAAGTAGCTATGGCGATCTCGATCCGCAGAAAATGCCGCTGCTGATCCTTAACGGCTTTGAGTATGTGACTCAGGTGGGGGGCGATCCCTATGCAGTGCCTCTGCGTGCAGATACCAGCAAACCGAAGCTGAGCCAGCAGGATGTGACCGATCTGATCGCCTATCTGAACAAAGGCGGTTCGGTGCTGATCATGGAAAACGTGATGAGCAATCTTAAGGAAGAGAGCGCGTCTGGCTTTGTGCGTCTGCTGGATGCCGCAGGCCTGTCGATGGCTCTTAACAAGTCGGTGGTGAATAACGATCCTCAGGGATATCCGGATCGCGTTCGTCAGTTGAATGAAAAAGGGATGTGGGTCTATGAACGTTATCCGCTGGTAGAAGGTGAACTGCCGTACACCATTGATGAAAAAACGAAAGAAGTTATCTGGAAATATCAGATTGATAACAAACCAGATAAGAAACCGAAACTGGAAGTTGCCAGCTGGCAAGAAGAGGTTGATGGTGAACAAGTAACTCAATACGCATTTATTGATGTTGCTAAACATCCAACTGATGAGTCTCTGAAAGCCGCAAAAGATAAGATCTTTGCAGCGTTCCCGGGGCTGAAGGAGTGTAAGGACTCGACATACCACTACGAGGTCAACTGTCTGGAATACCGTCCTGGCACGGGTGTTCCTGTGACGGGGACAATGTATGTTCCGCAGTATACGCAACTGAATCTTGACGCCGACACCGCGAAAGCGATGGTGCAGGCTGCGGATTTAGGCACCAACATTCAGCGTCTGTATCAGCATGAGCTCTACTTCCGGACCAATGGTCGCAAAGGTGAGCGTCTGAACAGCGTCGATCTGGAACGTCTGTACCAGAACATGTCGGTCTGGCTGTGGAATAAAATTGAATACCGCTATGAAAGCGGCAAGGACGACGAGCTGGGCTTTAAAACGTTCACCGAGTTCCTGAACTGCTACGCCAACAATGCCTATACTGGCGGCACGCAGTGTTCTGATGAGCTGAAAAAATCGCTGGTCGATAACAACATGATCTACGGCGAGAAGAGCGTTAATAAAGCGGGCATGATGAACCCGAGCTATCCGCTCAACTATATGGAAAAACCGCTGACGCGCCTGATGCTGGGCCGTTCCTGGTGGGATCTGAACATTAAGGTTGATGTCGAGAAGTATCCGGGGGCGGTATCGGCAGCGGGGCAGGAGGTTACTGAAAGCATCAGCCTGTACTCGAGTCCGACCAAATGGTTTGCGGGTAACATGCAGTCTACAGGCCTGTGGGCTCCGGCTCAGCAGGAAGTCAGCATTAAGTCCAATGCGAACGTTCCTGTGACTGTCACCGTGGCGTTGGCCGACGACCTGACCGGACGTGAGAAGCATGAAGTTGCTCTGAACCGTCCGCCAAAAGTGACGAAAACCTATGATCTGGATGCTCAAGGCACGGTGACCTTCAAGGTGCCTTACGGTGGTCTGATTTATATCAAGGGCAACAGCCCAACGAATGAGTCAGCCAACTTCACCTTTACTGGCGTGGTAAAAGCACCGTTCTATAAAGATGGTAAGTGGCAACACGAGCTGAACTCCCCTGCGCCGCTAGGCGAGCTGGAGTCTGCGTCGTTCGTCTATACCACGCCGAAGAAGAACCTGAATGCCAGCAATTTCACGGGTGGCGTAAAACAATTCGCTAAGGAACTGGATACCTTTGCCAGCTCAATGAATGACTTCTACGGACGTGATGGCGAAAACGGTAAGCACCGGATGTTTACCTTTGAAAACTTGCCGGGTCACAAACACCGTTTCACTAACGATGTGCAGATCTCCATCGGTGATGCGCACTCGGGTTACCCGGTAATGAACAGCAGCTTCTCGACGAACAGCACCACGCTGCCGACGACGCCGCTGAACGACTGGCTGATCTGGCACGAAGTAGGGCATAACGCTGCAGAAACGCCGCTGACTGTACCGGGCGCAACTGAAGTAGCGAACAACGTGCTGGCGCTGTACATGCAGGATCGCTATCTCGGCAAGATGAACCGTGTCGCTGACGATATTACCGTCGCGCCGGAATATCTGGACGAGAGCAAAGGTCAGGCATGGGCGCGCGGCGGTGCGGGTGACCGTCTGCTGATGTACGCGCAGCTGAAAGAATGGGCTGAGAAGTACTTTGATATCACGAAGTGGTATCCAGATAGCAAGCTGCCAGCGTTCTACAGCGATCGTGAAGGGATGAAAGGCTGGAACCTGTTCCAGTTGATGCACCGTAAAGCACGCGGCGATGAGGTTGGTAAAACCAAGTTTGGCGAAAGAAATTACTGTGCTGAGTCAAACGGTAACGCTGCGGACACGCTGATGCTGTGCGCCTCCTGGGTCGCCCAGACGGATCTTTCGGAGTTCTTTAAGAAATGGAATCCGGGCGCGAATGCTTACCAGTTGCCGGGAGCGACGGAGATGAGCTTCGAAGGCGGTGTGAGCCAGTCGGCGTACAACACGCTGGCGTCACTCAATCTGCCGAAACCGAAGCAAGGGCCGGAAACCATTAACAAGGTTACCGAGTATTCGATGCCTGCTGAATAACCCGGATAAGGCGCATCGGGTTGCGCCAGCTTATCGGGCCTGGAGGAAAGCCGTATGGCATACATCTGCAGGCCCGCATCCGGCAAGTTACAACAAATAACCGTTAACCATGCTTTTTGATGTGTTTCAGCAATACCCCGCGGCGATGCCCATACTGGCTACCGTCGGAGGATTAATCATCGGCAGTTTTTTGAATGTGGTGATTTGGCGTTACCCCATCATGCTTCGTCAACAAATGGCGGAGTTTCACGGTGAAATGCCGAGTACGCAGTCAAAAATAAGCCTGGCGCTGCCACGCTCGCACTGCCCACAGTGTCAGCAGACCATCCGGATACGTGACAACATTCCGCTGCTCTCCTGGCTGATGCTCAAAGGGCGCTGCCGCGACTGTCAGGCGAAAATCAGCAAGCGTTATCCGCTGGTGGAGTTATTGACGGCACTCGCTTTTTTGCTGGCGAGTCTGGTGTGGCCGGAAAGTGGATGGGGGCTGGCGGTGATGATATTATCCGCCTGGCTGATTGCCGCGAGCATCATCGACCTCGACAACCAATGGCTGCCCGATGTTTTTACTCAGGGCGTATTGTGGACCGGGCTGATTGCGGCATGGGCGCAACAGAGTCCGTTAACGCTACAAGACGCAGTTACCGGCGTCCTGGTGGGATTTATCACTTTTTACTCCCTGCGCTGGATAGCCGGAATAGTTCTGCGTAAAGAAGCATTAGGCATGGGTGATGTATTACTCTTCGCCGCTTTAGGTGGCTGGGTGGGGGCGTTGTCGCTACCCAATGTTGCTTTAATCGCCTCATGCTGCGGCCTGATATATGCCGTTATTACAAAAAGAGGATCAACCACACTGCCTTTTGGACCGTGTTTAAGTCTGGGCGGTATATCAACACTTTATCTACAGGCATTGTTTTAATGATAACCACGTCATTATCGAAGTGACATTTTAACTCTTATTAATAACCTTAGAGATTATTTACCATGTCGATAAAACAAATGCCAGGGAGGGTATTAATATCGCTATTGTTGAGCGTTACAGGATTATTAAGTGGCTGCGCCAGCCATAATGAAAACGCCAGTTTACTGGCGAAAAAACAGGCGCAAAATATCAGTCAAAACCTGCCAATTAAATCTGCGGGATATACCTTAGTGCTGGCGCAAAGTAGCGGCACGACGGTAAAAATGACCATTATCAGCGAAGCGGGTACACAAACCACGCAGACGCCTGACGTCTTTTTAACCAGCTATCAACGACAAATGTGCGCTGACCCAACGGTGAAATTAATGATCACCGAGGGAATTAATTACAGCATAACGATTAATGATACACGTACAGGTAACCAGTATCAGCGGAAACTGGATCGTACCACCTGTGGAATAGTCAAAGCATAACGTCGGGTATATAAATTGGCGCGGGTTGTTTTTCGTGACGCACGAATTTATCTCATTCAATGGCTGACAAAAATTCGTCACACATTTAGCCAGAGACAATCTCTTCATACAGACAAAGAGCATCTGCGCAAAATTGCCCGCGCGATGTTCTGGCTGATGCTGCTTATTATTTCTGCAAAAATGGCGCATTCACTCTGGCGCTATTTCTCCTTTTCTGCGGAATATACGGCGGTTTCTCAATCGGTGAATAAACCGACCCGTGCAGATGCAAAAGCGTTAGATAAAAAAAGACGTGCAATTAATCAGCCAGCAAAACTGGTTTGGCAAATATCAGCCTGTCGCCGAGTCGGTAAAACAACCCGAACCTGCGCCTGTGGCAGAAACGCGTCTTAATGTGGTGCTGCGTGGGATCGCCTTTGGTGCCAGACCCGGCGCGGTTATTGAAGAAGGCGGCAAACAACAGGTTTATTTGCAGGGCGAACGGCTTGGCTCTCACAACGCGGTGATTGAGGAAATCAACCGCGACCATGTGATGCTGCGTTATCAGGGAAAAATAGAGCGTCTGAGCCTGGCAGAAGAGGAACGTTCCACCGTAGCCGTGACCAACAAAAAAGCCGTCAGTGACGAAGCAAAGCAAGCCGTTGCTGAGCCTGCTGCCAGTGCGCCAGTTGAGATCCCGGCTGCCGTGCGTCAGGCACTGGCGAAAGATCCGCAGAAAATTTTTAACTATATCCAGCTTACGCCTGTGCGTAAGGAGGGGATTGTCGGTTATGCAGTGAAGCCGGGGGCAGATCGTTCTCTGTTCGATGCCAGCGGTTTCAAGGAAGGCGATATCGCCATTGCGCTAAATCAGCAGGATTTTACTGATCCACGAGCAATGATTGCTCTGATGCGGCAGTTACCTTCAATGGATTCCATTCAACTTACGGTTTTACGCAAGGGTGCGCGCTACGACATTTCCATCGCGCTGCGCTAACAGCATTTAATCCAGGAGAATCATTCATCGTGTTTTGGCGTGATATTACGTTGTCGGTCTGGCGTAAGAAGACAACTGGCCTCAAAACAAAAAAGCGTTTACTGCCGCTGGTGCTGGCAGCGGCATTATGTAGTTCACCGGTCTGGGCGGAAGAAGCCACTTTCACCGCCAATTTTAAAGATACCGACCTGAAATCGTTCATAGAAACCGTCGGTGCTAACCTTAATAAAACCATCATTATGGGGCCGGGCGTACAGGGGAAAGTGAGTATTCGCACCATGACCCCGCTCAATGAACGCCAGTATTACCAGCTATTCCTTAACCTGCTGGAAGCGCAGGGGTATGCCGTCGTACCGATGGAAAACGACGTGCTGAAGGTGGTGAAATCCAGCGCCGCGAAAGTCGAGCCGCTGCCGCTGGTCGGTGAAGGCAACGACAACTACGCGGGCGATGAAATGGTCACCAAAGTGGTGCCGGTGCGTAATGTGTCGGTACGCGAACTGGCACCGATATTACGCCAGATGATCGACAGCGCGGGCTCAGGCAACGTTGTTAATTACGATCCCTCCAACGTAATTATGCTCACCGGACGTGCCTCCGTCGTGGAGCGCCTGACGGAAGTGATCCAGCGTGTGGATCATGCGGGTAATCGCACTGAAGAGGTGATTCCGCTGGATAACGCCTCGGCTTCGGAAATTGCCCGCGTGCTGGAAAGCCTGACCAAAAATAGCGGCGAGAACCAGCCTGCGACGCTGAAATCACAAATTGTCGCTGATGAACGCACTAACAGCGTAATTGTCAGCGGTGACCCCGCCACGCGAGACAAAATGCGCCGCCTGATCCGTCGCCTGGACTCAGAAATGGAGCGCAGCGGCAACAGCCAGGTGTTCTATCTCAAATACAGCAAAGCGGAAGATCTGGTCGATGTGCTGAAGCAGGTCAGCGGCACGCTCACGGCGGCTAAAGAAGAGGCGGAAGGCACGGTCGGTAGCGGGCGTGAGGTTGTCTCCATCGCCGCCAGCAAACACAGTAATGCCCTGATTGTTACTGCGCCGCAGGACATCATGCAGTCGCTGCAAAGCGTGATTGAACAACTGGATATTCGCCGTGCTCAGGTGCATGTCGAGGCGTTGATCGTGGAAGTTGCCGAAGGCAGCAATATCAACTTCGGCGTGCAGTGGGCGTCGAAAGATGCCGGATTAATGCAGTTTGCTAATGGTACGCAGATCCCTATCGGTACGCTGGGGGCAGCCATTTCTCAGGCGAAACCGCAGAAAGGCTCGACGGTGATCAGTGAAAACGGCGCCACCACCATTAACCCGGATACTAACGGCGATCTCTCCACGCTCGCCCAGCTGCTTTCTGGCTTTAGCGGTACGGCGGTTGGTGTGGTGAAAGGCGACTGGATGGCGCTGGTACAGGCGGTCAAAAACGACTCCAGCTCGAACGTCCTCTCCACTCCGAGTATCACCACGCTGGACAACCAGGAAGCCTTCTTCATGGTGGGCCAGGATGTTCCGGTATTAACCGGATCTACCGTTGGCTCCAATAACAGCAATCCTTTCAATACAGTAGAAAGGAAAAAAGTCGGCATCATGCTGAAAGTCACGCCGCAGATTAACGAAGGTAACGCGGTACAGATGGTGATTGAGCAGGAAGTCTCGAAGGTGGAAGGACAGACCAGCCTCGACGTGGTGTTTGGTGAGCGCAAACTAAAGACCACCGTGCTGGCTAACGATGGTGAGCTGATTGTGCTTGGCGGTCTGATGGACGATCAGGCGGGAGAAAGCGTGGCGAAAGTGCCGCTGCTGGGCGATATCCCATTGATTGGTAACCTGTTTAAATCGACGGCGGATAAAAAAGAAAAACGTAACCTGATGGTGTTTATCCGCCCGACCATTCTGCGTGACGGTATGGCGGCAGACGGCGTGTCGCAGCGCAAATATAACTATATGCGCGCCGAGCAGATCTATCGCGATGAACAAGGCTTAAGCCTGATGCCGCACACCGCGCAGCCGGTGCTGCCAGCGCAAAACCAGTCTCTACCGCCGGAAGTTCGCGCGTTCCTCAACGCCGGGAGAACGCGTTAATGGTGCCTGTAGCACAGGAAACCACCGCTAACACCGTGCGTCTGCCCTACAGTTTCAGCCGTC
The DNA here is from genome assembly GCF_004745185.1 of Escherichia sp. E2661. Lineage (NCBI taxonomy): Bacteria > Pseudomonadati > Pseudomonadota > Gammaproteobacteria > Enterobacterales > Enterobacteriaceae > Escherichia > Escherichia sp. E2661. The sequence goes on from NZ_PDIG01000026.1 coordinate 88,352, forward strand.
GGTTTAGCCTGGTGGCATGGTGCGAAGCGTCGCTGGAGATCCTCCATGTTCATCCGTTGTCGCTCTCTGTTTTGCAGGAGCTGCAGCGGGGGCTGAACGCGCCCTTTACGCTGCGGCAAATCGACGAAGCCGAATTTGAACAGCGGCTGAATGCGGTCTGGCAGCGTGACTCTTCCGAGGCCCGCCAGCTGATGGAAGATCTCGGTTCCGCCGAGGACTTTTTTTACCCTCGCTGAAGAACTGCCGGAAACGGAAGATCTGCTGGAAAGCGACGACGATGCGCCGATCATCAAACTGATCAACGCCATGCTGGCAGAGGCGATTAAAGAAGGCGCTTCGGATATCCACATCGAGACGTTTGAAAAGAGTCTGGTGATCCGTTTTCGCGTTGACGGCACATTACATGAAATGCTGCGCCCGGGTCGCAAACTGGCCTCGCTGCTGGTATCTCGTATTAAGGTGATGGCACGGCTGGATATCGCCGAAAAGCGCGTACCGCAGGATGGACGTATTGCGCTGCTGCTGGGCGGCCGGGCGATTGACGTGCGTGTCTCCACCATGCCTTCCGCCTGGGGCGAGCGCGTGGTGCTGCGACTGCTGGACAAAAACCAGGCCCGCCTGACGCTGGAGCGTCTGGGTTTAAGTCAGCAACTGACTGTGCAGTTGCGCCAGCTGTTACACAAACCGCACGGCATCTTTCTGGTGACGGGGCCGACAGGTTCCGGCAAAAGCACCACGCTGTACGCCGGATTGCAGGAGCTGAACAACCACTCGCGCAACATTCTCACGGTTGAAGACCCCATCGAATACATGATTGAAGGGATCGGTCAGACGCAGGTTAACACCCGCGTCGGGATGACCTTCGCCCGTGGCCTGCGCGCGATTTTGCGTCAGGACCCGGATGTGGTGATGGTCGGTGAAATCCGCGATACCGAAACCGCAGAAATCGCCGTCCAGGCGTCATTGACCGGACACCTGGTACTTTCAACCCTGCATACCAACACGGCGGTGGGGGCGATCACACGTTTGCAGGATATGGGCGTCGAGCCTTTCCTGCTCTCTTCCAGTCTGACGGGCGTGATGGCGCAGCGACTGGTCCGCACGCTGTGCACCGACTGCCGCCAGGCCCTGCCTGCCACTGACGAAGAAAAAACGCCTGCTCGGGATTACCGACGCCCGTACTGTCACCCTGTACCATCCGCAGGGTTGCCCCGCCTGTAATCACAAAGGTTTTCGCGGACGTACTGCCATCCATGAGCTGATCGTGGTGGACGCCACATTGCGTGATTTGATCCACCGTCAGGCAGGGGAACTGGAGCTGGAACGTTATGTCCGGCAACACTCCGCAGGTATCCGCAGCAACGGCATTGAGAAAGTGCTCGCCGGAGAAACCTCTCTCGATGAAGTTCTGCGGGTAACCATGGAGGCGTAATGGCACTGTTTTACTATCAGGCGCTGGAGCGTAATGGTCGCAAAACCAAAGGCATGATTGAGGCGGATTCCGCGCGTCATGCCCGTCAGTTGTTGCGCGCTAAAGAGCTTATCCCCGTGCACATTGAAGCCAGGATGAATGCATCGGCAGGGGGAATGTTGCAGCGTCGGCGGCACGCACATCGTCGCGTGGCGGCGGCAGATCTGGCGCTGTTCACTCGCCAACTGGCAACGCTGGTACAGGCAGCAATGCCGCTGGAAACCTGCTTGCAGGCGGTCAGTGAGCAAAGTGAAAAACTGCATGTGAAGAGCCTCGGAATGGCGCTGCGCAGCCGGATTCAGGAAGGTTATACCCTGTCGGACAGCCTGCGCGAACATCCTCGCGTTTTTGATTCCCTGTTTTGTTCGATGGTGGCTGCCGGAGAAAAATCCGGGCATCTCGACGTGGTGCTCAATCGCCTTGCGGATTACACCGAACAGCGGCAGCGCCTGAAATCACGCCTGCTGCAGGCCATGCTCTATCCGCTGGTATTGCTGGTGGTGGCAGCGGGCGTGGTCACTATTTTGCTGACGGCAGTGGTGCCGAAAATCATCGAACAGTTCGATCATCTCGGACACGCGCTGCCCGCCTCCACCCGAATGCTCATCGCTATGAGCGACGCGTTACAGGCCAGCGGCGTTTACTGGCTGGCGGGATTGCTGGGGCTTCTGGTGCTGGGGCAACGGCTACTCAAAAATCCTGCTATGCGCCTGCGCTGGGATAAAACTTTGCTGCGCCTGCCCGTGACGGGGCGTGTTGCGCGCGGGCTGAATACGGCGCGTTTTTCCCGCACCTTAAGCATCCTCACCGCCAGCAGTGTTCCGCTGCTGGAAGGTATTCAGACCGCTGCCGCCGTGTCGGCAAATCGTTATGTCGAGCAACAACTGCTGCTGGCTGCAGATCGCGTCCGCGAAGGAAGCAGCCTGCGCGCCGCGTTGGCGGAGTTGCGCCTGTTCCCACCGATGATGCTGTACATGATCGCCTCCGGTGAACAGAGCGGTGAACTGGAAACCATGCTTGAACAGGCCGCGGTTAACCAGGAACGGGAATTTGATACCCAAGTGGGGCTGGCGTTGGGGCTGTTTGAACCTGCGCTGGTGGTGATGATGGCGGGCGTGGTGCTGTTTATCGTCATCGCCATCCTCGAGCCGATGCTGCAACTGAACAATATGGTTGGAATGTAATTTACGGAGTTATCACATGAATTCGTTATCCCGCACACAAAAACCACGGGCAGGTTTTACCCTGCTGGAAGTGATGGTGGTGATTGTTATTCTTGGCGTCCTGGCAAGTCTGGTGGTGCCTAACCTTTTGGGCAACAAAGAGAAAGCGGATCGGCAAAAAGCCATCAGCGATATCGTGGCGCTGGAAAACGCGCTGGATATGTACCGACTGGATAACGGGCGTTACCCGACCACCGAACAGGGGCTTGAGGCGCTGATCCAGCAACCAGCCAATATGGCTGATTCCCGCAACTACCGTACCGGTGGATACATCAAACGACTGCCAAAAGATCCGTGGGGCAATGATTATCAGTATCTCAGCCCGGGTGAAAAAGGACTGTTTGATGTTTATACCCTGGGGGCGGATGGTCAGGAAAACGGGGAAGGTGCTGGCGCAGATATCGGTAACTGGAATTTGCAGGAGTTTCAGTAATCAGTGCCTGAACGCGGATTCACTCTTCTGGAAATCATGCTGGTGATTTTCCTTATCGGCCTTGCCAGTGCGGGCGTGGTACGGACTTTTGCGACCGATTCTGAATCGCCCGCGAAAAAAGCGGCGCAGGATTTTCTGACTCGCTTTGCGCAGTTTAAGGACAGGGCAGTGATCGAAGGGCAAACACTCGGTGTGCTAATCGACCCGCCGGGATACCAGTTTATGCAGCGTCGTCAGGGGCAGTGGTTGCCCGTTTCTGCGACCCGGTTATCGGCACAGGTTACGGTGCCGAAACAGGTGCAGATGCTGTTACAACCCGGAAGTGATATCTGGCAGAAGGAATATACGCTGGAGCTGCAACGTCGCCGCCTGACGCTGCACGATATTGAACTGGAGCTGCAAAAAGAGGCGAAAAAGAAGACGCCGCAGATCCGTTTTTCGCCTTTTGAACCCGGTACGCCGTTTACGCTGCGCTTCTACTCGGCGGCGCAAAACGCATGTTGGGCGGTAAAACTGGCGCACGATGGCGCGTTATCCCTCAATCAATGTGATGAGAGGATGCCATGAAGCGCGGGTTTACCTTGCTGGAAGTGATGCTCGCGCTGGCGATTTTTGCGCTGGCTGCCACGGCGGTGTTACAGATTGCCAGCGGTGCGCTGAGTAATCAGCAAATTCTTGAGGAAAAAACGGTAGCGGGCTGGGTAGCTGAAAACCAGACCGCATTGCTCTACCTGATGACCCGTGAACAACGAGCGGTCAGGCACCAGGGCGAGAGTGATATGGCAGGAAGCCGCTGGTACTGGCGAACCACACCGCTGAATACAGGTAACGCGCTGCTCCAGGCAGTGGATATTGAAGTCAGTCTTCACGAAGACTTTTCGCCAGTGATTCAGTCACGACGCGCCTGGTTTAGCGCCGTGGGAGGCCAACAGTGAGAAGGACTCGCGCTGGTTTCACGTTACTGGAAATGCTGGTGGCAATTGCCATTTTTGCCTCGCTGGCACTGATGGCGCAGCAGGTGACAAACGGCGTCACGCGCGTGAATAGCGCCGTCGCCGGACACGATCAAAAACTAAACCTCATGCAGCAAACGATGAGTTTTCTGACCCACGATCTGACCCAAATGATGCCGCGTCCGGTAAGAGGCGAGCAGGGCCAGCGTGAATCAGCGTTACTGGCGGGCGCTGGCGTGCTGGCGTCTGAGAGTGAAGGGATGCGCTTTGTGCGCGGCGGTGTGGTTAACCCGTTGATGCGTCTGCCGCGCAGTAATCTGCTCACCGTTGGTTATCGCATTCATGATGGTTATCTCGAACGGTTGTCCTGGCCGCTGACCGATGCAGCAGGCAGCGTGAAGCCAACAACGCAAAAGTTGATTCCGGCGGATTCGCTCCGTTTGCAGTTCTACGACGGCACGCGCTGGCAGGAGAGCTGGTCGTCAGTACAGGCGATCCCTGTAGCGGTACGCATGACCCTGCATTCGCCGCAATGGGGCGAGATTGAACGCATCTGGTTGTTACGCGGGCCGCAATTATCATGATCACCTCACCACCAAAACGCGGAATGGCACTGGTCGTGGTGCTGGTATTGCTGGCAGTTATGATGCTGGTAACCATCACGCTTTCCGGGCGGATGCAGCAACAACTTGGGCGAACGCGCAGCCAGCAGGAGTACCAGCAGGCGCTGTGGTACAGCGCCAGTGCAGAAAGCCTGGCGCTGAGCGCGCTCAGTCTGAGCCTGAAAAATGAAAAGCGCGTGCATCTGACACAGCCGTGGGCTTCAGGCCCTCGTTTTTTCCCACTGCCGCAGGGGCAAATCGCCGTCACTCTGCGTGACGCACAGGCCTGCTTTAACCTGAATGCCCTCGCACAGCCGACAACGGCGTCGCGTCCGCTCGCGGTGCAACAGCTTATCGCCCTGATCTCGCGCCTGGATGTGCCTGCTTATCGGGCCGAACTGATAGCCGAAAGCCTGTGGGAGTTTATTGACGAAGATCGCAGCGTGCAGACGCGGCTGGGGCGTGAAGACAGCGAGTATCTCGCCCGTTCGGTGCCTTTCTACGCCGCGAATCAACCGCTGGCGGATATCAGTGAGATGCGCGTTGTGCAGGGAATGGATGCCGGACTCTATCAAAAACTCAAACCGCTGGTTTGTGCGCTGCCGATGACTCGCCAGCGAATCAACATCAACACCTTAGACGTCGCGCAAAGCGTGATTCTTGAGGCGCTGTTTGACCCGTGGTTAAGCCCCGTTCAGGCGCGGGCGTTATTACAACAACGTCCGGCGAAGGGCTGGGAAGATGTCGATCAGTTTCTTGCACAGCCGCTACTTGCTGACGTCGATGAGCGTACTAAAAAACAGCTAAAAACCGTCCTGAGCGTGGACAGCAATTACTTCTGGCTGCGTTCAGATATCACCGTGAATGAGATTGAACTGACGATGAACTCGTTAATTGTCCGCATGGGCCCACAACACTTTTCTGTTCTCTGGCATCAGACAGGAGAAAGTGAGTGAGTTCCATGCTTGAGATTTTTTTCCCGCTTTGCGCCTCCGACCCCATCCGTTGGCAGTGCCGTACACCCGACGTGGAGCACGGTATCTGGCCTGACGTTGCTGATGAACGTCTCCAGCAATGGCTGCAAACTGATGCGATTCGACTCTACATCCCCGGCGAATGGATCAGCGTCTGGCAGGCTGAACTGCCTGATGTTGCCCGCAAGCAGATACCGACTATTCTGCCCGCCTTGCTGGAAGAAGAGCTGAACCAGGATATCGATGAACTGCATTTCGCCCCGTTGAAAATCGACCAGCAACTGGCAACCGTAGCTGTGATTCACCAGCAGCATATGCGCAACATTGCGCAGTGGTTGCAGGAAAACGGCATCACCCGCGCTACCGTCGCGCCGGACTGGATGTCCATTCCTTGTGGCTATATGGCTGGCGATGCGCAACGGGTTATCTGCCGCATCGATGAGTGCCGGGGATGGAGCGCCTGGCGGGCGCTGGCTCCGGTAATGTTCCGCGCACAGCTCAATGAGCAGGATTTACCGCTTTCGCTAACCGTGGTCGGGATCGCGCAGGAAGAGCTATCTGCATGGGCTGGCGCAGACGCTGAACGCCTGACAATTACGGCTCTGCCCGCCATTACCACTTATGGCGAACCGGAAGGGAACCTGCTAACTGGACCGTGGCAGCCTCGCGTCAGCTACCGAAAACAGTGGGCGCGCTGGCGGGTGATGATTCTACCGATATTGCTGATTCTGGTTGCGCTGGCAGTGGAACGGGGCGTGACGTTATGGAGCGTCAACGAACAGGTGGCGCAAAGCCGCGCCCAGGCCGAGAAACAGTTCTTAATGTTGTTCCCGGAGCAGAAGCGGATTGTGAATTTACGCTCTCAGGTGACGATGGCGCTGAAAAAATATCGCCCGCAGGCCGACGATACCCGGCTGCTCGCAGAATTGTCAGCGATCGCCAGTACCCTGAAATCAGCGTCACTTACCGACATTGAGATGCGTGGATTTACCTTTGATCAAAAACGCCAGACGCTTCACCTTCAGCTACGGGCTGCGAACTTTGCCAGCTTCGACAAACTGCGTAGCGCACTGGCGGCAGATTATGTTGTGCAACAGGACGCGTTACAGAAAGAGGGTGATGCGGTTTCCGGCGGCGTAACGTTGCGGAGGAAATAACATGTTACGCGATAAATTTATTCACTATTTTCAGCAATGGCGTGAACGCCAGTTCAGCGTGGCGAACACTGGCTGGCACAACACCTGGCGGGGCGTTCGCCGCGTGAAAAAGGCATGTTACTGGCAGCGGCAGTGTTCCTGTTTAGCGTCGGATATTACGTCCTCATCTGGCAGCCTTTGAGCGAACGGATTGAGCAACAGGAGACGATGTTGCAACAGCTGGTGGCGATGAACTCCCGGATGAAGAGCGCCGCGCCGGATATTATTGTGGCGCGAAAATCCGCCACGACAACGCCTGCACAGGTATCGCGGGTCATCAGTGACAGTGCTTCCGCGCACTCAGTGGTCATAAAGCGGATAGCCGAGCGCGGGGAGAATATTCAGGTCTGGATAGAACCTGTGGTGTTTAATGATCTGGTGAAATGGTTAAATGCGCTGGATGAAAAGTATGCGCTGCGGGTGACACAAATTGATGTCAGTGCGGGTGAGAAGCCCGGGATGGTGGAGGTGCAGCGGCTGGAGTTTGGGCGGGGGTAGGTATTGCCATTTCCTTAACCCCACCTGATAACCCTTAGCCCAATGGTGAGTGCGGAACTGTCAAACCCGCTCACCGGGCTGAGTTTCGATGTAGCAAGAATGCACTCTCCTTCCAGGCCGCCACGGAATGTTCGACAATACTGTAGGAATTCGTTTTTCACAATGTAGCCCTTGTGAATAGACACCTTTCACAGACTGTAAAGATGCTTAAGTGTTTTGACACATTATGATTATTAATAGTTGCAATAAATCATTGAGTAACAATTGATAGGCCAAAACATATAGGATAATTCTTGTGTGATCTGTATTTTGTGTAGCCTGGAAATTAGTAAAATTCCTGGAGATAATCAGAAAGGGAATTTTGGGAAAGTAAAATAATTTCCGCGGAAACTATTCGTCGATTTTAAGAAATGTCTGATTTGGTATATCTACCGACGGTTAATGCTGGCTGTAACGCTGGTTAAAATAAATACACAAAATAATCAAGATGTATATCTTAATCGACGAAAATAATTACTTCCGGGATTATTGATGCGACTTAAATAACACCATTTAAATGTGATATAAATCACAAATATGGCTGTGAAGAGGGTGCTGTAGATATAAATAAGAAGTACATGAGTGAATTTTAAATAGGGAAATAGTTTCTCGCTAAACAATTTATTGGTAATCAATCGCATGCGTTCTGGTTTGAGACAGATTGCAGGTGTTGTTACGCATAAAATTCATAGGTGGTATTATAATCAAGTAGTTAACAGTAATAGTAAAAAATAATTTCTTGCGAAATTAGCAGCCCATTTTGAATAAGTGTGTTCCGGAGTAATCCAGAACGCATGCTGCGTTACGTCTTTTTTAAGCCATATTGGTTAAGCAAAAAGAGGTAGAAATAATTTCCTGAGAAATTAACTCAACATTCTGAAACGGCCAGTTTTCTGAAATTACCAGAAGACCGAATACATTCATGCCTGAAGAATGGATTAGAAGAAACGAGACGGAAATAGATCTATTTATCCCTGCAGAAATAATTTCTGCTGAAATTGTTTGCTGCTATTAAAAAGGTCAAACCGTCTGAGTGAATTTTATCCAGTCACAAACAAGTATTACCTCCAGTGTATTGGTAGCTGTTAAGCCAGGGGCGGTAGCATACCTGAAGAGAATAGGATCACATCACCAAATGGCAAGAAGTGGATTTGAAGTCCAGAAAGTCACCGTAGAGGCATTATTTCTACGAGAAATACGAACACGCTTTGGTAAGTTCCGTCTGGGATATCTGTGGGCGATTCTCGAACCCTCTGCGCATTTGCTGATACTGTTGGGCATTTTTGGTTACATTATGCACCGCACGATGCCAGACATCTCATTCCCGGTGTTTTTACTTAATGGCCTGATTCCCTTTTTTATCTTTAGCAGTATCAGCAAACGTTCTATTGGTGCTATTGAAGCGAACCAGGGGTTGTTTAATTATCGACCAGTAAAACCCATCGATACGATCATTGCGCGCGCACTGCTTGAGACACTGATTTACGTTGCTGTTTATATATTGCTCATGCTTATCGTCTGGATGGCAGGCGAATATTTCGAAATAACAAACTTTTTACAACTTGTGCTTACCTGGAGTCTGCTGATCATTCTTTCATGTGGCGTCGGCTTAATATTCATGGTCGTTGGCAAAACCTTCCCTGAAATGCAAAAGGTCCTGCCGATACTGCTTAAGCCGCTGTATTTCATCTCCTGCATCATGTTCCCTCTACACTCGATTCCAAAGCAATACTGGTCATATCTACTCTGGAACCCATTAGTGCATATCGTGGAGTTAAGCCGCGAGGCCGTTATGCCTGGCTATATCAGCGAAGGCGTGAGTCTGAACTACCTGGCAATGTTTACTCTGGTCACCCTGTTCATCGGTCTGGCGTTATACCGAACGCGTGAAGAGGCAATGCTGACATCATGATTAAGATTGAGAATTTGACGAAGTCCTATCGCACGCCAACGGGTCGACATTATGTCTTTAAGGATTTAAATATTGAAATCCCTTCAGGAAAAAGTGTCGCCTTTATTGGTCGCAACGGAGCGGGTAAATCAACGTTACTGAGAATGATTGGCGGCATTGACCGCCCTGACAGTGGAAAGATCATCACCAATAAAACAATATCATGGCCAGTCGGCCTTGCAGGTGGATTTCAGGGAAGTTTAACCGGACGCGAAAACGTAAAATTTGTTGCCCGGTTATACGCGAAGCAAGAAGAACTGAAAGAGAAAATTGAGTTTGTTGAAGAATTTGCCGAACTCGGTAAGTACTTTGATATGCCGATTAAAACTTACTCCTCAGGTATGCGATCTCGCCTGGGCTTTGGTTTAAGCATGGCATTTAAGTTTGATTATTATATCGTCGATGAAGTAACGGCGGTCGGTGATGCCAGGTTTAAAGAAAAATGCGCTCAATTGTTTAAAGAAAGGCATAAAGAATCTAGCTTTTTAATGGTTTCACATAGTTTGAATTCATTGAAAGAGTTTTGTGATGTGGCGATTGTGTTTAAGGATGATAATGCGGTTAGTTTTCATGAGGATGTTCAGGAGGGGATAGATGAGTATAGGTGTGATGGTATATTAAATCCATTACCATAAGTCATATATTGATGATGTAAAAAAGAGTTATTATAAAATCGATCTAAAGCATTCATCTTATATATTATAAAAATACACTTTAATTGTGTATAGTAAAATAAGATGAGTATGCCTTTGTTGAGCAAAAAAATGTAAAATGTAATGGTGTTTTTATTAGATGTCACATCTTAAGATAAAAATATTTTATGCATTCATATTTTAAATCATTAATTGTTTTTGAAAAGGAGTTGGAGCTTGTCAAAGTTAAGCAAGTTAGTAACAAAGCCTGATATGTTCTTCAGAGATATGATTAAGAAAAAGACGTGGGGATACAATAAAAGACTCAAATAATAAAAAACAACCTGATAAATCAGAAAAAGTCAATATTGTTTCAAAAACACCTAAGTTGGCTGAAAAAGATAAGAAAAAAAACATTACTAATAACTTAGCTAAAAATGAACCTAAAATGATTACAACAAATATTAGGCTGTTTACAAAAATAAACCACTTGATACATACGGGAGAAGGTATAAATTGTTCATTTCATATTGAACAATGGATCGGTGAATTTATATCCTCAAATGAAAGGTTTGCATTATTAATTAGAGACATTAATCTTTATAATTGGGCTATTACAAAATATCCCAATGTGGATATTGTGTATGCAAAGTCAGCCATCGCAGTGGAACAGGTTCTGAATCAGTTACCATATCTTAAAGCAATTTACTATCTTTCTAATACTGGTAATTTGATTCATACTCTAAGATATAATATTTACCAACATATATTTTTAGGACATGGCGATAGTGATAAAGCAGCAAGTGCGCATAAGTTTTTTAGGGTGTATGATGAAATTTGGGTAGCAGGGCAGGCACATATTGATAGATTTAAAAATGCAGGATTCAATGTAGAACATATAAAGTTTGTTAAAGTAGGGCGTCCTTCCTTAAAGCAAATTGTAAAACAATCTGTTAGTAATAATAATGTGACAGAACATATTATTAAAACACTAACTTACTTTCCAACATGGGAAGGTGCTTTTGAGGAGAATAATTATTCATCAGCTAGATTGTCACCTATATTTCTCTCTGAATTACAACAAAAACTTAATTGTAAAATAGTAGCTAAATACCATCCACTTACAGGCTCACGAGATAAAACATTAGAAACGATCCAAGATGCATTACAAAATAGTTTCATAGATCGTTCTTGCATGCTTTCAATTGCTAACAAGTCAGAACCGATACCCAACTTGGTTGTTAACAGTGATTTGTTTATTTGTGATATTTCAGCTGTAGTAAGTGAATGTATATCTTCATTATCTCCAATTTTTATTTATATTCCTGAAGATCGTAATGTGATTACTTCTGGAAGTGATATGCATTATTCTGATTATGCATACACCTTTTCAAATATAGAGCAGTTGATGCAACTAATAGAAAACATAATTATTAATGGGAATGATCATCTAGCTGAAGCCAGATATAAAGCATTAGATTATCTTTTGAGTGTAAATGAAACAGTAAACGATGCATTTTTAAATGAGCTTAAGAGAATAAGTTCAACTGTTTCAGAAAAAGAAAATAAACGTGAATTTGTCATTCAATAAAAATAAGGTGGTTTAATATGAAAAATATTGCTGTTATTCTTTCTGGTGGTTCAGGTGCGAGATTTGGAGGAACCTTACCAAAGCAGTTTACAAAGTTAGCAGGAAGAGCAGTTATAGAATATACTATCGATGCTTTCGAAAGAACAGAGTTAATTGATGAAATTATTATAGTTTCACAACCAAATTACACTGAACTGACATGGGATTATGTGAAGAAAAACCAATGGAATAAAGTTACAAAAAATTTTTAATGGAGGGAAGGAGCGATTTGATTCAACATATTCAGCGTTACAAGGCTTGGAAGGCGAAGACGATAATTGCAATATCCTTTTCCATGATGCTGTAAGACCATTAATCGATGAGACAATAATTAGTAATTGTATCGAATCTCTGAAAATTTTTGAGGCTGTAGATGTTGTTATTCCATCGGCAGATACCTTAGTCGAGGTCTATGATGACGGATGTATTTCTAATATACCAAATCGCGCACTAATGCGGCGGGGCCAAACACCACAAGCATTTAAGTTAGGAACAATAAAATTGGCATATCAACGTGCAATTGCTGAAAAGCGGTTTAGTTTTACGTGTGATTGTGGTGTTGTTCGATCAATGGTACCTGGTGTCCGGGTTGCTACAGTCATGGGGACTGAAGCAAATATGAAAGTAACACAACCTATTGATCTTTTTATCGCAGAAAAATTACTTCAGGAAGCGAATAAAATATCTTTTTCTACAGGTGATGATTTAAGTTTTATTAAAGGGAAAAATATTGTCATCTTTGGTGGGAACAGTGGTATTGGATTGGAAATACAAAAGGAGGCAATTTTATTAGGCGCAAATGTTGAAGTTGCAAGTCGTTCTTTCAATAATGTTGATATTGCTAATATCGAGAATATAGAACACTTCCTTAATAATGTTAATGAAAAGTTGGGATCAATAGATTATATAATAAATACAGCTGGTGTTTTGATAAAGAAACCAATTGATGCACTTACATTTAATGAAGTGAATTCTCTAATAGGCATTAATTATGTTGGCGCTGTTAATATAGCTATCGCTGCAAAAAAATATTTAAAAAAAATCTTCAGGGATGCTATTGAATTTTACATCAAGTTCGTATACTCGTGGACGTTCTTATTATGCTCTTTATTCATCTTCGAAGGCTGCAATTGTAAACTTTACCCAAGCAATTGCAGAAGAATGGACCTCAGACAACATAAAAGTTAATTGTATTAATCCAGAAAGAACTGCAACACCGATGAGAACATCGAATTTTGGCGTTGAACCAAGCGACTTGCTTCTTGACCCCAAAGATGTTGCCCTTACAAGCCTTAAAGTGTTAGGCTCAAACAGAACAGGGCTTATTGTTGATATCCGTAAAGATGGAAGATGATTTGTAATTGATAGAGAATTATACGGGTGTTAATTAACCGGTGGGCAATTAACAAACGCTATATCACAGGTAGTGGCTAATAATCATTTTACAGATAGTAATCATAAATGATTAATCATTAAAGTTATTAATTAAACAAAAATGATTAGTACTATAAATTTCATTATGCTACTACCTTATTTAAATTATGTTTATTTATCATGGCCTAATATAACATGTAATTATCAATGTTTTACTTATAACATGACTGTTTTTGAGTTTTAGTTATTGTAATAAACGATCTGTAATTTAATATTCTTAACAAAAAATGGATGAATGTATATTTCATTTAGGTTTTCCATAAAGCATTATAAATTTATTTTTTACAAGATTTTACTACATTTTTTTATTAAGAATGAGATTTTAAATAGCATTGCTCCAGATAAATTGCATCAATAGTTATTGGTTTGTGTTTTTTATAATTGTTAAAGATAAACCTGCTGGTCTTTTTAATAACATTTATAAAATATTAAACCCTGTGAGATATCATAAATAAATAGATATTAATATGACAATAAATACAAGGGGCATACATTATGTCCAATAATAGCCTATATTATATATATATAGATACAAAGATAAAAGGTGCATTTGAGCAACTTATTCGTTACTTTCAATCACAAGTATTTAATAACAAGGATTGTATTAGTGTTTTTTGTAAATATTATAAGGAAATAGAACATTTAGCTGTCGAGGTATTTAATAAACATAATATAACGTTTAAGTTTATTAAAAAAAAATTCAGATCTATCCTTTATCAAGGGAAGGATTGTATTTTATTTGTTTAATGCACAGTCCAATTGTCGTGTCGTAGCCAATAGAGATCTTATCCATGTTTTTGTAACTCACGGCGAGAGTCATAAGCTAGCCTCTGTTAAACCAATTATTAGAATCTACGACTATGTAATTACATCAGGTGATGTTGGAGTTGATAGATATTTGAAATCAGGTATATTCACTCAGTACGATATCAACAATGGGAAAGTGCTAAAATTAGGCGATACTTTTATCGGTAGCAATATTTTTAAATACGAATCAAATTCGCATAGTCTTGTCTATGCCCCTACATGGGAGGGTGGAGTTCCGGAAGAAAATTATTGCTCGATTAGTATGTCTATCGCAAAAAACATAGATAAATTCTGTAAAAAAAATAACATTAAAAAAAATTTTTATACAACCTCATCCTAATTTAGGACATAGAGATGCAAAGTATCGATATTATTTGAATGAATGCATTGATTTTTTTTTGAGATCAAATTTAACTGTTTTCTTGGTAGAGGATGGATTTGTGCGACAATATTATTATTTTGTTTTTTGGAAAGGCAGAAAAAAAAAGGTAGAAAATATCGGCGTTTCATTTGCAATTACTGATATTTCTGCTATGGAGGTACAGTTTCACTCTCGAAGAATTCCATGTAGCGTAGTGCTAAAAGAAAACAAGGCGGAAAGAATATATATCCCCAAAAGAATGCTGCCGTTTTATAAGAATATTTTATTTGATAAGGTGGTGTGTAATTCAAGTATTCCATCATGCCCTAATGATATAATTGATTACATGATATCTTATTCCCTGCCTACGTTAAAACATAAAACATATTCTGAGAGAATACAATGGCTATGTAATTATGTGCATGAAGATAAGAAAATAAAGACAAAACTCCTAGAGTCAATATATTAAAATATTCTTGTTGTCAGGATGATGATTATTTTTTATGAATGCGATTAAGAATTTATATCTCTTGTTGTTGTTATTGTTGTGTTTTAATGTTAAGGCAAGCATCACTTCTGATAAAGATGTTATTATAGATGATAATTATATATTTAAAAAAATAAAGCTACATCGGTTGGGGAAAGGTAAGAATAACGTTACTCAAGGTCTTGTGATTGATGATAAAACTGATGGTCTATACACACTACATGTAACAGGGAAACCAGAAAAAGGAGTTGTAAATCATTTTTTGCTTGTTGACGAATCTAATAAAATTACGGCTTGTTCTTTTCAGAATCCTACGGATTTTATAGGTCATCAAGGTTTAACTTTTGATTATAGCAATGGGTATTTAGTTTCTTCGGCTGGTGATGCATTTAGTTACAAGGGATGGTTTATCACGCACTTTAAATATCAGCAGCAAGCGTTTCCGTATGATATGAAATTTACAAAAGTATTCGATAGACCATATAATACTCGTGTTAGTACAATGCCTGTTTTAACCTTAGATGCTAAATATTTAATAGTAAGAAGTAAGTTGAATGGTAGAGACTTATTAAGAGTCTATAATAGTGAAGAAGTTAACTTTCGAATCGAGAGTGATATTTCATCAGAACAAAATATAGAATGGTTTATCGATGCAGGTTTAACCAATGATAATTATGTACTGCAAGCCATTACCGCTGATAATAAATATATATATTTGTTGAGTGGGGGAGGGAATAGAGAAAACAAAAGAATCTATATTTACACGTTAAAAGGAGAGCTTGTAAGAAAGTTTAATAATGTAACAGTAGGGAAAAAAGATTCTCTTAACAGTGGCAAAGAAAAACATTGGGAACCTGAAGGTTTAGCTATTGATCGCAAATCAAAATCATTGGTTATCATGTATGCTTTTGGGGATCATAAAAAAAGATTTGCTCAATTATATTATATTCCTTTAGATAAACTTATTGATGAGTGATGATAGTAACAATATTTTCATATTTGATGGTTATAAATGTGTAATGCTAATAACTTCGTCATATTTTCGTGTGAATACTAATAAAATAAATTTTCTACAAAAATAATTGATTAGTGTATAGATTATACTTGTATCATTTATAGATAATAACAAAATTACATCTTGGATTTTTAACTTGGCTTGTGGATGGTTGTTGTTTATATTTGTAACATTAAAATGGCATCATTTTAATAATTGTTTTGTGTTGTTTATTATTATATTTCATACTTGACACGACAAGCTCTGAAAATATTTATCCAGTTTTATCTTGTTAAAAATCATCTCCCCATAATAAACCCCATTAACCTGCGTCTTAACCAATAAATACCCTCGAAACTTCTTAAACAGTTTCATATCCGGTTTAAAATCGGCCTGCCAGAACTGGTGCAAATGCCCTTGATACGTCAATCCTTTGATGTCGTACAGGGCATTGCCCATCACTTTGAGTGGTTTGTTATGAATCAGTGCAGAGATCCCCGCCGTACTGTTAATCGTCACCACCGCTTTTGCGTGGCGTAATAATTCCGGCATCGGGAGATCGTGCACGTATATGACTCGCTCACCTAAGCCATATTCCTTACTCAACCGCTTAATTAATGGTCGATAGAGTCTGTGACCACGATCCATCGGATGATGTTTGATCACCAAATAACTCTCTTTCGGCGCTTTACGCGAAAATGAGTACATGACTTCATTAATATAGTCACGCACATCGTTATAATTGCTGTGGTTACGAATCTGGCTATCGTTATACACCTGCAAAACGGCAAGATAATAACGCTGATCCAGCTCATTCGTTAACCTCGGCAATACCTTACGCTGTGTTACCTTGTAAAGTTGCTTGCGCCAGTACGCACGAACCCAGCAACGAGCCTCATACCAGGGGGAAAACGATTTGTGGTGGCGGTAGCGAGGAAACTCACGACGGTAATGCCAGCCCATCAGGTAATACCACATCGCATGACCTATACGTTTCATCGTTGAAGGTTTTAAGTTCTCAACGTGCGGCGCAGGCATATCTGGTAACTTACGATAAAAATCCGGATCGCGCGGTAGCGATGAATATGCGTTCACTCCGCCTTCTTCAACGGTTATAAATTGCGGACGTAAATATCCTTCCTCAAATGCCAGAAAGCGGATACCTTTCGACGTTGCCCACCGTTTGGCTTCTTTGTGCAATGGGCGGCAGTCACCAAAGCAGAGGATGGTGTCAAAGTCATATTGTCGGTGGAGATCTCGCAACCAACCAGGAAACTCTTTCGGCGTTTGATAGTAAGCCAGATATTGTCGATGGCGGCAGTAAAAACGATCCCCACCGTTGAAGACAACATTCACAGCGTTACGGCCTAATGACTCTAACCATTCGGCGACGTCATTGAAAAAAGGTCCCATCGGTCCCTGCAAAAGCAGATATTTTTTACCCGATAATAAAATGGTTAGTGCGTTGTCTTGCATAAATAATTTGCGTAATAGTCAACTATGAAATTGTTTAGCCAAATCTGACCTTGCAGAACATAATTAATTTGCGGTAATAGCGTATTACCCGCCCCGCTTTTTTTCGGGTAATAAACATCGGCTTGCGCGGCGTCTGGATTAAATATTCCGCAGCTTCTTCAACCGTAATAGGTTGTAGCCGTGTTGGGTGGATATAGGTTGGATAAACAATCAACGCCTGATAGATCAAGTCTGCTAGCGTTAATCTGCGCTCGCGGCGCGGGCAGTGATGTTCATCAACGGTTAACCCCCAACCGGCATAGAAGGGCATGCCGTAACAATGAACTTGCTTGCCATGTAATAACGCTTCAAACCCGGACAATGATGTCATGGTGTGCACTTCATCTGCGCGCTGAATGCATTGAATAATATCTGCGTCCAGAGCCTGATAATTGGCAAGTTCAGAGATCAATTTAGCCGGAATATTGCCCTTGCGATTTCCCACCAGTACATCCGGGTGCGGTTTATAAATAATGTAGGCGCGCGGATTACGCTCGCGTACTGTGCGCAATAACTCAAGGTTGCTCTTAATCGAGACAGTGCCTGTTTTAATAGATGCATCGTCCTCTACCTGACCCGGTACCAGGATGATTTTTTTACCTTTGGACTCGGCAGGCAGAGAGAAATCGGCCCCCAGGTTGTATTTACTCAGTTTGCTTTCAACCAGCCGCTGGCGTAATTTTTCAGCTCGCATCTGCTGCGCCAGCGTTAACTGGCTGTGATTAAGCAGTACTTCCAGGTCGCTGGGGCGCGTGGCGTCATAGTAGATCCCGCGTTTATCTAGCACCAACGATAGCGGCGGCAAAAGGTCAGAGCCAAGTCCGGATGAACGCAGAAAACCATCTTCCATTCGCCATAATGGCAGTGATTTTCGCTGCGCTTCGGCCTGCCATTGCTGTTCTCCTTTTACACCCCATACCACGCAAGCGGTGGCGGCAGTACAGCGACGTGTAAAACTCAGTCGGTTTGTCGCTGTTCGCAAGAAAGGTTTCAGGATCGCCGACTTCCACAGCGTTAAGCCTGGCGCCCACAAATAGCCATTACGCTGTTGCTGATGGCTGCGCTGTAATTGCAGCCATTGCAGTACGGTAAACAGATCGCTTGTGGCCCCGGTGAGCGGGTCGATATAGCGACAGTAACGCAGGTATGCTGCGGCAAAAAGTTCTTCCAGCGTGGCAGAACCGCGTCGAGCGGATAACAAAGCGGACTGCGGATGGCGATCGTCGGTTAAGCCCCAGCCTGCATACCAGGGCTGACCGAAACATGTCACTGGTTTTCCTGCCAGCAAGGCTTCAAAGCCGTATTGGGAGGTCACGACGTATACCCGGGAAACGTGTCGCAACAGCGACTGCGGGCTGACATTCTCGGCAATCAAACGTACTCGTTGCGTGGCGCGCAGATCGGCGAAATAACCTGTTTTCTTTCCTTCAAGTACATCTGGGTGCACCTTCACCCAAATTTCGGCTTGAGGATTTTCCGCCATCGCGGCTTCAAGCATGGCAGCAAACTCATGCGGGCCAGCATTACCATACGTCACTGACATATCATTAAATGTCTGATCGACAACCAGAACGATGTCTGAATGTTCTGATTCATCAGCCACAAACGCAGGCGCCAGATTATATTTCGACAAATCATCGGTCACGATGGTGTGCATCGCTTCTCTGGCCTGATCAGCCAATGCCGCATTTCCGGCTTTATCCTGTACCAGTTTCTCCAGCGCCGAAGGCTTGCTGGCATCGTAGTAAATGCCGGAGTCATCCACCACCAGAGAAAGCGGCGGTGCGCCATTGACGCCAAGATCCAGCGAACGCACAAATCCATCTTCCAGACGAATGATGGGTTTTCCCGCAGCTTTGGCGATGGCGACTGGTTTCGCCGCGCTGGGGCGATGCCCCCACACGGCGATAGCATCGACGTTTTGCGGAACAGGACGCAGCAGAGAAAGTTTCTGGCACGGTTGCGCCAGAAATTTCTCCAGATGTGGAATACGCCAGATGCCAGACGAGTAAATGCCAATCATGCGTTTTCGGCCAGTTCCTGCGCCATCAGAGCGCGCACCTTTTCAAGGCATGCCGGGGTGTCAACGCCCGGACCGGTTGCGGCAACCTCAAATGTGCGAATGTTGATCCCCGCGTTCATCAACCGTAGCTGCTCCAGTGATTCCGCCTGCTCCGGCATGGACTCTGGCAATTGACTGTAGTTTTGCAGCACATCGCGACGATAAGCGTAAATACCGACGTGTTTCAGGTAGCGCGCTTTTTCAGCATTACGCGGATACGGAATCGGCGAACGGCTGAAATAAAGTGCATCCTGGCGGGTATTTACCACCACTTTTACCGTGCTTGGCTCTGTTGCTTCTTCGGCAGAAATCGCGTGGCATAGCGTTGCCACTGGCAACGCGGGGTCATCACGCATTCCTTGCAGCAGCGTTTCTACATCCCGCGGGCGAATCATTGGTTCATCGCCCTGCAGGTTAATGTAGATATCTGCTTCCACCGTATGCATTACCTCGACCAGCCGATCGGTGCCGGATTCATGATCGTTGCGCGTCATGATGGCTTTCCCGCCAAACGCCTGCACGGCCTGTTCAACGCGCGGGTCGTCTGTTGCCACCCAAACTTCCGCAACGCCCGCCACCTGTAACGCACGCTCGTAAACATGCTGGATCATCGGTTTGCCAACAATATCGAGCAGTGGCTTACCCGGCAGGCGCGAGGAGCCGTAGCGGGCCGGAATGACAATAACTGCTTTGCTCATTTCAATTCCTTACAACGACAGAATCACTTTTGCACCCACCGCCAGCTGATAGAGGATGGTGGAAATACCACGGGTAACTTCAATGTTTTTCGATTCATATTTCGGCAGAACCATAATCTCATCGCCCGGCTTGAGTGAATCCACATCTTCAGCGTTGACGGCAGCACCGTTCTGACGAATGACGATAATTCTGGCGTTACCCGATTTTTGCGTCAGGCCACCGCATTTCTCGATGTAATCCTCGGTGGTCATTCCCTTCTGCCAGCTCACCGCGTTCGGGAACAGCACCTCGCCATGAACCATAACCAGCGATGTTTTCTCCGGAATATTGATGACGTCGCCATCTTCAAGCAGAACAGAATCAATATTGGACTCGTTGAGGATCACTTCACCTTTCGGAACCACGGTGCGCGCTTTCGCCACAAAGCGGCTGATCAGTTGCGCTTCCTGCATTCGCAGGCTGGCTTCTTCTTTGGTGGAGGACTGGGCGGAAAGAGATGCTTCCTCCAGCTTTTGCAGCGAGAGATTCAGCATCTCTTTCTGCCGCTGGGCCACTGATGGGCGATAAAGCTGAACCGCGTTCATCTGCGACATGCTGTTCGGGCGGACTTTTTCCAGAACCGCACGCATGGTGGAGCCATAAGGCAGCACCATGGCATGTTCACCAGAGTGCGCGCCTTCAACCCGCACCTGAATGGTGCCGGCATAGCGGTCAGTGCTGACGATTAAGGTATCGCCATTTTGCAACATACGGCCTGGCGCTGAGCTTATCGGATAGTATTCGCTACGTTTTTGCAGTCCCTGTTTACGCATAATCGTAATGTGAGTCGCGCCAGGCTTAGGGCGCGCCCAGCTCAACGCTTCCGTTACGGGAATGCTGCTTTCGCGGAACTCAAAGTCGTAGCTGTTAAAGACATCGCCCTGGACGCTGAACGTATGTTGACGAGGCCCGACGATGATGGTGTCACCATCGGCGAACTGCGAAAGCCCCAGTTTGCCGTTCAGCAGGAAGTCGTACAGGTTGACGTTGGAGCGCACGCGGTTACCGCGCTTGACCACAATATCAACGTAACTTCCGCGCTCTGGATCAACGCCGCCAGCCTTGATCAGATAATTGAGTAACGAATCAGACGTCACACCGCCATACAGACCAGGATTACGCACAAATCCGGTCACGTACACTTTTACTGGCTGCGCCTGTAATAAGGAGGCGTAGACGTTGACGTTGGACTGGTACACTTCCTTCACTTTGGATGTGACCAGGGTATTTAACTGACTATTACTGACGCCAGCAACTTTCACCGGACCAACGTTCGGCAGGAAAATATTACCTTTGGGATCAACCTGTAACGCACCATCAAAGGTGAACGCACCCCACAAGCGAACCTGAATGCTATCGCCCGGATTCAGAATATAGTCAGGGTTGAATCCTACCGTCGCACCGCTATCCGCGCTGGTGCCGTTGAAAAGTTGAGCACCAAACATACGGCTCATCACCACCGGCGGTGCTGGCGGTGGGGTATTGTCGAAGCCGCTCATGTTTTGCGTATCCGACTTTTGTCCGCTCAGAATACCGGGCAGTGGTGCGGCTCCTGTCAGGTTTGGGTCAGCGTTAATATCAATGGCCGCGCTGGCCTGCGCCGCGTGACAGGCGGCAATCAGTAAAATTGATTTAAATAATTTCATCACAAACTCATTCAGCGACAGCGTTAATCTCGGTGATCTTCAATAACAGCCAGCAACAGTTTCAGGGTGCCGAACAGCAGGCAGCACACCAGTAACCAACAGGCGATCAAATAAGGGATGTTTGGAAAAGAGGATTCCTGCGGCAACTGTGGCGAACTGATCACAGACAGCACCTTGAGCTTACGAGCCGCTTCTACACGGGTCTTTTCAATGGAGGTCAGCGTCAGTTTGTAGAGCTCGGTGTTGAACTCTACTTTTGATTTGATTTCCTCAAAATCCACCGCCATACGGTTTAGCTTGTCACCCTGTGGCGCTGTGATTTTGCTTTTTTCTTCATCGATTTGTGCCTGCAATGACTGAATCGCATTACGCGCACTCACAACTTGCGGGGCGTCCTCGCGCAGATACGTCAGCAAGTTCCGCAGGTCCGCTTCCATCTGGATCTTCTGGCCCATCAGCGTATTCACTAACGTGCTCGCTGCCTGTGCCTGTGCCTGCGGATCCAGAACGTTGTTGTTGTCCTGATAAGAGAGCAGTTCCGCTTTGCTGGCGTCCAGACGCTGGCGTGCCTTTTCCATTTCCGTTTCCGCAAAGGCAAGCTGGTCACGCGCAATGCGATGTGACATCTCATTGATAAAGCGCTCTGACTCTTTCAGCACGGTCTGGTTAAACTTAAGCGCAAACTCCGGGCTAAAGCCCTGCGTCTGAATATTGAGCAATCCGGTTTTATCGTCATACGAAACGTTGATACGGTCCTTGTAGTACTTCAGGAAGCCTTCTGCGGTTTCATCCTTGCTAAGATGATTAAGAAAATCGAGCCCGCTGTGGCTAAACGCTTCGCGAAAATTCAGTTGCTTATCTAACGCTGCCAGCATATCTGGAGAGTTGATGTACTCTTTCAGATATAACGCATCCTCTGCGGAACTCGGGTTAGAGGCACCCAACAGCAGACCAAAATTTAAGCTGCCGCTGTTTAAATCATCTGAGCGTTTAATGGCAACTTTCGACTCGCTCATATAGCGAGGTTGGCTGAAGATAGCCAGATAGATCAGCAGCACCGCCATCGGTGCCAGAATGATGATTTTCGCCAGGTGTTTTTGGATATCTGCCAGTGAGATGGCAGACAAACGAGCACGCATCCAGGATACGGCTGACTTCACTTTTATCAACATGTAACGATTATCAGAGTTTCAGTGGGGCGCAAATTCAATGAGAGACTTAACTCTCGCGCCCTGTTGCTTAATTAGTCGAAAATGCGCACAAGACCAGTAACTTTGTTCGCCTTATTGGTCACCAATAACGTCGAGACGCGGTGTTTTTGCATCTTTTCTTCCGCTTCGATGATCATGGTTTCTTCTGGCAACGTCAGCGGTTCACGCGTCATCATCTGCGCCGCCGTGGCGGATGTCAGAGAATCTTCTTTTTCCATAAAGCGACGCAGGTCACCGTCGGTGATAATGCCCGCCAGCTCGCCTTCTGCGTCTTCTACCATCACCATTCCCTGGCAACCGCTGGTGATACGTTGAATCACCGTTTTAAAGGGCGCATCCAGATGAACCGAAGGGACATCATGCTGCATGACATCCGCAACGCGGGTCAGCAGGCGACGGCCTAATGAACCGCCCGGGTGATAGCGTGCAAAATCATTCGGCATAAATTTGCGTTGGTGGATCATGGCAATCGCCAACGCATCGCCGATCGCCATGGTCAGCGTGGTGGACGTTGTTGGTGCAAGATTATTCGGGCAGGTTTCATTCGCCATGTGGAGTTCCAGCACGGCATCGGCATTTTTCGCCAGCGTGGAATTTCCATTATTGGTAATGGCGATAATTCGGTTGCCGAAATTCTTCAGTGACGGGACGAGCTTGAGGATTTCATCTGTTTCGCCGCTGGCAGAAATAAGGATCAGAAGATCATAAGGCGTAATCATGCCCAGATCGCCATGGAAAGCTTCTGCGGGATGAATAAAGAAACTCGGCGTACCCGTAGAGGCCAGAGTCGCAGACATTTTTCGACCAACATGCCCTGATTTACCCATTCCCGAAAGAATAACGTGTCCTTTACAATTAATTATCAATTCAAGAGCACGTTGGTACTGAGTGGAATCCAGCTGTTTGGACAAATTTTGTAATGCAGCACCTTGTTCTGCCAGAGTCTGGCAAATCGAGGTAATTAAATATGGATCGATAGTACTGCTCTGGTCATCAGGGAAATGTCTTTCAGACATATCAACTCCTTTGCTCGGAAATAATGCCATAGTCACAACAAACCCGAACCAACAATAAATTATTGATATTAAATCAATTGGTTATAACAAAGTGTTTTAATGAATATAAAACCATGGTCAGCCCATGTGCTTATGTAGGGCTTATCACCTTCTTATTAAGTCGCAATGTCTCGTGGAAGTGCGAAGATGCTGCAATATTACAGGCGAGAAGGGGGAACCAAATTTTGCCCACCTATTTAACACACCCCTACATTATGAACAAGGAATTTAGGATTTTTATCAATCATTAAAATGTTTCGCGATTAACTATTAAGTCGAAAAACAATTTAGCGATTGATTGTTTGCTTATAAAAAAAAGAACGTATGTCACTGTTATCAATAAATAAAACACGTCAGTAATGGCGATGATATTTTGTGATTAACTATTTAAGTTGAATATAATAAACAGATTGACAATCCCCCTGTAAAGCAGAAGAGAATGACAAATTTTTTGCGGTGAATATTGACTAGCATGATAGTTTTGCGCTTGATTATTTATGGCGATAAATATGTTTTTAAATCAAACAGAGACGCATTTATCACCGTATATATTTTCCGTGGAAACTATTATTAAATTAAAAAATAATGGCGGGGATTATCATTCGCTAACCAATAACTGTGCAGACTGATAAGGAAGTGCCTCGCATGAAGGCACTTCCAACAACCAACGAGCCCACTCTGGATTCAGAGTGGTTTGTTAATCGCGTCATAAAGATGGTTCAACGTTGTTAAGCGCTTTCTGTATATTTCTCTCAGGCAGGGTTTATCACTGCCACAACGGCGTCGTTCTGTCAGCCACTGTGCCTGTGATTCTTTTAGTTCCCCGGCGGCACCCATTGCGTAAAGCCCATGGAGAAATTTGTATTTAACGCTCATCTCCACATCCATGTCATTGAGGGTACGCGATGCACAAATCGCTTTTTCATCCGCACTGCGGGCCAGCCGACAGTCAAAACTGGCTGCCGTGACAGAGAAAGCAGGCAACGTAATGATGAGAAATGCCGTAAGTATATTTTTCACTGGTTGGCTCCTTCAGATCGGATAACTGGCCCAGGAGCCATGGTCAGGACTCTGTTTCTCGTCAGCCTGAATCCTGTTGCTTCCCCGGTTTTTACTGACAGTTGACATTCGTAGTGAAACGGCGTCCAGCTAATCCCCCTACGGTACTGGCCATTGCCTGTCAGTAGTGCAGGTGAGATCAGTCGCTGCATATTATGTTTTCCCTGATCGAAAATAACCTTATCTACGTCGGGGTACTGCTTCTGCAGCTCTTTTATTGCGAGCGGTCGGCAAATAAATTCGGCTACGCGCTGAGCTTCAGTCCAGTTGTTATTGACAAAATTACGGTCATTCTTCCCTTTTACCTCACGATTGATAACGCTATTCAGATGTTTTACCTGGACAGAGTTCAATGTGACGTTCGTTGCAAATGCAAATCCGGTATACATACAGGATATCGCAGTAATAACAACCAAATACTTACTAATCCGAAATACTCCATTACGCATAAGTACCTACTTTTACTGTGCAATTACAATGTCTATGTGAATATAAGTGGTGAAAATAAATAATTTGCTGCGCTGCATCAATGTTTATGCTTAATCAGAGTATTCCTGAAGGTGCTTCTGGATGCAAAAATGCAAAATTCTGATTACCTGAAATAAAAATATTAATAAGTAAATCTTCTTTCTACGGTATTTAACCTAATAGAAACTGGTTTGACTTTAAGCTGGAGCGTACAAAGAGGAAATGCCAGTGCATGGTGAATATTCACGGTTTACTATAGTGATGGATTTTATATACAAACGAATTACTTCGATATTACATCGCAAAAACACTCAGGGCTGCCGCCTGAGGATCATGAAGAATGTTGTTATATAATAAGTCAGCATTTCGCACTTTGTACAATCTGGGTTAGGGTATAAAAAATAATGTAGTTACGTAATGAAAATATAATTCAGAACATGTATAAAGTCGTTTTTTTAATTGCTTGATATGTCTAAAGTTATTCTTGTTTTTTGGCAGATTTCTTATTGTTTTTTATATTCAATTTATTGATCTATATTGTTTTTTTGGAATTGATATTGCCCTAGTATCCGGTTAAGGAAATATTGTTGTTAATTTGACTTTAACTGAATTACGTGAGGGAACTATGAGTGACAGCTTCCAGCGGGAGATCCCGAAGGCCCGTATTAATCTAAAATTAGAACTGCATACAGGTGGCGCAAGCAAAAAAATGGAATTACCCCTTAAGTTACTTATTGCGGGTGATTTTAGTAATGGTCAGGAATCCGCGCCATTATCAGAGCGTAAAAAAGTTAATCTTAACAAAAATAACTTTGATGCAGTCCTTTTTGATTATTCCCCAAAAGTAAATCTTATCGTTAAAAATACGCTTGCTGATGACGATAGCGAAGAAAGCATCAAACTGACATTCCGCAGTATAAAGGATTTTTCCCCGGAACAAGTCTCCCGGCAAATACCGCAACTGAAGGCCATGCTTTCCATGCGTAATTTACTTCGTGATTTAAAAGCAAATCTTCTGGATAACCAGGCTTTCCGCAAAGAACTGGAAAATATTCTGCTGGACCCGGCATTAAGCGCAGAACTCAGAGCCGAACTCTCAGCCCTGGCCCCAAAACAGCCATAACGATCATGACGATTTAATGGATTAATAAGGAATATGTTGATGTCTGTAAATAATGAGAATGCCACTGCTGGCGAGAGTGTGGTCCTTGAACGTCCTGTGGCAAGTGGAGTTTATGCGTCCCTGTTTGAAAAAATTAATCTGAGTCCAGTCTCAGAGTTGAGTGCACTGGATATCTGGCAGGATGCACAGGCGATGTCAGATGCGACCGCGGATGAACGTTTAACGGCCGGGATGCAAGTGTTCCTGGAATGTCTGACTAAATCCGGCTCTAAAGTTGAAAAGCTCGACAAAAATTTGATTGACCACCATATCGCTGAACTGGATTACCAGATAAGTCGTCAACTTGATGCAGTTATGCATCACGAGGCCTTTCAGGCGGTAGAAAGCCTGTGGCGGGGCGTGAAATCGTTGGTTGATAAAACCGATTTCCGCCAGAACGTGAAAGTTGAACTGCTGGATATCTCTAAAGAAGACCTGCGTCAGGATTTTGAAGATAGCCCGGAAATTATCCAGAGTGGTTTGTACAAACACACATACATCGATGAATATGACACGCCGGGCGGCGAGCCGATTGCCGCGCTGATTTCCTCTTACGAGTTTGATGCTTCTGCGCAGGACGTGGCGCTGATGCGTAATTTGTCAAAAGTGTCTGCTGCGGCACATATGCCCTTTATCGGTTCTGCGGGGCCGAAATTTTTCCTGAAAGAGTCAATGGAAGAGGTCGCGGCC
Source organism: Escherichia sp. E2661 (assembly GCF_004745185.1). Taxonomy (NCBI): domain Bacteria; kingdom Pseudomonadati; phylum Pseudomonadota; class Gammaproteobacteria; order Enterobacterales; family Enterobacteriaceae; genus Escherichia; species Escherichia sp. E2661. The sequence continues at coordinate 115,643 of NZ_PDIG01000026.1, forward strand.
ATCAAAGATATTGGTAACTACTTTGACCGCGCCGAGTACATTAAATGGAAAAGTTTCAGGGATACGGATGACTCCCGATACATGGGGCTGGTCATGCCTCGCGTGCTGGGCCGTTTGCCGTATGGCCCGGACACAGTACCGGTACGTAGTTTTAACTATGTTGAAGAAGTAAAAGGCCCGGATCACGATAAATACCTGTGGACCAATGCCTCCTTCGCTTTTGCGGCCAACATGGTGAAAAGCTTCATCAACAACGGCTGGTGCGTGCAAATCCGTGGCCCACAGGCCGGTGGTGCAGTGCAGGACTTGCCCATTCATCTGTATGATCTCGGCACGGGTAATCAGGTAAAAATTCCGTCAGAGGTGATGATCCCGGAAACCCGCGAATTTGAATTCGCAAATCTTGGATTTATTCCCCTGTCGTACTACAAAAACCGCGATTATGCCTGTTTCTTCTCGGCGAACTCCACGCAAAAACCTGCGCTCTACGACACTGCTGATGCCACTGCTAATAGCCGCATCAATGCGCGTTTGCCGTACATCTTCCTGCTGTCGCGAATCGCTCATTACCTGAAGCTGATTCAACGGGAAAACATTGGTACAACCAAGGATCGTCGTCTGCTGGAACTGGAGCTTAATACCTGGGTTCGTGGTCTTGTGACAGAAATGACCGATCCGGGCGATGACTTGCAGGCTTCTCACCCGCTGCGTGACGCGAAAGTGCTGGTGGAAGATATCGGGGATAACCCAGGCTTCTTCCGCGTGAAACTCTTTGCTATCCCCCACTTCCAGGTGGAAGGGATGGACATCAACCTATCACTGGTTTCCCAGATGCCAAAAGCCAAGTCGTAAGGCGAGGGGAAATCAAGGATGAAAATTTTTCGCCCACTTTGGGAGGACGGGGCTGCGCTGGCCCCGCAACAGTTCCAGCAGCAGGCCCGCTGGAATGCGCACGTTGCCGATACCGTTGCAAGGATGGGGATTTCCCATCCCTGGGGCGTGGTGAATGCTGAATTTGACACCGCCGCCCTGGCGCTGTCACGGCTAAATGCTACCTGTCTGGTGGTACGTTTCCAGGATGGCACGATCGTTGATACCGACCTGGCGGATAATCTTCCTCCGGTTTGTGATTTATCCGTCGCAATGTCGGCGACCACCTTGCCTTATACCACCATCTTACTGACACACAGGCAGAACCTAACTCCAGGCCCAGCAGCGTCTGCGCGCTGATGACGCACTGCTGGATGATTGGCATCGTCGCGGTGAGCCTGTGCGTTATCGCCTCGGACTGTATCAGGGGCTGCGTCTTGTACCTGTTATTGAAGCCGTCATGGATGACCTGGCACCACCGTCGTTCTCTTCACCTGTTATCCCAAAAATCGTCCCGGGGCAGAAGATTATCCGCCTCGACAGTATGTCGCTATTTGATTCCGGCAAATCGGTGCTGAAGGCCGGGTCCACCAAAATGTTGGTTAATTCACTGGTGGGAGTCAGAGCAAAACCGGGCTGGTTGATTGTGGTCGCTGGCCACACGGATAACACCGGGAACGCACAACTAAACCAGACGCTTTCTCAGAAACGTGCCGAAGCGGTGCGCGGCTGGATGCATGAAACCGGTGACGTACCGGAAAGCTGTTTTGCGGTACAGGGCTATGGCGAAAGCCGTCCGATCGCAACCAATGACACCCCGGAGGGCCGTGCGCTCAACCGCCGTGTCGAAATCAGTCTGGTACCGCAGGCTAATGCCTGTCAGATACCTGGACACACCCTGGCGTCATCGCAGGATGATGGCGCATCACAACATAATGGAGAGTAATTCCATGGCAATACCTGTTTATCTTTGGCTGAAGGACGATGGCGGCGCGGACATCAAAGGGTCTGTGGACGTTCAGGATCGTGAAGGCAGCATCGAAGTCGTGGCTCAGGAACACAACCTGTACATCCCGACTGATAACAACACAGGCAAACTGACCGGCACCCGTATCCATACCCCGTTCCTGTTCACCAAGGAAATCGACTCCTCCAGTCCGTACTTGTATAAGGCAGTGACCACCGGTCAGACCCTCAAGTCTGCCGAATTCAAGTGGTACAAAATCAACGACGCAGGCCAGGAAGTGGAGTACTTCAACACCAAACTTGAGAACGTGAAAGTGGTGAAGGTGAATCCTGAAATGTATGACATCAAGGATCCTTCTAAAGAGAAGCACAACCACCTTGAGCGCATTGAACTGCGTTACGAAAAAATCACCTGGACCTACAAAGACGGCAACATCATTCATTCCGATTCCTGGAACGAACGCGCCACCGCCTAAGCCACGAGCGGACAGAGTTTCTCTGTCCGTTTTTTGTTTTTGCTGAACGTCTGAAGCCAACGGGCTTTCAGCAAAAACTCCACAATCTGTCAGCACGACCGTATGCGCTTTGGTCTTCCTCACGGAAAACAGCGAGGGGCGGTAGTGTGTTCAGAAACCGACAAAGAGAGATATTCATGGAAAATCCAGCCATTTTGCTGCGACGTCTGAATCCTTATTGCGCCCGTGCGATGGAAGGCGCGGCTTCACTCTGTCAGATTCGCGCGCATGCGGAAATTTTGCCAGAGCACTGGCTGCTGAAACTTCTTGAGCAGGGCGAGGGGGAGTCTCACAGTGCTGGCACGCCGCTACGAGTGGGACATGGACACTCTCTGGCAAGATTTACTTGCCTGGCTCGACAAACAACCGCGCTCGGTGCGCCATCGCCCGCAGCTTTCAGAAAATATCCAGGTATTGATGCAACAAGCCTGGCTGATTGCCTCTCTGGCGGGAGAAGAACAGATTCGAAGTCACCACCTGCTGATGGCGCTGGTGGCTAAACAGAAGCTGGTGCGCTGCGATGGTCTGTGGCCATTGCTGACTCTGGGACAGAGCCAGTTAGAGTGCCTGCGCCCGCTACTGGATGCTCAGTCAGACGAGCGTGCGCAAGTACAGCAGGAAGCCGAAATTACGGGGAGCCATGGTGGGGACGTGGAGTTTATCGGGCGTCCAGTCGGGAGTGAGATGAAAGATGGGGAACTGAGTCCGGCGCTGCAGAATGCGCTGGATAAATTCACCCATGACGTCACCGCCCAGGCGCGTGAAGGCAAAATTGATCCGGTATTTGGCCGCGATAGTGAAATCCGCCAGATGGTGGACATTCTTTCTCGTCGCCGAAAAAATAACCCAATCCTGGTCGGTGAGCCAGGTGTCGGGAAAACCGCACTGGTAGAAGGTCTGGCGCTCAGAATCTCTGACGGTAATGTCCCTGAATCCCTCAAACCGGTGGTGCTACGCACCCTTGACCTCGGGCTGCTGCAGGCGGGGGCGGGAGTGAAGGGGGAATTTGAGCAGCGCCTGAAAAACGTGATTAATGCTGTACAGCAGTCTCCGGTACCTGTCTTGCTGTTTATCGATGAGGCCCATACCATCATCGGCGCAGGTAACCAGGCGGGTGGTGCTGATGCTGCCAATCTGCTGAAGCCAGCCCTGGCGCGCGGTGAGTTACGTACCATCGCCGCGACGACCTGGTCTGAGTATAAACAATACTTTGAGCGCGATGCCGCACTCGAACGCCGCTTCCAGATGGTGAAAGTTGACGAACCGGACGACGACACGGCTTGTCTGATGTTGCGTGGCCTGAAATCCCGTTATGCCGAACATCATAATGTGCACATCACTGATGATGCGGTGTGCGCTGTCGTTACGTTATCCCGACGTTATCTGACAGGCCGTCAACTCCCGGACAAAGCCGTTGACCTGCTCGACACTGCAAGCGCTCGCGTGCGTATGAGTCTCGACACCGTACCCGAACAGTTGACCCGTATCCGTTCCCGGATTACCTCTCTTGAAATGGAGAGACAAGCGCTACAGGAAGATATTACCGTCGGTAATCAAAACCACGGTGAACGCTTGACGGCAATCGAACAGGAAGAGAAAAACGTCATCGTTGAACTCCACGAACTTGAAACCCAGTACGGCCAGGAACTGAAACTTACTGAACAACTACGGGAAAGCCGCCAGGACATTTCCCGTCAGAGCGAAACGCATGCCCTACAACAGGAGCTGAACGGTTTACAGCAGGGCAATCCGTTGTTGTCGGTGGATGTGGATGTGCGCACTGTTGCAACAGTGATTGCCGACTGGACCGGCGTGCCGCTTTCTTCGCTGATGAAAGACGAACAGACTGAACTGCTTACCCTGGAAAATGAAATCGGTAAACGTGTAGTCGGTCAGAATATTGCGCTTGAAGCCATCGCCCGGCGCCTGCGCGCCGCTAAAACTGGCCTCACCTCTGAGAACGGTCCACAGGGTGTATTCCTGCTGGTTGGTCCAAGCGGTGTAGGAAAAACTGAAACCGCGCTGGCGCTGGCGGATGCGCTGTACGGTGGCGAAAAATCGCTGATTACCATTAACCTGTCGGAATACCAGGAACCACACACAGTTTCCCAGCTGAAAGGTTCTCCACCTGGTTACGTCGGCTACGGCCAGGGCGGCATTCTTACTGAAGCCGTACGTAAGCGTCCGTACAGTGTGGTGCTGCTCGATGAAGTCGAAAAAGCGCACCGTGACGTGATGAATCTGTTCTATCAGGTATTCGATCGTGGTTTTATGCGCGACGGCGAAGGGCGAGAAATCGACTTCCGTAATACCGTTATTTTGATGACCTCCAACCTTGGTAGCGACCACCTGATGCAGTTGCTGAACGAACAACCGGAAGCCACCGAGGCAGACCTGCACGAACTGCTGCGCCCGACACTGCGCGACCACTTCCAGCCCGCGTTGCTCGCCCGTTTCCAGACCGTGATTTACCGTCCGCTGGCAGAAGCAGCCATGCACACGATTGTGGAGATGAAACTCTCCCAGGTCAGCCAGCGCTTACAGCGCCACTACGGCCTGACCACGCTGATTGACGAAAGTCTGTACGACGCGCTGACCGCAGCCTGCCTGTTACCGGACACCGGGGCGCGCAATGTCGACAGCTTACTCAACCAACAAATTCTGCCGGTGCTGAGTCAGCAATTGCTGGTTCATATGGCGGCGAAACAAAAGCCAGCGTCGTTGACACTGGGGTGGAATGATGAAGAAGGGGTTGTGCTGGAGTTTAAATATGACTGAAGGAACCTTATGAGTCTGACAGGTACCATCTTCAGTACGGCGAAAGTGGCAGTGACAGACCCGGTCGCCAGCACGAACCGTGATGCAGCGGAGGTCAATTGATGAGCACGTTAAATGCCCTGGTTAGCGCCTGTCAGACAGAGCCGACAACACTCCTTGACGCGACCCGTGAGCGAGTGGCGCAGTGGAACAATTGGCTGCAGCCGTTACCCGGAGAGTCATCAGTGGGAGATGACCCAGGTTATGACGATGGCTTCCAGCAAATGCGCGAGGAGGTCAACAAACTTTCCGGGGCGGATACTGAGCTTATCTGCCAGTTGGCGGAGAAAGTGCTCACCACCACTGCTAAAGACATTCGTGTGGCGACGTATTACTGCTGGGCCAGGTTGCATCGTGAAGGCGAGCAGGGGCTGGCAGAGGGGCTCGAACTGCTGGCGGGTCTGATAGACCGCTTCGGTGTGCAACTGCATCCACAGCGCAACCGCAGCCGTAAGGCAGCACTGGAGTGGCTGGCAGGTTCACGCATGACGGATTCTCTTTCACTGTATCCGGAAGTGGTCAGGGAAGATGCGCTGCGTACCATCGGCGCGCTGCTGCTGATAGCGCAGCTCACTGAAAATGAGCCGGATGAAACCCGCCCAGAACTTAACGCGCTGTATGGTGCGCTGGAAAACCGCCTGCAGAAAGCGGGCGGTGTGGATGCAGTTGTACCGCAGAACGCCAGTACTACTGAGACACTTTCCACGGCGAGCCACAGCGATGCCCCTGCTATCGGGAGAATCACTTCCGGTCAGGATTTGCTGGCGCAGGCGCGCACTCTCAGCGAATACCTGCGCGAACAGCCCGACGGTTGGTTGTCGGCGCACCATCTGATGAAAAGTCTGCGTCACGATACCCTGCAGGCTATTCCGGCTCCAGATGCACAGGGGCGAACTCGCATCGAACCCCCAAGAGCAGACCAGCGAGCGCTGCTCAAACGTCTGTACCTGCAGCAAAACTGGGCTGAAATTCTGGAAACGGCAGACAGTACTTTTTCCCGCGGTGCTAACCACCTGTGGCTGGATCTGCAATGGTATATCCACCAGGCGCTGACGAAGTCCGGTAAGGAGATAGTGGCTGACATTATTGCCGCTGATCTGAAGGGGCTACTGACCCGGCTATCCGGGCTGGAGACGCTGGCATTCAGTGACGGTACGCCGTTTGCTGATGAAGTGACGCTGAACTGGATCCAGCAGAGCGTACTGGATACCACCGCTGGGTGGGGCAAAGAAACGCCTTCCGCCCGTATGGCCGAAGTGAATGACGACATTCTGGCTCTGGAGTCGGAAGCCGTGGCGCTGGCGGACAGCGAAAGCCCGGATGCGGCACTGAGCTGGTTACAGCATCGACCAGGCATCGCCACTGCGCGGCAGCAGTGGCTGCTGCGCCTGCTAATGGGGCGTATTGCAGAACAGTACGGAAAAAATGAGCTCGCGGTGCACCTGTTTGCAGAGCTGGGTGAGCGTGCCAGAGAAGTGGCCCTTAGCGACTGGGAACCCGAGCTGCTGTTTGAGGTACAGGCCCGTCATCTGAAACTCCTCAGACTGAAAGCCAGTCGCAGTGAGGCTGACAAGATTCGCCTCGGGCCTGCTATGGAAAAATTGCTAGGCGGGCTGATTCAGCTCGATCCGGCGCGGGCCGCGGTGTTATGTGGTTAGAGAAAGTTATTGGCTGGATAAAAGGAGGATGAATAAGCGTGGCTCATAATTTATCGCAAGGTACTTTCTCACATTTTTTTATCTGGTCAGTCATTCAGAAAAATAACTACTGAATTTGAGATTTTAAATGAGGAGATAGAACCTATGTCTCTGACTACTCGCGAAGTGGTGAGATAACTTCCACTTTTGGGGAAGAAAACATTGTTTCCTATATTTTGAGTAACTATTTTATGGAAGATTTAACCCTGCGTTATTACGACGCAGAAATGCGCTACCTGCGTGAAGCCGCGAAAGAGTTTGCACACAATCATCCGGACCGGGCAGCGATGTTAGACCTGGATAAGGCCGGCACTCCGGATCAGGTGAATAACACATGGTGGATCGTGTTGAGTCGTGACGACCTTGACCCGGACTCAGCCAGAATCATTGAAGCAGGGAGTGAACGGTTGACTCTGAAGGCGTTGAAAGATGAATGACACTCCGCGTCCGTCGCTATATGAAACCCTGTTTGGGAATTTTACCGGAGGTCTGGATCTGAATCAGGTTAGCGAGCAGAACCAGATAATCCTTTCAGTACTGGACAATATGCAGCGCATTCTTAACAGTCGTGCCGGCACGCTGGCACATCTGCCGGACTATGGTCTACCGGATATGACCAAAATTCTCCAGGGAATGCCGGGGACGGCGCATGAAATGATGGGGACGTTATCTACCGTACTGCTCAAATATGAGCCGCGTCTGAAAAAAATAACCGTTGTTCTGCTGGAACAGGCAGTCCCTGGCGAGCTGTGCTATGCCATTGACGCTGAACTCAAAGATGTTGGTCTGGTGCGTTATGGCACTGAATTTATGCCTGAAGGGCGAGTCCTGTTGAGACACCTGAAACAGCAGTATCTCGACACGGCAGCTCGTATTTAAGGCCTGGTTTTAGCGTTTCTCCCTAACCCCGTCAGTCTCTGCTACGCCCTGAATATGCAGAACACGAAGCTGCATAAACAATCATCTTCTATAACCGCAAGTACGTCAGATGGATAACTGGTCATGAATGACATTACCCCACGTAGAATCAAAACCGGCGGTGACCCGCGAAGGCTACCGGATTATGCCGCTTTGTGTGATGAACTCAATAAGCTAACGCATCCGGCACGTCCTGATGTGAACTGGCGTTATGCCGAAAAACTGTGTCTCTCACTGTTTGAGCAAAATGGTGTTGAGCTGCAGACTGCGGCCTGGTATACGCTGGCCCGTACGCAGCTGGCCGGATTGTTTGGTCTGAATGAAGGGTTGGCAATACTGGAGGCTCTGATAAGCCATCAGTGGGGCGTGCTTTGGCCACAGCCTGTCCATGTTCGGATTGAGATCCTCAGTAATCTGAGCCAGCGTTTGCAACAACGGATGCGCTCACTCCCGCTGAAATACAGCGACCTTAGCCAACTGTATCGGGCAGAGCAACTGCTTACCCGTTTGGGGGCAGTTTTACAGCGCCTGGAACTCAGACATCTCAGTCAGCTGGATACATTGCGTACCCTGATACATAACAACGCTGTCAGGCTGGAGAACAGCGATGACACAATCTGTACAGGGGCGACAATTCAGTCGGGTATCGTTTCGCATGATCCGGTCATGAATGACGTGGGTATAACAACAGGTTCCCATACTGGTCGTTCGTTTGAAGATATCCGGACGCCAGACAGTGCAGTGCAATGGGTGTACGTTACGCAGCCGAACGTGGAGGTACTGTCGGCAATACCTGAGCCAGTAAAAAAATGGAAATCTTTTGTCGGTGGGATGTGTACCATGCTGGTGATAGGTGCAGCAACACTATGGACGTGGCAGTTTTTGCATCGGCCGGACCCGTTACAAACCCAGTTTACTGCCTCTCTGGCACCGTTACCCGCAGTACTCACGCCTGAACAATTGGATTTATTGCGTCAGCAATCGCCGTTGCCACAAGCTTTAATTACGCAAACACAACAGCAGCTTACGCTTCTGGACAAGCTACCGCCGGACTGGCTCATAACCCGGGAAAGGCAGCTTGTCGAACAGGCCCAGGTGATATGGCCGGAGCGCGCAAAGCCCCTGATACAGCAGTGGCAGCAACAATTTAATGTCGCTGCGTTGCCGACAGAAAATTTGAATAGCTGGCATCAGGGAATGGTTACGCTACAGAAACTGAGTGAACGACTGAACGGACTGGATGAGCATAAGGGGAAATACATGACGGTCAGCGAGCTGAAGTCAGTGGTGTTTTCAACGATACAGTCTTTTAATCAATCCATACCGGCTGAAGAGCAACTGCGGATACTGGAACAGTCGTCGGCGGGACAACCACTTCCTCCTGCCGCAGGGGCTGAGGCAGAGATGCATCTGAAACAGCTCATCGCCAGATATGCCGACATTAGACAGAATGCTTTGAAATTAAAAGGCGTTAACGATTACGAATGACCTGTAGCAACGATCTGAAATTTACCGTAGCCAGAAAAAGAAAAAAGCCCCGCTTTGCAGCGAGGCCTTATAAATTTGGTGCCCGGACTCGGAATCGAACCAAGGACACGGGGATTTTCAATCCCCTGCTCTACCGACTGAGCTATCCGGGCAACGGGGCGCATTAAACCTGATTCGCCTCGTCTCGTCAATCAAATTTCTTCAATTTACGGCAGACTGCACAATCTATCATCAGTTTGCCGTTATCGCTCGTAATGTCAGGCAAACCAGGTGGTCCAGGCGGCGGAAAGTGGCATTGCCAGAAGGAGGGCTGGAAGCATATTGACCACCGGGAACATTTTTATGCCGCAGATGCGTAAGCCGGTTGCCAGCAGCAATAAACCACCTACGGCGCTGAAGTCCGCCATCATCGACGGTGTGGTCAGCGGTAATATCAGCGCAGCAGCCCACGCCAGCGTTAACTGGATGATGAGCAATGGAATACTAATCACCGATACCGCAATGCCAAGTGAACAGGCGAAGATCATCGCTGTAAAGAAATCAAGAAATGACTTGGCGATTAAAATACTCGGATCGCCTGTCATCCCTTCATTCATCGCGCCGAAGATCCCGGTGCCGCTGGCACAAAACAGGACAATAATCGCGACAAAATTCTGAATAAAAGATTCATGCGCAGATTTCTTGCTCGAGTGACGAAACAGATTCTGCGCTTTAGCGACCGCAGTATTGACGCCTTTTTCCAGCAGACAAATTTCGCCGATTAATGCCCCGAGTAGCGTAGCTAAAACCATCGCCGGAAGGTTGGCACATTTCACCACCAGTAAAATACCAATTCCCAGCGATGCCAGACCAAAAATCGATGTCATAGAGACTCGGATGTGTTCCGGTAAGCGTTGGCTAAGCAGTGCGCCGAGGGCGCCACCCAGTAATACTGCACTTGCGTTGATAAAAGGGCCGATGACCACAAGAGTTCCTGTTAATTGTGTTGTTTGATGTTTTTATTATGAACTTTTTGCCCCGTCGATTGCTTGTCTGGTCGCAAAGTCCTGGCTTGCACGCGTTAGCGAAAAGTGCCATGATTGCGCGAATTTTCTCCTTCCTGTACGGAGCTTGCCTGATGCACGCCGCCTCCTTACATTCTTTCGCTTATCGCCGTTTCGCGCGAAATGTCTCCTGTTCTGTGACGCTGCTTTTTATGCGGTGACGTTAACGTATGCTCACTGCAGGGCAACAGTAAAATCAGAGCGTTTCTGCTTTTACTGATGTCTGGCGGTCGGAGCTGATGACCAGTTTGACCCACATCTCATGGGGCAGGGGGTTCCACCTTGCCCGGTATTTTTACTTCCCCGAAACGGTTTTGCGCTTATGAAATCAATGAGTATTGCCGCCAGTGGTGAACTGGTTTCCCGACTTTCTACCCATCGCCGCGTGGTGGCGCTGGAAGATACTGATTTTACGGACGTCGCGGCAGTCGTCATTACCGCTGCGGATAGTCGTAGCGGCATCCTTGCGTTACTTAAGCGCACCGGTTTTCATCTGCCGGTGTTTTTGTATTCTGAAGATGCGGTTGAATTGCCCACGGGCGTTACGGCTATCATCAACGGCAATGAGCAGCAGTGGCTGGAGCTGGAATCCGCAGCCTGTCAGTATGAAGAGAATTTGCTGCCGCCATTTTATGACACGCTGACCCAGTACGTTGAGATGGGCAATAGCACCTTTGCTTGTCCTGGGCATCAACATGGTGCGTTCTTTAAAAAGCATCCTGCCGGACGCCATTTTTACGATTTCTTTGGTGAGAACGTCTTTCGCGCCGATATGTGTAACGCTGACGTAAAATTGGGCGATCTGCTTATTCATGAAGGTTCCGCAAAGGATGCGCAGAAATTCGCCGCCAAAGTCTTTCATGCCGATAAAACCTATTTTGTGCTGAACGGCACATCGGCAGCGAATAAAGTGGTGACGAATGCGCTGTTAACGCGTGGTGATCTGGTGCTCTTCGACCGTAACAACCATAAGTCGAATCATCACGGTGCGCTGATTCAGGCGGGGGCGACGCCGGTGTATCTGGAAGCCTCACGCAACCCATTCGGGTTTATCGGCGGGATTGATGCGCACTGTTTTAATGAAGAGTATCTGCGCCAGCAAATTCGAGACGTTGCGCCAGAAAAAGCCGAATTGCCGCGCCCGTTCCGCCTGGCGATTATTCAGTTGGGAACCTATGACGGCACTATCTACACGCCCGCCAGGTGATCGATACCATTGGGCATCTGTGTGATTACATTCTGTTTGATTCTGCATGGGTAGGGTACGAGCAGTTTATCCCGATGATGGCAGATAGCTCGCCGCTGCTGTTAGAACTTAACGAAAACGATCCGGGGATCTTTGTGACTCAGTCGGTGCACAAACAGCAGGCGGGATTCTCACAGACGTCGCAGATCCATAAAAAAGATAACCATATCCGCGGACAGTCGCGTTTTTGCCCGCATAAACGGTTGAACAATGCTTTTATGCTGCACGCCTCTACCAGCCCGTTTTACCCGCTGTTTGCCGCGCTGGACGTTAACGCCAAAATTCATGAAGGGGAGAGTGGGCGTCGGCTGTGGGCTGAGTGTGTTGAGATAGGGATTGAAGCCCGGAAAGCGATTCTTGCGCGCTGTAAGCTGTTCCGCCCGTTTATCCCGCCCGTTGTTGATGGCAAATTGTGGCAGGATTATCCGACATCAGTGTTAGCCAGCGACCGCCGTTTTTTCAGTTTCGAGCCGGGGGCGAAGTGGCACGGCTTTGAAGGATATGCCGCTGATCAGTATTTTGTTGATCCGTGCAAGCTGTTACTCACCACGCCGGGTATCGATGCCGAAACCGGCGAATATAGCGATTTTGGCGTTCCAGCGACGATTCTGGCGCACTATCTGCGTGAGAACGGCATTGTGCCGGAGAAGTGCGATCTCAACTCCATTCTGTTCTTATTAACTCCGGCGGAAAGCCACGAGAAGCTGGCACAGCTGGTGGCGATGCTGGTGCAGTTTGAACAACATATTGAAGATGACTCGCCGCTGTCTGAAGTGTTGCCGAGTGTTTATAACAAATACCCGGTGCGCTATCGTGACTACACCCTGCGCCAGTTGTGTCAGGAGATGCATGATCTGTATGTCAGTTTTGACGTCAAAGACCTGCAAAAAGCGATGTTCCGCCAGCAGAGCTTCCCGCCAGTGGTGATGAATCCCCAGGACGCGCATAGCGCTTATATTCGTGGTGAAGTGGAGTTGGTGCGCATTCGTGATGCCGAAGGGCGAATTGCGGCGGAAGGCGCGCTGCCGTATCCACCTGGCGTGCTTTGCGTGGTGCCAGGAGAAATGTGGGGCGGAGCGGTCCAGCGTTATTTCCTTGCGCTGGAAGAAGGCGTGAATTTGCTGCCGGGATTTTCGCCGGAGCTACAAGGTGTCTATAGCGAAACCGATGCGGATGGAATGAAACGGTTATACGGTTATGTGTTGAAGTAAGAATAAAAAACGGGGCACCTTCTGGCGCCCCCGTTTTTCTTTGCGTAATTAGTGGTTAACAGTTTGTGTACCGGCAGGGACACGAACGTGTTTGTATTTAAACATCGCCATGAATGCGAAGGCCAGAATCACGGAGTAACCTGCGAAAATCAGCCATACGGTCTGCCAGTCGGTAATGCCGTTTTGGGTGTACATCTCAACCACTTTACCGCTCACGATGCCACCGAGGATACAGCCGAAGCCGTTGGTCATCATCAGGAACATCCCTTGCGCACTGGCGCGAATTGCCGGGCTAACTTCTTTTTCGACAAACACCGAACCAGAGATGTTGAAGAAGTCGAACGCACAGCCGTAAACAATCATCGACAGAACCAGCAGTACGGTACCGAACGGAGTCGGGTCGCCGTAAGCAAACAGCGCAAAACGCAGGATCCATGCCACAATACTGATCATCATTACGTTCTTAATACCGTAGCGGCTTAAGAAGAACGGGATGGTCAGAATGAACAGGGTTTCAGAGATCTGCGAAATCGACATGATGATTGACGCATGCTGCACAATAAAGCTGCTGGCAAACATCGGATCTTTGTCGAAGCTGTGCAGGAAGGTATTACCGAACATGTTGGTAATCTGCAGTTCCGCGCCCAGCAGCATCGAGAAGATGAAGAAAATCGCCATACGCTTGTTTTTAAACAGCGCGAATGCATCGAGGCCGAGCAGCGTCGTCCAGCTCTGATTAGCTTGCTGTTTAGCAACCGGAATATACGGCAGCGTAAAGGTGAACAGCACCAGAACGGCGGAGAGTGCTGCGCCAATATATAGCTGCATGTGGCTCAATTCAAAGCCAGACAGGCTCACAACCCACATTGCCATGATAAAGCCGATAGTACCCCAGATACGGATTGGCGGGAAATCAGTCACGATATCCATTCCGGCATTTTGCAGGCGATAGTAGGAGATGGTGTTGATTAACCCAAGCGTTGGCATATAAGCAAACGAGTTAATCAATATCACGAGGAACATCGCCTCCGGAGTGGTAACTTGTGCCGCCATGAAGAGGGTGATTGCGCCGATGGTGTGACAAATAGCATACACCCATTTCGCACTTAACCATTTGTCGGCCACAATCCCCAGCAAAGCAGGCATAAAGACCGCAGCGATACCCAGCGAGCTATAAACAGCGCCAATGGAAGCACCGTCGAACTTCAGGGTAACGAACATATATGAGCCGAGGGTCGTCAGCCAACTTCCCCACAGACAGAACTGCAGAAAAGAGAGGATTTTCAGCTGCAGCTTAAGATTCATGTTAATTTCCTCACATCGTGATGCGGATGAGTGTTTTAAAAAGCACATTTGACCGTGCAAGATGATGCGATTCTATCAACTTCACTGACTGTTTTTTTGTTATCCGTAGCAAATAATTGCAAATAATCTCAATTTGCAAGGCGGAATTGTGATGCGTGTAACACTTTCCTCGGAGTATTGTTAGGGATAAGGGTAAAATTATCGGCGACGGTAAGATTTTTGCGCCGTGTTCACTTTATAAAGATAGCGACGAGATTCCGCAGAAGGATGGCGAGTCGTCAGCGTCTGATAAACATCGCCCGGTGTCATGGTATTAATAATATTAGCCGCCTGAATCTTATCGTTAGAGAAAACGCGTAACACGCTGCCTGCACCACCGTTATAGGCGGTGATGACGGCATAACGCCGCGACGTTGGGTTATCAATTCCGCCGAGATAAACATTGTTCAGTATCGCCAGATACGCGGTGCCGGTATCAATATTGCTGGCAGGATCAAACAAGAAACTGCGGCTTGGCGTGCCGGATTTCCCCTGCGAGCGGAACACATCTTTCCCGGCAGTATGTTGTACCACCTGCATTAATCCCAGCGCATCGGAACGGCTGACCGCATACGGGTTAAAGGAAGATTCGGTCTGCATAATCGCCAGAATCAGCGACTCATCAACGCCATATTTCCGTGACGCCTGGCGGACCATGCCGAGATATTTGTGCGCACGTTTATCAAGGTGGTTCGGCACCATGTTAATGGTGACGCTGTAGATGATACGCAGTCCGTTGCTGCGGCTTTTGAGGCGGTTTTTCAGCAGATAATCCGCGAAGTTACTCGCACGGCCTTCCCAGCGAATCGGCTGCCCGGTGTTATCCACCACCTGACCGTAAAGGAAAGGTTCTTTCGAAATCGTAATATCATCAACGTCGGAATAGAGATCGACCGAACTCGGATCGTCACCCATCAGCAACGTTTTGATAATTGCCCGGCGCAGATGCGCGGCAGGTTCTGTCCCGGCGATGGTTTCGATAGTAATCGTGCCGTCATCAAAGTTGATGTGGCTGCGAGTCTGATACTGATCGGTGTATTTCACGTAGTCCTTAGGACCGGCGATCACCACCTCTTTGAATCCCCAGATGTTCTCAATATTGTGGGCAAATTGCCCCATCAGAATATCAAAACCGTTGGTATCTTTGACCCAGGCTTCATTATAGGTATCGCCTTTTTTGGTCGTCGAACAGGAGATGAGCAACGGCGCAATCAAAGCCAGCGCGAGATATTTTTTCATCATTCCGGGTGCGTGTTGTGTTTGTTTTTATGCAAGTTGCCGGAGGCGTACTCCGGCACTGTTTTTATTTTTTATCTTCCGGCGTATAGCCCTCGATATGCACCTCTTTACCCTCGAACAGGAAGTTGACCATCTCCTGCTCCAGCAGTTTGCGGTGCTCGGCATTCATCATGTTGAGTTTCTTTTCATTAATCAGCATGGTTTGTTTGTGCTGCCACTGCGCCCAGGCTTCTTTGGAGATCTCGTTATAGATGCGTTTCCCCAGCTCGCCGGGGTACAGCTGAAAATCCTGACCTTCTGCTTCACGTTGCAGGAAAGTACAAAAAATCGTTCTGCTCATAAATCATCCTCTTTATCGACTCACGCGCTAAACCGGCGCGCCAGTGCGTAACTGCTGTAACAAACGCTCCACGGGAGCCGCCAGGCCAACTGACGGCGGTTGCGCTAAGTTATACCAGAGCGCATTGCCTTCATCCATGCAGTCGGTGAATGACGACACGGGAAGCCACATAGGCACAATATCTAAATGGAAATGGCTGAAGGTATGGCGAAACGCGGTCAGTTGCGTCAGGTTATCGGCAGCAATCTGCCGTTGCGCCAGCCATTGCCGCAAACTTTCTTCGTCGGCAAACTGCGGGAAACAGTATAAACCGCCCCACAATCCGCTCGGCGGACGCTGCGTCAGCAATACTTCATCTTCGTGCTGTAACAGCAGAAAGTAGCCGGTGCGCTCCGGCAGCGTCTGTTTCGGTTTTTTGCCCGGATAAAGCGACCAGCTATTATTGGCGGCGGCAATACACCCGTTTTGTAGCGGACAGAGCGAGCATTTCGGCTTCGAACGCGTGCAAATCATCGCGCCCAAATCCATCATCGCCTGATTAAACCGTTCCACGCCAACCGCGGGCGTCACCTGCTCGCTCAAACTCCATAGTTTATTCTCGACCTCTTTTTTCCCAGGCCAGCCGCTTATAGCATAGCAGCGCGCCAGCACGCGTTTGACGTTACCGTCGAGAATCGGAAAGTGCTTACCCAGAGAAAGTGAGAGAATCGCGCCCGCAGTGGAACGCCCGACGCCCGGTAACGCCGCGACTTCTTCAAAGGTTTCCGGGAATTTACCACCGTGTAAGGTGGCAACTTGCTGTGCCGCTTTATGCAGATTGCGCGCGCGGGCGTAATAGCCAAGCCCGGTCCACAAGTGGAGAACTTCGTCCAGCGGCGCATTGGCGAGATCGGTCACCGTCGGGAAGCGCGCCATAAAGCGTTCAAAATAGGGGATAACGGTCGCAACCTGAGTTTGTTGCAACATCACTTCTGAGAGCCATACTTTGTAGGGCGTCTTGTCAATTTGCCAGGGCAGCGTTTTCCGCCCGTATTTATCGTACCAGTCCAGAACCTGGGCTGAAAATTGCGACGCTTGCATGGTCACCGAATTCACTGTTGTTGGGGGCAAGATTGCAGCACAGCCGCGGCGGGGTGTAAACCGGAACTTTCCGCAGCTACGGCCTTATCATGCTTGCATCCGGCAACTAACTTTGGATAATGCCCGTTTTCAGAACACTTTCACAAGCGACTAAATCTTTATGAAAAACGACGTCATCTCACCGGAATTTGATGAAAACGGCCGCCCACTGCGCCGTATCCGTAGTTTTGTGCGCCGCCAGGGGCGACTGACCAAAGGCCAGGAACATGCGCTGGAAAACTACTGGCCGGTGATGGGCGTTGAGTTCAGCGAAGATATGCTGGATTTCCCTGCGCTTTTTGGCCGTGAAGCGCCGGTGACGCTTGAGATTGGTTTTGGCATGGGCGCCTCGCTGGTGGCAATGGCTAAAGATCGCCCCGAGCAGGACTTCCTCGGCATTGAAGTGCATTCACCGGGCGTTGGTGCATGCCTGGCTTCTGCGCATGAAGAGGGCTTAACCAACCTGCGCGTGATGTGCCACGACGCGGTTGAAGTGCTGCATAAAATGATTCCTGACAATTCATTGCGCATGGTGCAGCTCTTTTTCCCTGACCCGTGGCACAAAGCGCGCCATAATAAACGCCGTATCGTTCAGGTGCCGTTTGCTGAACTGGTAAAAAGCAAACTGCAGCTGGGTGGCGTATTCCATATGGCGACCGATTGGGAACCTTATGCGGAACATATGCTCGAAGTGATGTCTTCCATTGACGGTTATAAAAACCTGTCAGAGAGCAATGATTACGTACCGCGTCCGGCATCACGTCCGGTGACGAAATTTGAACAACGTGGTCATCGTCTTGGTCACGGAGTATGGGACTTAATGTTCGAGAGGGTGAAATAATGGCAAAGAACCGTAGCCGTCGTCTGCGTAAAAAAATGCACATCGACGAATTCCAGGAATTAGGATTTTCGGTGGCATGGCGATTCCCGGAAGGTACATCGGAAGAGCAGATTGATAAAACCGTTGATGACTTTATTAACGAGGTTATCGAACCGAACAAACTGGCCTTTGACGGCAGCGGTTATCTGGCCTGGGAAGGTCTGATCTGCATGCAGGAAATCGGCAAATGCACCGAAGAACATCAGGCGATTGTGCGTAAGTGGCTGGAAGAGCGCAAACTGGATGAGGTACGCACCAGCGAACTTTTCGATGTTTGGTGGGACTAAGAAAGCATACGGGCGATGACAAATGCAAAACTGCCTGATGCGCTACGCTTATCAGGCCTGGAAAGATGCACGATCGAGTAGGCCGGATAAAGCATTTACGCCGCATCCGGCATGGACAACGTGTACTTTGTTATCAATCTGGGGCCAGCAAATGCTGGCCTGATTTGTTCTTGAGGGAAGACTATGATGCGCAAAATGCTGCTGGCGGCAGCACTTTCAGTGACGGCAATGACCGCTCACGCCGACTACCAGTGCAGCGTCACGCCGCGTGACGATGTGATTGTCAGCCCGCAAACCGTGCAGGTGAAGGGCGAAAACGGCAATCTGGTGATCACGCCAGACGGCAATGTGATGTACAACGGCAAGCAATATTCACTGAACGCCGCCCAGCGCGAGCAGGCGAAGGATTATCAGGCCGAACTGCGCAGCACGCTGCCGTGGATTGATGAAGGCGCGAAAAGCCGCGTAGAGAAAGCACGCGTTGCGCTGGATAAAATTATCGTTCAGGAGATGGGCGAAAGCAGCAAAATGCGCAGCCGTCTGACCAAACTTGATGCGCAGCTGAAAGAGCAGATGAATCGTATTATCGAAACGCGCAGCGATGGCCTGACATTTCACTATAAAGCCATTGATCAGGTTCGCGCCGAAGGTCAGCAGTTAGTGAATCAGGCGATGGGCGGAATTTTGCAGGACAGCATTAACGAAATGGGCGCGAAAGCGGTGCTGAAAAGCGGCGGCAACCCGTTACAGAATGTGCTGGGAAGCCTGGGAGGACTGCAATCCTCAATCCAGACCGAGTGGAAAAAGCAGGAAAAAGATTTCCAGCAATTTGGCAAAGATGTTTGTAGCCGTGTTGTGACTCTGGAAGACAGCCGTAAAGCCCTGGTCGGGAATTTGAAATAATCCTCTAGTTTAAGACGGCATAATGCTTTTTTATGCCGTTTAATTCTTCATTTTGTTACCTGCCTCTAACTTTATAGATCTCCAAAATCTATTCACAAAGTAAATTGTTTAACGTCAAATTTCCTATACAAAGCTAAGGGATAATACGTAGCGTTCACGTAACTGGAGGAATGAAATGGAGTTTTTCAAAAAGACGGCACTTGCCGCACTGGTTATGGGTTTTAGTGGTGCAGCATTGGCATTACCCAATATCACCATTTTAGCGACTGGCGGGACGATTGCCGGTGGTGGTGACTCCGCAACCAAATCTAACTACACAGCGGGTAAAGTTGGCGTAGAAAATCTGGTCAATGCGGTGCCGCAACTGAAGGACATTGCGAACGTTAAAGGCGAGCAGGTCGTTAATATCGGCTCCCAGGATATGAACGATGATGTCTGGCTGACACTGGCGAAAAAAATTAACACCGACTGTGATAAGACTGACGGCTTCGTTATTACCCACGGTACCGACACGATGGAAGAGACTGCTTACTTCCTCGACCTGACGGTGAAATGCGACAAGCCCGTGGTGATGGTTGGCGCAATGCGCCCGTCCACGTCCATGAGCGCAGACGGTCCATTCAACCTGTATAACGCGGTAGTGACCGCAGCTGATAAAGCCTCCGCCAATCGTGGTGTGCTGGTGGTGATGAACGACACTGTGCTGGATGGGCGGGATGTCACCAAAACCAACACCACCGACGTTGCGACCTTTAAGTCTGTTAACTACGGCCCTCTGGGTTACATTCACAACGGTAAGATTGACTATCAGCGTACCCCGGCACGTAAGCATACTGGCGACACGCCGTTCGATGTCTCTAAGCTGAATGAACTGCCGAAAGTCGGCATTGTTTATAACTACGCTAACGCATCCGATCTTCCGGCTAAAGCCCTGGTAGATGCGGGCTATGATGGCATCGTGAGCGCTGGTGTGGGTAACGGCAACCTGTATAAATCCGTGTTTGACACTCTGGCGACCGCCGCGAAAAACGGCACTGCGGTAGTGCGTTCTTCCCGCGTACCGACGGGCGCTACCACTCAGGATGCCGAAGTGGATGATGCGAAATACGGCTTCGTCGCCTCTGGCACGCTGAACCCGCAAAAAGCGCGCGTTCTGCTGCAACTGGCTCTGACGCAAACCAAAGATCCGCAGCAGATCCAGCAGATCTTCAATCAGTACTAATCACCTCGCCCCGGTATCGCGCCGGGGCTTATTCACTTCAGACTCACGTCCATTGCCAATTATCATTACCCTAATGATAATCACCGGAATAAATTATTCCGCGCGAGGGTTTTCGGGTGAAAAAGCAATGGATTGTTGGCACGGCGCTGCTTATGTTGATGTCTGGTAATGTCTGGGCCGATGGCGAACCGCCAACTGAAAATATCTTAAAAGATCAATTCAAAAAGCAGTATCACGGCATTCTCAAACTTGATGCCATCACCTTAAAAAATCTTGATGCCAAGGGTAATCAGGCCACCTGGTCAGCGGAAGGCGATGTCTCTTCCAATGACGATCTCTATACCTGGGTCGGTCAGTTGACAGATTACGAACTGCTCGAACAGACCTGGACGAAAGATAAACCAGTAAAATTCTCGGCGATGTTAACCAGTAAAGGAACGCCCGCGTCTGGCTGGACGGTGAACTTTTACTCTTTTCAGGCGGCAGCCAGCGATAGTGGGCGGGCGGTCGACGATATTAAAACGAATAATAAGTACCTGATTGTGAATAGCGAAGATTTCAATTATCGCTTTAGTCAGCTTGAATCAGCGTTGAATACCCAGAAGAACTCGATTCCTGCGCTGGAAAAGGATGTAAAAGCGCTTGATAAGCAAATGGTGGCGGCGAAGAAAGCAGCAGATGCATATTGGGGAAAAGATGCAAATGGCAAGCAAATGACTCGCGAAGACGCCTTTAAAAAAAATTCACCAACAGCGTGATGAGTTTAATAAACAGAATGATAGCGAGGCGTTCGCGGTTAAATATGACAAAGAGGTTTATCAACCGGCGATTGCGGCATGTCATAAACAGAGTGAAGAGTGTTATGAAGTGCCGATTCAGCAGAAACGAGATTTTGATATCAACGAACAACGGCGACAGACCTTTCTGCAATCACAAAAACTTAGCCGTAAATTGCAGGATGACTGGATAACGCTCGAGAAAGGGCAATATCCGTTAACGATGAAGGTTTCAGAAATAAACAGTAAAAAAAGTCGCGATTTTGATGAAAATTGACGATATCAATAAGGCCTGCGATCGCTGGAAAAAAGATACCGAAGCATTACGGCGCAATGGGGTGATTAAGTAAGTTTTGATATAGCGCACGATTTGTAGCAGGATGCGGCGTTCGACCCCGCATCCGGCAATCAACGTCTGATGCGACGCTAGCGCGTCTTATCAGACCTACAACCGCTGCCACATGTCGGCTGAGGCGCTCACGCCGCATCCGGCAATCAACGTCTGATGCGACGCTTGCGCGTCTTATCAGACCTACAACCGTTGCCACATGTAGGCTGGATAAGGCGTTCACGCCGCATCCGGCAATACAAGTTTACTCAGCTAGAAAAAGCTCCAGCAGCGAATTTAAAAACAGCTTCCCATGTTCCGTAATCTGCCAGTAATCCGCACATTCTGTGAGATAGCCCTGAGCGATAGCCTCGTCTAACTGAGAGCGAATAACTTCTTCAGAAAGGCCAGTAAACTGGCTAAACTCCACGCGCGGCGCGGCCTCCAGCAGACGGAAGCGATTCATAAAGAACTCAAACGGCTTATCTGCGGCTTCGACATCACGCTGGCTTTCCAGATACCTTCCTTGCATAAAACCACGCGGATGACGCGTTTTGGTGGTACGCAGAATGCGCCCATCCGGGAAGGTCACTTTGCCGTGCGCGCCGCAGCCGATGCCGATGTAGTCGCCAAATCGCCAGTAATTGAGATTGTGCTGGCACTGATAATCGGGCTTGGCGTAAGCGGAAGTTTCATATTGCTGATAACCTGCCGCGGTTAACAACTGATGCCCCTGTTCGAAAATATCCCATAACGCATCATCGTCCGGCAGTACGGGAGGGCGCGAGCCAAACAGCGTATTGGGTTCGATGGTCAGTTGATACCAGGAAAGATGCGGCGGATTCAGTTCAATGGCCTGGCGCAGATCGCCTAGCGCCTCTTCCAGTGATTGATCCGGCAGCCCGTGCATCAAATCGAGGTTAAAGCTACGCAGCCCCAGTCCGCTTGCCAGTTTTGCTGCACGTTTCGCTTCTTGCGGGCCGTGAATGCGCCCGAGCCGTTTCAGCTTTTCTTCGCTAAAACTCTGCACACCAATAGAGATGCGGTTCACACCAGCACGCTGATAATCGACAAAGCGATCGGCTTCTACCGTTCCAGGGTTCGCTTCCATAGTAATTTCTGCATCCGCTGCCAGCGGCAAACGCGCACGCACGCCGTCCAGCAGCGTTTGCATCGCCGGGCCGGAAAGCAGGCTCGGCGTACCACCGCCAATAAAGATTGTCTTTACTTCACGGCCCTGAGCGTAAGCCACATCGTTGTCCAGATCGCAAAGCAGATGCTGAACATAATCGTCGTGCGGCACTTCTCCTTTCAACGCGTGAGAGTTGAAATCGCAGTACGGGCATTTCTGCACGCACCACGGGATGTGAATGTAGAGACTCAGCGGCGGTAATTTAACCATTACGTAAAGCGTCCAGCAGCAGTTTCAATGCCTGACCACGGTGGGAAATGGCGCTCTTTTCTTCGCGGGTCAGTTCGGCAGCGGTTTTCCCTTCGGAAGGTACGAAGAAGATTGGATCATAACCAAAGCCACCAGTGCCCGCCGGTTCGCGAGTAATCACACCCGGCCAGCTGCCATGGCACACCAGCGGGGTCGGATCTTCCGCGTGACGCAGATACACCAGCACGCAGTGGAAACGCGCCTGACGTTGGTCGTCCGGTACGTCTTTCAGTGTTTCCAGCAGTTTTTGCAGATTCTTTTGATCGGTCGCGTCTTCACCGGAATAACGTGCGGAGTAAATACCCGGCGCGCCGCCAAGCACATCTACCGCCAGACCAGAGTCGTCGCAATTGCCGGTAAACCGGTCACTTTTGCCGCATGGCGCGCTTTCAGAATCGCGTTTTCGATAAAGGTCAGGCCGGTTTCTTCAGCGGAATCTACGCCGAGGTCTGTTTGGGCCACGATATCAAGACCGAAGTCGCTAAGCAGCGACGCCAGCTCACGCACTTTACCGGCATTGCCGGTTGCGAGGACAACTTTTTGCATAGGATACCTAATTAATTAACGCCGCGATTTCTGGCGGGATTTGTTGCGGATTAATGATTTTAATTTGTTTGTGGCGGCCAAGTTCGCCTTTCTCAATCACCACCTGGCTTTTGGCTACCCGGAATTGCTTACCGAGAAACTTCACCAGATGGCTGTTGGCCTGACCGTCAACCGGCGGCGCGGTAATGGCGACTTTTACCTCGTCGCCATGTAAACCGACAATAGAATCACGGCTGGCTTTCGGCTGAATATAGAGCCGTAAAACCAGACCGTCATCATTAACTGTTACGGCACTCATAACGCCATCCACAGCCCCGGCAGCAGCATATTTCCGGTTGCCTGCAGCACTTCTGCGACACCCATATTAATGACATACAGCAGCAGAACGAGGATCATCGGCGAGAAATCAATCCCACCCATTGCCGGTAGCAGGCGGCGAATCGGGCGCAGCAGCGGATCGGCAAGCTGAATCAGCACGTATTCAATTGGGCTACGACCCTGGCTTACCCAGCTCATAATCGCCATCACCAGCAGGACCCAGAAAATCAGCAGGCCGATGGTTTTCAGCAGAATCAGCAAACCTGCAATCCAGATGATCGGCAGGAAGGTCACCACTTTGAACAGCACGATGGCTTTGATAAAACTCAAAATGTACGCGACCAGCAGCGAGGCGCTATCAATGGGGCCCATTGCCGGAATAACGCGGCGCAGTGGCCCGATAATCGGTTGTGTCACCTTCACCACAAACTGTGAGAAAGGGTTATAAAAATCACAATGAGCCCACTGCATCCAGATGCGTAATAACAGCACCATGGTATACAGCTCAATGACCGTTGAAAGCAGGAAAGTCAACGTATTCATGGCGTTCCTTTAATTCCTTATTTTTTAGAGTAATCACGCGCACCAAAAATTGCAGTGCCGATACGAACCATCGTGCTACCTGCCGCAATGGCGGCTTCCATATCGTCCGACATTCCCAGAGAGAGCGTGTCGATATGCGGGTAGCGCGTTTTCAGTCCGGCAAATGCTACAGCCATTTGGCGTGCAACTTCAAACTGCCTTACATATTCTGACTCAGGCGCAGGGATTGCCATCAGCCCGCGCAGACGTAAACGCGGTAGTTCAGCGACCGCAGCAGCCAGCTCGTCCAGTTCCGCCAGTTGAATCCCTGACTTGCTGTTTTCATCGCTAATATTGATTTGAATCAGCACGTTAAGAGGGGGAAGTTCTGCCGGTCGCTGGTCGTTCAGGCGGGTAGCGATACGCAAACGGTCGATGGTATGACACCAGTCGAAATTTTCTGCCACCAGGCGGCTTTTATTAGACTGCAACGGGCCAATAAAATGCCATTCTAATCCTGTTACGCCCAGCTCCTGAAAGTGGCGAATTTTATCTACCCCTTCCTGAACGTAGTTTTCACCAAATTGACGCTGCCCGGCATCAATGGCTTCTGCGATGGCGCTCGCAGGTTTTGTTTTACTGACTGCAAGCAGCGTAATTTCTTCTGGAGAACGGCCGCAACGCGTTGCAGCCGCTGAGATTTTGTCCCGGACCTGTGCCAGGTTATGCGCAATATCGTTCATTTTCCGAGGATCTTAGTATGAATATGGAAGAAATTGTGGCCCTTAGTGTAAAGCATAACGTCTCGGATCTACACCTGTGCAGCGCCTGGCCCGCACGATGGCGCATTCGCGGCAGAATGGAAGCTGCGCCGTTTGATGCGCCGGACGTCGAGGAGCTACTGCGGGAGTGGCTGGATGACGAGCAGCGGGCGATATTGCTGGAGAATGGTCAGCTGGATTTTGCCGTGTCGCTGACGGAAAACCAGCGGTTGCGTGGTAGTGCGTTCGCCCAACGGCAAGGTATTTCTCTGGCGTTACGGCTGTTGCCTTCGCACTGCCCGCAGCTCGAACAGCTTGGCGCGCCGCCGGTATTACCGGAATTACTCAATAGCGAGAATGGCCTGATTCTGGTGACGGGGGCGACGGGGAGTGGCAAATCGACCACTCTGGCGGCGATGGTTGGCTATCTCAATCAACATGCCGATGCGCATATTCTGACGCTGGAAGATCCTGTGGAATATCTCTATACCAGCCAGCGATGTTTGATCCAGCAGCGGGAGATTGGTTTGCACTGTATGACGTTCGCATCGGGATTGCGGGCTGCATTGCGGGAAGATCCCGATGTGATATTGCTCGGAGAGCTGCGTGACAGCGAGACAATACGTCTGGCGCTGACGGCGGCAGAAACCGGGCACCTGGTGCTGGCAACTTTACATACGCGTGGTGCGGCGCAGGCCGTTGAGCGGTTGGTGGATTCATTTCCGGCGCAGGAAAAAGATCCCGTGCGTAATCAACTGGCGGGTAGTTTGCGAGCAGTGTTGTCACAAAAGCTGGAAGTGGATAAACAGGAAGGACGTGTGGCGCTGTTTGAATTGCTGATTAACACACCCGCGGTGGGGAATTTGATTCGTGAGGGGAAAACCCACCAGTTACCGCATGTTATTCAAACCGGGCAGCAGGTGGGGATGATAACGTTTCAGCAGAGTTATCAGCAGCGGGTGGGGGAAGGGCGCTTGTGACGTTGCTGTGCCTGATACGAATTGTAAACATGCCCGATGCGCAAGCTTATCGGGCCTATAAGGGAAGCGTAACTTATTGAATTTGCACTCACTGTAGGTTGGATAAGGCGTTCACGCCGCATCCAACATGAAACAACGAGCACGTTATCAGCAATCCGTGCGCTTATAAATCGCCTTAATATCCCTGCTCGAAATAACTTTCGAGAATAATAACCGCAGAGGCAGAGTCGACTTTGCCTTTGTTGAGCGCCCGATAGCCGCCTTGTTCAAACAGACCGGAACGCGCTTCCACGGTGCTAAGCCGTTCATCATGGAGCTTTACTTCAACACCAAAACGGCCATGAATACGGTTGGCAAATTTACGCGCTCTGGCAGTCAATGGTTGCTCGGTGCCGTCCATATTCAGCGGTAAACCGACGATGATTTCGTCTGGTTGCCACTCTTTCAGTAAACGCTCGATAAGGTTCCAGTCCGGCGTACCGTCCTGTGCTTTAATTGCGGGCAGCGGGCGAGCGGTGCCGGTAATGCGTTGGCCGACCGCTACGCCAATGCTTTTGGTGCCGAAGTCGAAGGCGAGTAATGTTCCGCTCATCAGGCATGCCCTGCCACACCAGGCATGGTGAGAATATCAACACCAATCAGCCTTGCCGCATCGCGCCAGCGGTCGGCTATCGGTGTTTTGAACAGAATATTCAGATCTGCCGGGGCGGTTAACCACGCATTATCGAGAATTTCTTGCTCCAGTTGGCCTTTATCCCAGGAGGAGTAACCAAGGGCTACCATCACGTCAGCAGGTTGTTTATCGGTGCCGAGTGTTTCCAGCACATCGCGGGAAGTGGTCATCACCGTGTTATCTGAAATGCGAATGCTGGACGCAAAATTGGATGGCGGGGTATGCAAAATAAACCCGCGATCTTCAGCCAGCGGACCGCCAAGCATAACCGGTTTGTCCAGACGGACAGATTCATCACGCGGCTCCGGCGTGATCTTCAGCTTTTCCAGAATCCCTTCAATTTTGAGATTTTCCAGTGGCTTGTTAATGATGATCCCCATTGCTCCATTGGTATTATGTTCGCAAATGTAGACCACGGAACGACGGAAAATCGGATCCTGGAGAGCAGGCATGGCAATAAGAAAGTGATGCTGTAAATTCATTGTCAGAGGTTCTGTTTCCTGGTTCAAAAAAGCAACAGCGCCCAGTATGCGTGGAAAGTATGGCGCTGTCACTCATAGTCTCAACGAGATCCCTCTCGCTAAACAGGGTTACTGCTGCTGTAATCGTGCTTCAATAGCATCCATTAACATTCCGGTGATAGACACCGGAAACTCTGCTTCAATCTCACGAATACAGGTTGGGCTGGTGACGTTAATTTCAGTCAGGCGGTCACCGATAATATCCAGACCAACAAAAATCAGCCCTTTTTCTTTCAGCGTCGGTCCTACCTGACGGGCGATTTTCCAGTCGCTTTCCGTTAGCGGACGAGGTTCGCCACGACCACCGGCAGCCAGATTGCCACGGGTTTCGCCGCCCTGTGGAATACGCGCCAGACAGTACGGTACTGGTTCGCCATCCACCACCAGCACGCGCTTGTCACCATCTTTAATCGCTGGCAGATAATTTTGTGCCATGCAGTAGCGAGTGCCGTGCTCAGTCAAGGTTTCGGCAATCACACCAAGGTTCGGATCGCCTTCTTTCACGCGGAAAATCGACGCGCCACCCATACCGTCCAGCGGCTTGAGGATGATATCGCTGTGTTTTTCCCAGAACGCTTTCAACTGCGCTTTATTGCGCGTGACCAGTGTTTCTGGCGTTAAGTCAGAGAACCAGGCGGTAAACAGCTTCTCGTTACAGTCGCGCAGGCTCTGCGGCTTGTTAACAATCAGCGTTCCTTTCTCTTCGGCGCGTTCCAGAATATAGGTCGCGTAGATAAACTCGGTATCAAACGGCGGATCTTTACGCATCAGAATCACGTCGAGATCGGCCAGTTGCAGATCCTGCTCACCCGTGAACTCGTACCATTTATCGTAGTTCTGTTCGACGCTCAAAGTACGGGTACGAGCGCGAGCCTCACCATTGATCAAATAGAGATCGGCCATCTCCATATAGTGAAGTTCGTAACCACGACGCTGTGCTTCCAGCAACATAGCGAAACTGGAATCTTTCTTGATGTTGATGCTTGCGATGGGGTCCATCACGATGCCGAGCTTGATCATTATTCTTCTCCGTTAGCCCAGATCGCCAAAACGCACTTGTAGCGCGGTAATGGCGGTGAGCGCAGTTGTCTCAGTACGCAGAACGCGAGGTCCCAACAGGATATCAGTAAATTGATAGCGGGCAGTCATGGCAATTTCATCTGCCGACAAACCGCCTTCCGGGCCAATCAGCAGGCGGACGCGTTCAACCGGTAACGGCAATGTATTGATGCTGTTACTGGCGCGCGGGTGAAGATTGAGTTTCAAGCCTTCATCTTGCTCTGCACACCAGGCTTCCAGATCCATCGCCGGACGGATTTCTGGTACCCGATTACGACCACACTGCTCGCAGGCGGCAATTGCAATTTTCTGCCACTGCTGGAGCTTCTTGTTCAGACGTTCACTATCCAGTTTAACGCCGCAGCGTTCAGAAAAAGTGGCGTAATGAGCTTACGCCAAGTTCTATCGATTTCTGGATAGTGAATTCCATTTTTTCTCCGCGCGACATCACCTGACCAAGGTGAATATGCAAGGGAGATTCACGGTCGTCTACCTGGCCTTC
Organism: Escherichia sp. E2661; assembly: GCF_004745185.1. Lineage (NCBI taxonomy): Bacteria > Pseudomonadati > Pseudomonadota > Gammaproteobacteria > Enterobacterales > Enterobacteriaceae > Escherichia > Escherichia sp. E2661. The sequence goes on from NZ_PDIG01000026.1 coordinate 144,175, forward strand.
CAGCACTTTAACTTCCACGCTTTTTTTGCTGGCGCTGGTGATTTCTGCGTCAAAGACCTGGTTGCTGCCGTCAAATAACTGTAATGCCTGACCTGGCCCCATACGCAGGACGCGCCCGATATGGTTAGCAGCATCTTCACAAAGCGCGATCTGCGAATTGCTGGTGAGTGGTTCAGGATGATAAATGCGGGGGATACGCATGGTTAAATATCCGCGTCGTCTCCCCACGCGGTTGCGCGCGTGGGGTAGGGTTAACAAAAAGAATTTCGCTAGTGTAGGTTAGCTCTTTCGCGCCTGGCAAGCGCGTTGCACATACGGGTTGTGATTGCCTTGCACCTTCGCGATGCGTTCGTCACGCTCACACTCCCAGTCGGTGACCGGATACATTTTGTTCCAGGCGTTAAACAGCTGCGTTTGCTGGCGTGAGAGTGTCAGGTTGTACTGGTCACGCATGTAGAAGTAAATCCGCGCAATGGAACCACGGGCATGAGCTGGCGGTTCAGCAACTTTTTCTTTGAAATCAATCTTCATAGCGCACTGCCCATACTGGCCCTCGCCGCCATTCCACTGGCTGTACATAAAGTTGCCGCGATCGCCATTCACTTCACCTATCGCGGGCTGCAGGTTATGCATATCGCTTTCCATTTGGCGATAAACCGGATCTTTAGCGCAGTTTTTACGACCGCCTTCCTGCCAGCACTGACGCTGGTGGCCGAACTGCCAGGCGGGAACAACATGTTCCCACTCTACGCGGCTGGCGCGGTTTTCATTTTTGCGCACCTGATACCCGCACGACTCCAGATCCACGATGCCTTTTTTACCCTGCCAGTTGATTTTACATCCACAGTAAAATGTTCCCGGCACATCAGCGTAGACTTTTACCGCTGCTGTTTTCGCCTGGGAAAAACTATTGATGCCTTCGGCTAACGCCGTGCCGGATAATGCTGCGCTCAGTACCACCGCAGCCACAGACAAATTACGGTACATCACTTACTCCGTGTTAAAACGAGCGAGCAACGTAGCGAAAGTTGTTTTGGTATGCAATCAGCCAGATCAGTAAAATTCCTGATAGTTCTGCTGGTTATTGGGCAACCAGTTGTTCACCGCAGTGAACGCAGCGATAGACGGCTTCGCCTCGTACCACGCGGTTATGACGACGTACGGTGAGCTGATGCTCCTGGCATTTGCAACGGTAGGAGAAAGTGTTACGGCGCACGGATTGCAGTTCAAACTGATGCGTACGGCGGGCGGGAACGCCCAGCACGCTTTCCATCATCCACTTCCACTCTTTGCCATGTGGCGCTACGCGACCAAAGTGTTTCCATACCAGCAAATGCGCCAGTTCGTGTGGCACCACTTCTTCTATAAAAGCCTCGCTGTTTTCCATCAGCAACACCGGATTGAGGCGAATTTCATAGCTTTCCAGCCAGGCCGTTCCGGCGGATGTGCCACGCTGGGTATAAGAGAGTTTTGGCTCCGGATAGTTACGCCCCAGCTTCAGGTTGGCCTGGGCGAGTTTTTCCCGCAGGCGACGCATAACAGCCTGTTGGATGGCGATAGGGAGACGGGATGTTTTCATAGCGGCAGAGGATAGAGCGAAGAAAAGATGACTGCAAGAGGTGGCTTCCTCCGCGACGGGAGGAAGCCTGGGGAGATTAATCGTGAGCGCCGATTTCGCGCAGTTTACGACCTTTCATCAGATTACGTTCAATGTGTTCCAGCGAAACGTGTTTGGTTTCCGGCACCAGCCACAGTGTCAGCAGGATAAACAGCACGTTCAGACCTGCGTAAACCCAGAAGGTATTGGCGTTGCCCAGCGTGTTGAGCATAGTCAGGAAGGTTGCGCCGACAATCATGTTGGCAATCCAGTTGGTAGCGGTGGAGCAGGTGATACCGAAGTCGCGGCCTTTCAGCGGCTGGATTTCAGAACACAGTACCCAAATCAACGGACCCGCGCTCATGGCAAAACCGACAATAAACATCAGCAGCATGGCGATGGCGAAATACTGCGCCGACGGTGAGTGAATACCGATGTGCATCATTGTACCCAGTACGCCCATGCCCACAGCCATCACCATGAAGCCCAGCGTCAACGTTGGTTTACGCCCCCAACGGTCAACAAGACCGATTGCGATAAAGGTGGCAAGTACGTTGGTCAGGCCGACAATCACGGTCCCCCACATTTGCTCTGTGGTGTTGGTATAACCCGCCAGTTCGAAGATTTTCGGCGCGTAGTACATGATGACGTTCATCCCGGTGAATTGCTGCATCACCTGCAACAGTACACCCAGGAACACCGCGCGACGGAAGTTACTGTTCTCTTTAAACAATGCCCAACCGCTCTGTTTAACCTGCAAACTTTCACGGATTTCATCCAGTTCGCGTTTGGCTTCCGCGCTGGTGTCGCGCAGGCGCAGTAGCACGCGTTCGGCATCAACAAAGCGGCGTTTAGCGGCAAACCAACGTGGGCTGTCTGGCAGGAAGAAGACACCAATCAGTAGCAGAATTGCCGGGATGATAATCACACCCAGCATCCAGCGCCATGCACCGGTGTAGCTGAAGGCGGTATCAGAAAGATACGCGCCGAGGATCCCGATAGTGATCATCAACTGATACATCGAGATCATACTGCCGCGAATTTTCTCTGGCGCAATTTCAGAGAGGTACAGCGGCGCGGTATAAGAGGCTACACCTACCGCCAGACCCAGCAGAACGCGGGAAAGAATCAGCACTTCAACGTTCGGTGCAGCAGCAGAGAACAGCGAACCGGCAACAAACAGGATTGCGCCGATCATCAGGCTCTTTTTGCGCCCGAGTTTAAAGGAGAGCCAGCCGCTACCCACCGCACCGACTGCCGCACCGAACATCATGGAGCTTACGACCCATTCTTGCGTGTGCGAAGTAATCTGGAATTCATCTGCAATAAACGGCAGTGCGCCAGCAATTACACCGATATCCAGGCCAAAGAGTAATCCCGCCAGAGCAGCAAGGAAGCAGACGAAAAAACGTCATTGCCTTGTTTGACCGCCCCTGTTTTTTAGCGTCAGGCATGATGCCCTCCAATATGGTTATTTTTTATTGTGAATTAAGATAGGTGAGTACGACGTAAAAAGATGTGAAGCAAATCACATCAGTGTAATCGCTTACACTAATATTCATTATGGTTATAATTTAAGTATATGAAATTAATTGAGTTATATCATCATAGGTTAAACACGGTTATCTGCAATTAAGACTTTACTGAAAAGAAATGTAACAACCGTGAAAACTGAATAATAATATGAAAATATTACAAATATTTGGCTGGTGTGGTTGGTGTAATCGGTTTCAGTGGTGATGATAATTTGCGGTAAAACGTGTTCAGGAAGAATGATGTTATTGTGCGGGCGGCTTTTTCCGGATGCGGCGTGAACGCCTTATCCAGCCTACGAGCGCGGTGATATCTGTAGGTCGGATAAGATGCGGCAGCATCGCATCCGACACAATGCCGGATGCGGCGTGACGCCTTNTCCAGCCTACAGGCGCGTCACATTTGTAGGCCTGATAAGATGCGCAAGCATCGCATCAGGCACGGACAACGAATGCCGGATGCGGCGTGAACGCCTTATCCAGCCTGACGGGCGGGTCACGTTTGTAGGCCTGATAAGATGCGCAAGCATCGCATCAGGCACGGCACAATCGAATGCCGGATGCGGCGTAAACGCCTTCTCCGGCCTACGGGCAAGCAAACTTAATCGTTTTGTGCCGTCTGCCCTGCCGCCGCCATCTGGGCGGCTTTTTGTTTTTTATAACTCAACGCCGCTGCCGGAACGGGCATCACTTTGCCGGTTTCAATCCATGTACGCAGGCGGCTGGCATCGGCAAAATGGGTATATTTGCCAAACGCATCCATCACCACCAGCGCCACCGGTTTATTATTGAAAACCGTGCGCATCACCAGGCAATGCCCTGCGGCATTGGTAAAGCCCGTTTTGGTTAGCTGGATATTCCAGTTATCGCGATACACCAGATGGTTAGTATTGCGGAATGGCAGCGTATACGACGGGTTAGAGAAGGTCGCCATATCTTCACGGGTGGTACTTAACTGACCGATCAACGGATATTGTTTGGTGGCAATCAACAATTTGGTCAGATCACGGGCAGTCGAAACGTTATGCACTGATAGCCCGGTCGGTTCAACGAAGCGCGTGTTATTCATCCCGAGAGCTTTTGCTTTCGCATTCATTGCTTTAATAAATGCGTTATAACCGCCAAGATAATGATGTGCCAGGCTCGCCGCCGCGCGGTTTTCCGAAGACATCAACGCCAGCAGCAGCATATCTTTACGGCTGATTTCGCTGTTCAGTCGTACGCGCGAATAGACCCCTTTCATCTCCGGCGTCTGGCTGATGTCTACTTTTAGTTTCTCATCCAGCGGCAGTCGTGCATCCAGCACAACCATCGCAGTCATTAATTTGGTGATTGAGGCAATCGGACGCACCAGATCCGGGTGGTTCGAATAGATCACTTTGTTGGTATTAAGATCAACAATCATCGCACTACCGGAAGCAATTTCCGGCTGCGAAGCGGTGGTAGCGGCTGCCGTTTTCGCAGCGGCCTGCGGTGCAAAAGGCACAGCCAGCATCAGGGCCAGGCTAAATAAAGAAACTCGAAATTTCGGCATGATGAGCATTCAAATAGTGGTTCACGCGCACGGGTTGCGCACCGCCGGAGTAAGGATTTACTGAGGCTAGCGAAGCCATCATAACGAGCAAAAAGTGCGGTCGTCAAAGGAGAATCGTGAGGAAATGCTGCATTGCTGACATTTACGCCAGCAATGCAACGCAAAAGAACTTTCTAGAACAGACGATAACCGTACCCCCAAAGTATGACGGTAAGGGCGAGCAGGACTTCCAGTACCAGCACACCAATCGCCAGTGTCGAACTGGAGAAGCTAAGACCTTCCTCTTTGTTAATATTCAGGAAGCTTGGAATACCGAGATAAAGCAGATACCCCGTGTAAAACAGCGCCACCGTGCCGACCAGAGCACACAGCCAGACCAGCGGGTAAAGCGCTACCAGACCGCTTAGAAACAGCGGCGTCGCGACGTATCCCGCGAAGACCATACAGTGCGCAAGCGACGGGCGCTGTGGGTAATTGCGCGCCATCCACCAGATGACCCGCCCCATCACCGCGACCCCAGCCAGCATCACGCCATAAAACAAGACAGCCAACGCCAGTCCGGTAAACCAGGATAACTTCAGGATAGTGCCATCGCCAAAATTCCAGCCGATTTGCGTGGTGCCAATGAAGGCGCAAATCACCGGAATCGCCGCCATCAGCAAAACGTGGTGGGTGTAGTGATGAGAAATCGTTTCGTTTTCACGATTAATCACCTGCATTTCACGATCGGGATGGGAAAACAGTCCCCAGACATGGCTCATACCGCCCCCTTGTTGTGAGTTCATGAACCTGACAGTTCAAGTATAAGTCAGCTTGTGATTATTTTTTATTCAACCACAAAATTAGTGCACTACCCTGAGGGGCTTTTTCTGCGTGAATAATTTACTGGGTGTATGCTTACAGGTAACCAAAGGGAGACAGACTGGCCTATGGATATTAATACACTTATTTCACAATATGGTTATGCCGCGCTGGTACTTGGCAGTCTGGCTGAAGGTGAAACCGTCACCTTGCTCGGTGGTGTTGCCGCGCATCAGGGGCTGCTGAAATTCCCGCTAGTGGTACTTTCCGTAGCACTTGGCGGCATGATTGGCGACCAGGCGCTTTATCTGTGCGGGCGGCGGTTTGGCGGCAAGCTGTTACGCCGTTTATCAAAACATCAGGATAAAATTGAACGGGCGCAGAAGCTGATCCAACGTCATCCGTATCTGTTTGTTATTGGTACACGTTTTATGTATGGCTTTCGGGTGATTGGTCCGACGCTGATTGGCGCTAGTCAGCTACCGCCGAAAATATTTCTACCGCTGAATATTCTCGGCGCATTTGCCTGGGCGTTGATTTTTACCACTATCGGTTACGCTGGTGGTCAGGTGATTGCGCCGTGGTTGCACGAACTTGACCAACATTTGAAGCACTGGGTTTGGTTGATTCTGGTTGTGGCTCTGGTGGTTGGTGTTCGCTGGTGGCTGAAACGGCGCGGGAAATGAAACGCCGGTGAGGTCCAACGTTTCTCTGCTTAATACTTGATAAATGAGACATCAACCGCGTTTATAGCCCCCGCCCAGCGCACTGGTGAGTTGAATGGAGGCATCCAGCCATTGCCCTTGCAAAAGCAGGCCGTTGGCTCGTTCGCGAAGCGCCGGAATTCTGGCTTCACTGACGCGGGAACCCGCGATGATGCCCGCGTTAAATCGCGCCTGTGCCAGCCCCACCACACGCATGGCATCGCGCTCAATTTGCGCCTGATGCTGGTTTTTCTCTGCCAGTGTCTGCACCTGACTCGCCGCCCGCGCCACATCATTCACCGCCTCGACCACTGCTTTGTTGTAGTTGGCAATCGACAAGTTGCTTTCGGCTTTCGCAATATCAAGATTGGCATTAAGTCTGCCGCTGTCGAATATTGGCAATGTCAGCCCCGCCGTGACGCCCATCTGTTGGGCGGAGCTACGAAAAAGATCGCTTAAATGCAAAGCATCCTGTTGCAGAAAGGCCATCAGATTGATGTCGGGATAAAATGCCGCTTTTGCTGCGTCGATGGTACTTAACGACGACTCGACATACCAATGCGCCGCCTGCAAATCTGCCCGCCGGGCCAGCAAGGAATATCCCAGTTCATCAGGAAGCTGGCTTGCCACTTTCGGCAACGTGACCGGATGCAGCTTCAATGCGCTTTTCTGATGGTTGGTGAGCGCACTTAATCGCGCCTCGATAATTTTCATTTTACCCGCGACATCGTTGAGCTGTTGCTGGGTTTTACTGGCATTAATATCGGTTTCCACACCTTCAACCGAAGAGGTAATTCCACGCTGATAGAGCTGGCGATCGGTCGCAATAATGGTGTTCTGCTCTTTTTCGATTTGCAGCAATACAGTGTTCAAAGCTGCCTGGGTTTGCCACTCCCAGTACAGGCGTGCCACGCTGCCAGCCAGCAATTGTCGGGTCTGCTCACGTTCAGCCGCCCGTGCTTTACCATTCCCCAGGCGAGCAGTAACTTCCGCCCGATTCTTTCCCCAAATATCAAGATGCCAGCCCGCCGTTAAACCAAAAGTACCGTTGGTATACCACGGCCCCGTAGTTCCTGCGGCAGGATCGTTCAGGGCAAACGGCCCCATTAACCCTTCAGCCGACATTTTTTGCCGTTGCATATCCGCAGAAAAATCTACCTGCGGGCCATCCTGGGTCGCTACTGCTTTCGCCTGCGCTTCAGCCAGTTGAATTCGCTGTTCAGCCACCTGCATATCCGGCGCGTTCTGTATTGCATTATTAATTAAGGAAGTGAGTTGATTATCGTGGTATTCCAGCCACCACTGACTGTCTGGCCAACCGTTTTTCAATGCCGCAGGTAACGTCGTGTCCACTTGCGTGGCAGGCGTTTGCAGGCTTAACGCCTGGCGAGTTTCGTGCACAGGCGCACACCCAGCCAACAAAATTAAAAGCGGAAAACAGACGCTTGCTGCATTAAATGAATCACGATTCATGGGGAATAATCAGGTAAGAAACGGTGCGCGGAGATTACCGTGTGTGGCGATATATTTTTTAGTTTCGCGTGGCAATACATCAGCGGAAATAAAACGACATATCCAGAAAAATATACAGTAAGTGAATGATATCCTCTGATTTATCTTAATTGCTTATGAATGACGGCAAAGAGTTTCATTTTTTCCTATACTTATTCAGCATTCACAAATAAAGGAACGCCAATGAAAATTATACTCTGGGCAGTATTGATTATTTTCCTGATTGGGCTACTGGTGGTGACTGGCGTATTTAAGATGATATTTTAAAATTAATTAATGTCATCAGATTCGAAAATAACGAGAATATTTCAGTCTCTCATCCTGTTGCGCTCCTGTCATGTGCATTGCTTCATATAATCACTGGCGCAAGGAGCGCGCAAGGGGCGGCCAATCGTCGCCGCCCCCTGCACCCCCGGGCTCTGGCGAACAAAATCGCCGCTGCGCGGTGCCCTCGGCTTATCCCTTACGGCTACCGGGTCGGGCGCGAGGTAACATATATGGACGCTCCCGGAATGCAATGCTTTCTTCAGTTATGTAATAAAACGGGTAGGTGCAGCCATATATCCGGTTTCTGATGGGATTTTTATCCCGAACCATGATGAAATCCGCCAGGCAGGTACCAATCATCCTCTACGGGCTAACTTGCCCTTGTTACCTCTCGGTGTATCCTCCTGCGGTCTTACCTGTTTTGCCATCTTCTGAAGTCACCTGCACCTACCAGAACGTTAACTTTTTTTCAGCACCTCGTCAGACTTGACTGACCTTGTGTCAG